>NZ_CP063203.1:1245000-1556250 GCF_019904255.1 Marixanthomonas sp. SCSIO 43207
TTATAATAGTAATATTGGCAGGTATAACATTAAATTAATAAAAGATAGCAAATATATGTGGCTTCCAACAGCCCACGCTTTAAGGCTATAAAGCTCAAGCCTACGGTTTTTTAAAAAACTTTTTATTACTACTACAAAACAACTTTTGGCTTTAATTAATGCAATTTCTTTTTCAATAAAATTTTTCAAAAACTTTTTTAAAAAAAGCTTGACAGCCTTACCCACGCCACAAAGCGGTAGGCTTTCTTTTTTTAATTTTTTTCTTTTTCATTTTAAAAAAAAATATGTGTGAGCGTAGCGAACTTTTAATTGGATAGCTATGTCTTATTTTGAAATGAAAACCCACCAAATCGGAAAAACCTACTCGAACCCTCATTTTTTTATCCTAAACAAAGGACTTAACAGTGGAAAACCCCTCTCAAATCCTTGTCCTAACTGTTTTGTAGTAATCACAAAAACCGAAACAGAAAAAAACACGCTATTTCACTTATCTATGATGTTGCAAATAGGCGGTTTTTACGCTTATTATTTAAAAGGTAGTGTTATTCCGTTTATTTCTGTAGATGATTGCAGAAATACGCTTAAAAAAGGCGTTAAATCTTCTCATAATGTCAGCGACCAGATGCAAAAACACATAAAAGCGGTTGAGGTTATCAGTAAAAAGGAAAAAGAGCTTCAAAATGTCATTGATAAAATGGCAGTTTTAAAGGTTGCATACATTCGTAATTGTTTCAAACTAATGCAAACAAAAGAAGCCTAATGCAAAGGCATCTCACAAGCCTAAAACAGTAACAAAATGGCATAATTCTCGTTATATTAGTAACGAAAACAAGGTTTAAAAGCAATGTCAAGTCCGTACCAAGTCCGAACGAATATTAATTTTAAATTGTTATAAAAATGGGTAAAATTCCACAGGGTATTTTAGGAAGTCTATCGGGAAAGGTAGGTAGTATTATTGGCGGTAGTTGGAAAGGTATTGACTACATCAGAATTAAGCCAGCAAGCGTGGCGAATCCACGTACAGAAGGACAGGTAAATCAGCGTAATAAATTTACTATTACATTGGAGTATCTTCAAGCGACAAGCGATTTTATTAAAGTTGGATATAAGGCTTTTGCTGTTAAGAAAACAGAATTTAATGCTGCAATGTCTTATGTATTAAATAATGCAGTAGGAGGTATCGCACCTAACTTTACAATCGATTATTCTTTAGCTTTATTAAGTAGAGGTTCTTTGTCAAGTGTTTTAAATGGTTCAACCGATTTAGCAACATCAGGACAAGTAACTTTTGATTGGGATGATAACTCGGCAGAGGGTAATGCAAATGCAACAGATAAAGCGATGGTATTAGTTTACAATCCAAGTAAAAAAGAATCTGTATCAATTCTTGATGGTGCTGATAGAACTGTAGGTTCTCAAGTAATTACTATACCAAATACTTATGCAGGAGACACAGTAGAGCTATTTATGGCGTTTGTTTCTGCTGATGGTAGTCAAGTATCAAATAGTGTGTATTTAGGCTCTGGTACGGCAGCTTAATAACTTTAAGTTTAAATACATATTGAAAACCGTTTCTATTAATTTAGAAGCGGTTTTTTTATATCTTTAGATCACTTCAAATGATAGGTTAAAATGTTATACCTATGTTGTACCCTTTTTTAATTAATCTTTTAAAACCCTTTATTTATAAGGGTTAATTGATTTAATTAATATAATACATTGTTAGCAAAAGTATTTTACAACCAACTATCACTAACTTTCGAGTAGCATATTTCAAATTCAAGTTGATATTCATTCTTTAATAATTCTATCAGTTTTCGAAATTCAGGTTTTGAATTTGGTGAAATATGTACTTTCTTAATTAAAGTGTTTAAATCTACTTCAACCAATTTACTTTCAGGTTTTTCATCATCTTTGGTTATAGTTACACACCTAATTTCATTTTCAAACTTATAGAAATCTAATTTAGTCACGAATGGATAAAACATATTTGAAGTCGAAAAATGATAATTGTCTTCATTTATGTAATTAACTTCTCCGACATATACAATTCTGTCCGTTTTATTAAATGAATCTTGAAGTGATTTCAAGTCAGTTTCTATTGCAACTCCGGTTTTGTCTTTAGCATACATTTTCCACATTGCAAAAGATTCTCTTTCTGCATAACTCCAAGATGAGATTAAATGATTCTTTCTCAAAGTACTTTCAAGATAATCGTTCAGCTCTTGATTATTTCTATTACCTCTCTCATTATCTTGTTCAATCATTCTTTCCAGTATGAAATGAGGAATTCTCCCTTCGTTATTATCTCCAAGATTATCAGAGTTTGAAAAGAAAAGTGATTTTGTTTCTAATAGATTTAAGAACTTCCAAAAATCCATATATCTCCAAATCGGTTTATCGAAAGAGTTTTTTGTTTGGAAAACGTAATGTTCATTGTACATATGCTTTTCGGAATATTTTTGCTAACGGTCTCGTATAACCGTCAGTTACGGGTTAAAGTACGCAAATTTTTCGGTTTAGCACAGACGTTAGCAATTCCGAGTGGATTCGGACGTAGTCGAATCCGCCGTAATTGCGGTTATACATTGTTGTAGTGCGTTTTTTTATTCTATTCCAATCCATTTTTCTAGTTCTGATTTATGTTCATCAACCGCAACCCAAGTATTGATAGTTTCAACATTTTGTTTGTCAAAAGCTGTCAGATACTGCAAATGGATTTTTTCTCCAATTTTTAATTCAGGCACATTTGTTTGGATTGAGGACTTATTTAATTCGGTTATTTCTTGCCAATGGTTTTTAGTATTCAAAAGTCGAGTTGGAAACCAATCATCATTTTCAGCTCTATAGTTTAATATTTCTCCGTCTTCAGTTCCGATATGCAATTTCCACTCATCATTAATAATTTCAAAAGCGTCTAAGTTTTCACCAGTTGCAAAGTCAAATTCAGCATTTTTTGGGTAATCCGAAATGAGAACTTTAATTTTAAGATTTTCTGTGATGTCTTTTATTTTCTCAATTCTCCAAATCCAACATTTTGAATCGGTTATTGTTTCTCCGTTATAAAATGGTTGCTTTACTTTAAATTCAACTAATTCGATGTCGTAAGCAGCAGTCTTAAACCTTTCATAAATTCCGTTTTTATAGGCTCCAGAATTCTGTAATTCCGCAAATGTGAAATTTGAATTTAATTCACAAGAAACTGTTCCTAAAGGTGTATCGAATGTTCTTTTTATCAATGTGTTTCTCGTTTTTCTCAAATGCACTACAACGGTCTCGTATAACCGCAGTTATGGAGTTAAAGTTACTTAATTTTTGTGTTAAGAACAGACGTTAGCAACTGCGAGTGGATTCGGACGTAGTCGAATCCGCCGTAATTGCGGTTATACATTGTTGTAAACAGTTATTTATTTCGGTTGAATTTTGGTTCAAATTTTCTTTTGGTAATTAATTTCCTCTTATAAAACAAAAAGAAAAAATATCCGATGTAACTGAAAACCAATATTATTCCAATCCAAATGTATTTATCACGTTTGTATTTAAAATTTAGAAATCTTAACTCCACTAGAAATAATAAGAAAAATACTATTCTAAAATACAACATCTATAAAACGGCTATTTTTTCAGCGATGTATTTTTCAATCACCTCTTTATCTACTTTGTTTTTTATAATCAACAACTCATTGTTTTTATGTGTTCGATAGTTCATTAAAAATTTTGTTTTTCCGCTTCGAGTTAGTTCTGAGTATTCAAATCGGTTTGGGTCAAATTTGCCCGCTATCAATTCGGTTTTTTGAGTTCGGTCAAGTATTTTTTTAAGTCGAGTTATATTTCCAGTTTTTTATCAATTTTTAATTCCGTGTAGTAAATCCACGATGCAAATCGGTATAAAGTATAACAGATTAAAGTAAGAATGGCAATGAAAAGTCCGACAAACCAGCCAAACATTAAAATCAGAAAAATGAATGAGGCTGTAGTAAAAATTATCATTTCTTTCCACCTAAATGGAATTCGGTTATTTAATATGTGAACGTGTCCGTTTCTGGAAATTCTAAAATATTCTTCGTGGTCGTTCATAATTGTTTACAACGGTCTCGTATAACCGCAGTTATGGAGTTAAAGTTACTTAATTTTTGTGTTAAGAACAGACGTTAGCAATTCCGAGTGGATTCGGACGTAGTCGAATCCGCCGTAATTGCGGTTATACATTGTTGTGGTGCGTTTTTTTTACGAAATCCATAGTTTTTTAATCAAGCATCCATTCAAATGTATTTCCGAAATATGGTGCAAATAAAATCAGATATGATATTAGACAACAAAGAAAACTAAACCCTATCATTTTTAAATTCAATATTAATTCGGTAGTATATTTCAAGATTAGATTTATGCAAATGATTATTGGAAAGAAACAAAAAGCACACAATAAAGCTACAACCCAAAATCCGCTGATATATTTTATTAAATCAACTAACAGTTTGTTTTGATAAAAATCGGTATATGTTGGATTATCATAAGAAGGGTTAAAGCCGAAAACCGAGCTAACATAAAAATGAAAGGCTATAAAAGATAATGTCCAAATTAATGTAACAATTCCAATTATCAGATAGCTGTATTTAAAAAATGATTGAGTGATTTTTTTTATACGATTAATTTTCAGGTTTCTTTTAAGAACAAATTCCATATCATTATCAATTTTTTTCAAATGCACCACAACGGTCTCGTATAACCGCAGTTATGGAGTTAAAGTTACTTAATTTTTGAGTTAAGTACAGACGTTAGCAATTCCGAGTGGATTCGGACGTAGTCGAATCCGCCGTAATTGTGGTTATACATTGTTGTAACACGTTTTTTAGTATAATTTTTCACTTATTTTCATTACTTGTAAACTGTCATTTTGTTTATCCATAAAAAAAGCGGAAGGTCCGAGTGGATTCGAAATAGCTAAAATTCCATAATCTTTATTAAACATTACTGGACTCATTCCGTCAATAATCGGCTCTTTCATTTCGTACATATCAAACCAAATTTAAGAGTTCGAATTACTCCGAATAGTTTTGCTTTTATACTTTACGTAATCGGTTAAGTCAAATTGAATTTCTTGATTTTTGGTCAAGTAACTTACTCTTAAATTCCGAGTCGAATCTGTCGTACTTTTATATTCATATTTGATTATCGAATCACGAACGGTTTTTATGAGTAAATATTCCGTTCGAAGTTTCAGATTGTCATTAGATGTTATTCCGTATAAATATCTCGATTCCGTAAAAATTGATTTTGTGTCGGTAGGTATTTCAGCGTATCTCTTTTGAACATAAAAGAATAAATAAATCGCATAAGCTAAAGCCGAAACTACAACTATAGCAAATACGAAAATTAATATGTCTTTAGTTTTTCTCAAATGTGTTACAACGGTCTCGTATAACCGCAGTTATGGAGTTAAAGTTACTTAATTTTTGTGTTAAGAACAGACGTTAGCAATTCCGAGTGGATTCGGACGTAGTCGAATCCGCCGTAATTGCGGTTATACATTGTTGTGTGTAGTACTTTTTTATTATTAATTCGCGTTATACCCAAATTTTCTACTTAATAAAGTTTCTTTCCACCAACTTTCTCTTTCAATTATTGTTTCGTTTTCTGTTGTTGATTTGAATATATCCAAAATTGAATACCGGAAGTGTTCTTTTATATGGTCAAATTCTAAATTTTTCAATTCTTTATTTCCACCATTTCCAATTTTTACATAGGATTTCCACCGATTTAAAATCATTTCGTCTCCGTAAGCTGAACCAACATACATTTTTCCATTAGAAGTATCAGTAATCAAGTAAACTCCTTTTTGGTTTCTCAATGCTGTTTTCCAAGTATCTTTTGTAATTACTCTTGACAATTCGGTCCAAGATATATTTACTTTGTCGTAACCAGGAAAAATATCATTATCAAAAATATCTGGTAGAATTTGAGCAATTTCGCAGTCGTCAATTACGGAAGTTGCTTTTCTAACCATATTTTGGGATTTATTCTTGAACCTGACTATTATTCGACCAAAATATTTTTCGTATTCGGTCAAGGTTTCATATTCGTAACCAACTGCGTTTTGAAGATTTAAATCTTTTGTTACTTTTCCAATATGAAATAAAAGCCAAAGATTTTCATTGTTTTTTATACGAATGAATCCTACCGTAATTTGTCCTGATTTATATGATTTCTTTTTGTCGTAATTCCAATAGTGTCCACCAAGAATAGTTTCCATTTCGTTATTCTTAAACATTTCAATTGGATTCCAATTTCCGCCAAACATTAAATTAAATCTGATTTTGGTATTATTTAGATCTTCTAATTTTAAAATATCGTTTAGTTTGATAGCGTTCATTCGGATTTCGAGGTTTTTTGGGTATTACACACAACGGTCTCGTATAACCGTCAGTTACGGGATTAAAGTTAATAATTTTTGGTTAAGCACTGACTTTAGCAATTCCGAGTGGATTCGGACGTAGTCGAATCCGCCGTAATTGCGGTTATACATTGTTGTACAACGTACTTTATTTTTCATTATCGATGAGCCAAGGTTGTTCATATTCCGCTGTTTTAATCAATTCCTTTTTTAGCTTTTCTCGGTCTAATTCCAATTCCGAATATTCTGCTCGTTCGTAGAGTAGGTTATAAGCTGATTGATTAAGTCCGTATTTTTTTAATAGGTAAAAGTCAGATTCCGCTTTTTGAGAATTCAGATTTTCGTTATCAAACTCAATTTTTAATAAGTCAACTAAAGTGTCATTTACAAACTGATTTTGAAAATTCAGTTGCTTTTTGTCTGATTTGATTGAGTTAAATTCTCGGATAATTTCATAAACGATTGAGTCATTTTGTTCCGCTTTTCTCCGATTCCAAAATTCAGCGTAATATTTGGTTTGGATTTCGGCTTTGTTGTAAGTCAATTGCAAACTGTCCATTAAATTCTCAAAATTTCGTTTAATATAAACTCCTTGAATTAGAAAATGGGTTTCGCTTTTTGAAATCAGGTTTTCGAGTTTTTCATATCCGAACTTTTTAAATGATTCGTGAACCATTTTTAAATTCTCTGGTTTTCTAATCCACGTATTTTTTGTCCAATCCGAGTTTCTTAAATCGAAAAACGAGGTTTGACTTTCTGCATAAAATTCCGTTTCACTTTTTTCTTTATTTACGCAAGAAGTAAGTAATAAAATCAGAATATTTAATGTTAGCAGTTTGTTCATTCGTATGTTGTACAACGGTCTCGTATAACCGCAGTTATGGAGTTAAAGTTACTTAATTTTTGAGTTAAGTACAGACGTTAGCAATTGCGAGTGGATTCGGACGTAGTCGAATCCGCCGTAATTGCGGTTATACATTGTTGCCCACAGTATTTTATTCCGATTTTACATTCAGGCAGTTTCGATTGTAATAATCCAAAACTTTCCATAGTTCATCATTTTTAAATTCTTTGTTTTCTACTTTTTCAATTAACGAAGGACAATTTTTAAAATATTTTTTCATTGATTTTTTGAAACTTTTTGCAAATGGTAAACCTTTTGTGTATAAATGTTCAACTTGGTCACTTTCTCCAAAACCAACATAATAACTGTATCTAGGAAAGTTCATTTCCGTGTAGCTATTTCGAGGTCGCTGACTTATATTTATTTTTTGTCCGTTATCTAACTCAATTTTTTGTGGGTTATCAACTCCGTTAATAGGTTCATTCACGAATGAGTTTGTTAAAACACTACCATTATATGTTCGCACATATAGGCTTAAACTGTCAATAGAAACTATTTCCAATATTTCTGGGAACTTGTTTTTGTTCTTATATTTATAGCGAAACTGTCTATAATAATCGTTTTCTAATATGTCTATTCCGATAATTTCTTTTGACTTGTAACTTCTCCATTTTAGTGTATCATTCTTAAATTTCACTGAAACAATTGATGAAATTCCACTAATCTCACCAAATCCATCAATTCTGGTATTGTCTTTTAGTATTAAAGTGGCTTTTCCTCTTTGCGCAAAAGCTATACTGCTAAATGAAATTAGAAATAAGGCGAAAATTAGTCTTGTCATTAGTTTTTTCATATTGTGGGCAACGGTCTAGTATAAGAATAGTAGCGGATTTTCACTCACTAACTTTTCGGTTAAGCACAGACCTTTTTTATATTTACTTACTTTCATTTTAGCGATTAAACCGCTATTATTTTTATACATTGTTGGCAACTGGCTTTTTTTATTCAGTTCCATTTAAAAATCTTGTATCGTTCATATTATGTTCGTTTTCAAAAGTTCCAATTTTTTTGAAATAATAATATCTTAATCTTTCCGAACACGATTTATAATTGTCATATCCTGTCACAGAGTATTTTAGCATTTTTATTGGTTTTAAGTCGTTTTTATCAAACCTAAATCCTTTTCCAAAATATTCAATTCCGCAATTCGGATAATCTTGATATTTGCTAAATACCTTGTTTATTAATAACCCTGCTAAAATTTCATTTCCGTTTTCCGAGTAAAACAATGTGTCAACAATTGATTCTTTATACTCAACTTTTTCGGGCAAATCAATTGCCCAATCTCTTTCAATTGTGTCTTTATAAGTTTTTCCATTAAAATATCTCAAAGCTAATTCTGCGGGTCTTTGTATGGTTTTAACTTTTATTAAACTGTCAACTAATTTTTGAATTTTAATTTTATCAAGCTCATAATTTTTTTGGTCAACTTTTACGTTATAAACAAATTCTTTTGGCGTTGTTGTTTCTGTAATTTTTAGAGCATATTCTTTTGTTATATGAGTCATTGACATAACAGCAAGTGGACAACTCAAAACTAGAAGAAACCAAACATTTATTTTTCGGATGTTTTTTTTAAATGAAAGAAAAATGAATATGATTGTTGCAAGAAATAGAATTATTGAAGTAATTGTTAAAGTGTCTATAATATTTCCTAAAGCTGAACCACCTTGGTCATTTAAAATGTGAAAAATTGAAACTAGTATTCCAATTATTAAAATTCCATATAAAATCTTGATTCCGTGTTTCATTTTTCAGCTTGTTGCTAACGGTCTCGTATAACCGCAGTTATGGAGTTAAAGTTACTTAATTTTTGGGTCAAAAACAGACGTTAGCAATTTCGAGTGGATTCGGACGTAGTCGAATCCGCCGTAATTGCGGTTATACATTGTTGGCAACTGGCTTTTATTTCCACCACTCATCTTTTACCAATGGTTTATATTCAGACCAACCTTTGTCAAAATATTTTTCGCTTGGTGAAAATTCACCAGCTCCAATGTCGAAATCTCTATTTGTAATAGGAACTCTATAATCTGACCAATTACATATTTTTTCTTTTCCAGTTGAATAACTTTTCCAAATTCCAACAAAAGCATTGTTTAAATATCCGTCTGAAATGAACTCAATGTTGTCATATTCGATTTTGTTTTCGGAATTCAGATACCATTTAGAATGTAATTTGCCTTTAAAAATTCCACTATGTTTTTGTTCCGAATTTTCTTTGAATTCGTAATCTGCAATTAAAATTCCTTGCGCTTTAATTCCTTTGTCTGCATACTCATCGTCAACTCCAAAATGTAGCTCCTTAAGTTCTTTTATTTCGGTCAAATTTATGGTTCCAGAAAAGTCACAAATTGTTCCTTTCACGCAAGATTTTCCAGTTACAAAGTATTCATTCGGATTGTTAGAGTTTTTCTTTACTGAAATTAACTTGATTTTTAGTCTTTGATGGTCATCTCCAATTATTCCAAGGACATTATTGTTTTCCGTAAATGTCCAAATTTTTGAAAAGTCAAATTGATTGTATTCTATTATTAAATTTTTTGCTTTCAGATCTTCATTTCTTGGAAAGTTCCATTCAATTCTGTCCACTGTTTGAGCAAACGAAATTTGACTTAAAAGAAGTAGTATTATAATTATTCGGTTCATTTTTCAGCTTGTTGCCAACGGTCTCGTATAACCGTCAGTTACGGGATTAAAGTTAATGTTTTTCGGTTTAGCACTGGCGTTAGCAATTCCGAGTGGATTCGGACGTAGTCGAATCCGCCGTAATTGCGGTTATACATTGTTGGCATTAGTTTTTTCAATTTCTTATCCTTTCCGTTATAGAATCAACTGTACTTTGAGTTATTCCGTTTTTTTCTAAAAATTCAGATTCGGAGTATTCCCAATCTTTGGTTGCAGAATTTATTTTTAGAGCTTTTTCTTTAACCTCTATGGATAAATCTTCTTCATTGTTTTTTATTGAATCTTTTATAGTCTGCAGAAATGGAAAAATACTCGATTCTAAATCCGATATAGTATTTAGATACTTATCTGTTGCATTGTAAAAATAAATATCATTCTTATCTTCTGATTTTGATTGAATAAGTTGTTTGTAGTAATTGATTTTTCTGGACAAATCCGCTGTCAAAGAGTCGATTGTTACAAAACCAGACTTGTCAATTCCATATTTATCTGTTTTAGCTTCCGCTAATAATTTCGATAGTGGAATATTTCGTTGGTTAAATAATTTTGAAGTTACATCTTTAGCCTCCAGACAAATCCTAACTTGTTCTAACTTATCAGCTCTATTATTATAATTGGAGCAACCAATAATTATAAAAATTATCAGAAATGATATTATATAGTAATAGATTTTCAAAGCTCTTTTCAAATTAATGCCAACGGTCTCGTATAACCGTCAGTTACGAGTAAATTAGCAATTATTTTCGGATTAAGCACAAGCCAGATTTTTAAATTTTACTATTTATCTTTTTTATTGGAAATCGTCAAATTTAAAAATTTGGCGACTTTCCAAATACGCCTTAACTTCTATTGTGCAACTCATTAGCTATGAGCTATATACGTTGTTACCACACGTTTTTATTCCGTAGTTGTTTTAATTCAGCTTTTTATTTTCTAAAATGTCAAATCCAAAAAGTCCATTCCGAGTCTCCAATTCAACGGTTTTATATTGATTCATTTTTTCAAAGTATTGGTGATTAAAAACCAACTCTTTCTTAATCCCTTTGTGATTTATTGTAAATACAGGTTGTTTTTCTCCGCTTCTGTATTTTGTTCCGCCACTTATAAAAGTCCGTTCAACAATTTTATAAGATTCCTTTTTGCTTTTTCGGTCGGCAAAGTGATAATTCATAAACATAAAAACAGAGCAAGCTATAAATCCAAATCCGATGAAATAGTTTATCAAAGCGTATAGTTTTATGGTTTTGTAATGAAAGTATGTTTTTTTAAAATTCCGAAAATCAATCCTGTATGCTATGATTCCAAAAACAATAATTATTAATGTTGGAATTAACCAATTAAACAAGAATAATTGATTGTTCATTAAATAAACTTCCGATTCATAAAGTCGATTTCCACTGCTGTCAGTCAAGGTCAATTTCTGTCCGATAAGCCCATTCTTGTTAATTTCTTGTTTCGAAACAGTTGTATTCGGGTAGCTTTTTGAAATGTTGGGTACAGCTTCTTCATAAAGACTAATTAATTCCTTTTTAGAATTCGGAAGACTTTGTTCATCAATCAGCATTTTATTTCCGCTGTAAAGTATGTCATTTTTTTCAGCTGATAGTTCGTACATTTTAATTCCGTCCTGTTCAGAATCGAAAAGATTGGCATTTTCAGCTGGCAATTTAAATCGAACGTTTTTGTCTAATTCAAAATCAAACCATTGTCCGTTTTGAGCGAATGATTGAAAAGAAATCAGTATTAAAATCCAATAAATATTTTTCAAATGTGAAGTGTTTAAAATTACTTACAACGGTTACGTATAACCGTCAGTTACGGGTTAAATTAGCGATTATTTTCGGATTAAGCACAAGCCATAGCAATTCCGAGTGGATTCGGACGTAGTCGAATCCGCCGTAATTGCGGTTATACATTGTTACCTTGCGTTTTTTTTCGTTTATTTTTAGCATTTTCTATTTCGTGAGATTTATATATATCCGCTTTTAAGTTTGCAAATGGAAAAAAATCACTAAAATTCTCAACTTCGTAAAAACTTTTTCCTGCATTTTTATCCGCAAACTTCATTAACATTTTAAATTCAAGTTCAGTTGCTTTTTCTGTTTTAGCGTAATAGATATAGGTTTTTTCCAAACAGGTTAATAATTTTAGCCAATAACCTCCAGAATGAGGTCCTTTATTTCCAACTTTATGAGAGTAAAAATCATTTAATCTTTTACTTAATGAAGTAGTTTTTGAACTTGATTGTCCGATATAAATTATATTTTCATTTTTATGCCAAAATTTCTTGAAATATTCAGTCACGGTTTTTGCATCCTCAATTTTAGATTTTTGAATTTTTAAATCAACTGCTATATTTTTCCAATTGTCAAATTCGTGGGGACAAATCTCAAAATTATAATCAGATGCAACTTTTGTTTTTGGGTTATCAGTTAATGCAATTATATAAACTCCACTAAAATCTGCATCAAATTTTTCATTCCATTTAATTGGTCTAGAATATTCTAAATTAAATTCTCTGAAAAGTTCGTCAATCGATATTGCCATTTTTTTGGTTTAAATGCAAGGTAACGGTCTCGTATAACCGTCAGTTACGGGATTAAAGTTAATGATTTTCGGTTTAGCACAGGCTTTAGCAATTCCGAGTGGATTCGGACGTAGTCGAATCCGCCGTAATTGCGGTTATACATTGTTGTAACACGTTTTTTATTCAATTGTCAGTATTCTAATTGTTTGAAAAATAAATAATAAAACTACTGGACTTGAAAGTCCGATAAATATTAGTTTTTTATTCAAGTCGTTCCATTTTTTCCAATTTTTTATTGTTCGTCCCAATACTGCAATTCCAAGTCCAAGTGATGTTATAATTGCAGGAAGGAAGAATAAAAAATTGAAACTAAAATTATGAGGTGCATACCCTTCTTTAATTCCTAGTAATGGTTCACGAAAGTAGTTAACGAGTAGTGTTATAATTAACAATGTAAAACTTGTTAATGCCATTCTAAAAGTCCATTTTAGTTTCTTATCCATTTCTATCTTTCAGTCGTTTTAATAAATCTACTAAATGCTGTTCTGAATGAGTTCTCATTGAAAAATCAAAATGCCAAAGTGCATCATTTTTACTCGTATTTTCCATTCTCCATTTTACAGCAAGCAAATCCTTTATTATATCGGTTAAGTCGTCTAATTCATCTCCGCATCCAGTTTCGATATTCGGTTCCATTTTATTTGAGTCCAAAACCGTACTGTACCAATCGAAATTGGGAAAATTTGATTTGACATTCTCCCTTATTTTTTTGTAATCAAAATCAGGTTCTTCGTCATAATCGGTTTCATCAAATTCAAATTCCACATTTAGATATTCAGAGTAAATTCCGACTAATAGTTTTTTTAGTATATCGACTTTATCAGTCAATTCCACTTTTGGGTTAATTCCGAATTCAGTGATTTTGTCTATTAGTTTTCTTAATTCACTCAATGTTTCTTGGTTTGGTTAAATGTGTTACAACGGTCTCGTATAACCGTCAGTTACGGGATTAAAGTTAATGATTTTCGGTTAAGTACTGACGTTAGCAATTCCGAGTGGATTCGGACGTAGTCGAATCCGCCGTAATTGCGGTTATACATTGTTGTATGCAGTTATTTATTCCCAAAATTTCCATTTAGGCTTTATCGCATATTTTAACAACAGTTTTTTCGCCTCTGCTTTTCCTTTTTTCGATTCAGATATAAATCCAATGACTGGCAATTTAAATCTTATAGTTTCGTCGTGCCATTCGGCGAACATATATTTTGCATTTTTTGAAATCCGCTTTTTGTTTTCCGTAACTATTTCAAGTCCGTTTAGTTCACTTCCAGCGATTTCTTCCCAATCTGTATTTATACGTTGTAAATCGGGATGATTTTGGTCGTTAGTTTTTATCATCACAAGAACATAATATTCCGTTTTTCCATTCTGTTCAGCCGCCTCGATTTCATCTAATCCATTTTCATAAGCATAGATTACATTAACGTCATTTTCACTTGTTCCTTTCGGATAAGTTTTTGTTTTACCAATCAGAATTATGTGTCTTTCCAAGGGTTTGTTTTAATTGCATACAACGGTCTCGGCTATGAGTAGTTGTGTGGTTTAGCGGTTAACTTTGCAAGTACACACCAAACTGAAAATCCGCGAGGATTTTCAGAAGTAGGCGAGAACAAGCAATTACTTATAGCCATTGTTGTGCGTAGTTTTTTATTTTTCTATTCTTGCGAATGCTCTAATCGGTGAGCCATCTGAATTTTCTATTTTTAGAGGGATACAATTTAATTCAAACTTTTTAGAAATTAACTTATCCAAATTAGTCATATTTTCAATTATTAAAATATCTTTTTTTAAAAGAACTTTGTGATTTGGGAGTGATTCTGCAGTCATTTTGTCTACAGATATAGAATCAAAACCTAATGCTTTTAAATTCAATTTTGCTAACCATTCAACCGCATCAGTTGTCAAAGTTGGAAATTCATCAAAGTATCTATCCGTATTCCATTTATGTTGCCATCCGGAATAGAAAAGCACAAAATCTACATTTTTTATTTCATCCTCTTTCATTTTAAGAAAATCTAAACTTATATCTTTTATTTCAGAACAATCAATTACGATTGCAGATCCAATAAATTTTTCTACACCAAATTGGTCAAGTGATTTTGTGTTTGGAATTATATGTGCAGGTGCATCAATATGAGTTCCTGTATGCGTGCACATTGTCATATTAATTTCTGCAAATCCATCTTTTTCTATTGTATTGCCTTGTTCAAAAATAGGTTCAAGTGTGTTTGGATAAACAGTTATTTTATTTTTTAGTGTATGTGTTAAATCTATTATCATTTTGTTATGTAATTTTATTTTTTGCAAGGTCTAAATATTTTATCTTTTATGATAAAAAGTTAGAAGGTATTTTGGTTTTAGTAGTTTGGTTGGTAATTACGCACAACGGTCTTGTATATGGCTCGTAGCGTGCAAATTTGCGATTATTTTTCGGTTGAGCACAAGCCAGATTTTTAAATTTTACTATTAATTTTTTTTATTGGAAATCGTCAAATTTAAAAATTTGGCGACTTTCCAAATATTCCTTGACTTCGATTAATCAACTCATTAGCTATGAGCTATATACGTTGTTGGCAACCGTATTTTTTACTCCTTACTTATCTTAAAACTCATAAGACTAAAATCATATTCTTGATTTATGTTTAGTCCGTTTTCTTCTCCGTGAAAAATGGCTTTTTCATTTCCACAAATGTCTGTAATTAGTATTGTCAAAACGTATTTTCCGCGTTTTCTTTTTTTCTTATTTTTCTCAACTACAATTCCTTTGATATAGCAATTTGGTTTCTCGTTCAAGTCAGGATATTTCTGAACTCGATATGCCCAAACATTTTTGCCCTGCTTATTGATTTTAAATTCAATTTTAACCGAGTCATTGATTTTGTAATTGTCGAATTCTTTTTTACTTAACTCTATTTGGTTCTGTTGCTCTTTTTCAAATTTCTTTTTGGCAGTTTCCCAGTAGCTTTTATAGTATTCAATTTGTGAGTCCAAGTCAATAGGCTTATTGTTTAAACGCCTATGAAAAGAAGTCAAAATTATTGAGGAAATATCATCTGGATGAGAAATTCCTTTTGATTTGAAAAATCTTGATATTCGGTTTTTGCCTTTCCATAATTCCCAACCATTTCTCACTCCCATTCCAGTTCCGAAATGTAATTCGGTTACTGCATCACTTTCTTCTTTATTTTTGAATTCCGTTTTATCAGATTCCGACCATTCACAGCTCAAATATTCAATTGCGTCTTTCAGATTTTTAGGAATATAGTTTTCCTTATAATCTTTACAATCATCTTGTGAAAAGACTGTTCCGAAAACAAAAAGTAATATGATTGCGATAGTGTTTTTCATATGGTTGCCAACGGTTTGCGTATATGAAAAGTAGCGGTTTTGTTGGTTCGGACTTTTCAGATAGCGTTATTGTTCTTTAAAAGTAGGAATTTAATTTGTTTAACCATCAGCCGCTATTTTTTATATACGTTGTTGTAGCACGTTTTTATTCATCCTTTATCGTTAAAATCTTATCGTCATCTTTATATTCCACTTCACTCCATAACGCTGTTGTTTTATCAGTTGCAAAGAAACCTTCGAAGTCTGTCAATTTCAAAAAAGACTTTAAAAGTTTTAAATCTGTTGAATAGATAAATGTTTCATAATGTTCATACTCTTGATAAAAAAGTAACCGTTTATCCTCTGTAACAAGTCGAAATTCGCTCGGAAAATCATTTTCTGATTTTATGAGTTCATCTGTTTTCCTAAAAACTAGGTCGTCCTTAAAGATGTCGTAAAGTGCTAATTTAGCATAACCCAATTTTTTTAAAGCTTCAAGAATCGTGTCGATAGTCAATACTGAAATATGGCTGTCCGCGTTCCAAAAAAGTTGATTATCAGATATTGTTTCTTGAAAAGCTACCCAGACCGATTTCTTAACCTTCTGAAATCTCTCTATGTAATTGCTATCATAAACATAGAAGCAATGTATAATTTCTTTAATATCGTGAATTTGACTTGATTCGGTAAACTCGCTCCAGTAATATTTTTCGTAATCATTTTTTATTTCTGATCTTCGGCCCTCAATCCATTTTGGTTTTTGCTTGTCGAAATTTTCGTACCGTTTTTTTCTTTTATAAAATGGATTTAATAGAACAAAACAACTATTATACTCAATTCCATTTTGAGTAAATGGAAGAATTCGTAGGTCATTTCTACGCTCAGAATCAGCAATTTGATATGGATGTTCGATTTTTTTCAAAATGTGCTACAACGGTCTAGTATAAGAATAGTAGCGGATTTTCAAGTACTTATCTTTCAGTTAAGTACAGAGTTCTTTTAGGGTCATTTATTATAGTTTTAGAACTAAAACCGCTATTATTTTTATACATTGTTACCTGCTGGCTTTTTTCCTTTTCAGATAGTTTCGGTTGTACTCTTTTGTTCTTAATTAAAATTCTAAAATAAGGACATTTTCCATTTACAGATAAATCTTTATCATCGTTGCCTTTTCTGAATTTGATTAATTCAAATTGGTCAGGATTGAATTTGTGTAAAAATGTTATAGGAACTCCCATATACCCTTCATAATCTAAAGGAATGTTTTTTGTCTTATTAACATTAATTCCGTTGTAGTTGTCGTATTTTGGATACTCTATTTCGTTACCGTAATATGTTTTTGTTAATTCTATGTCTTCGTGTCGTTTAGAAGTATCTAAATTCGTAAGCCAAAGACAATTATTTGGCGAAACAATCCTATTTCCTTTATTGTCAATTCTTGCTTCAGTTCCATAAAGTTCGTAATGTTCAGGAACAATAAATCCAGAGATACCTCTACCGAGATTAATTCCCAACCACGCTTTATTTTCTTTAATTAGCTTGAAAATTTCTTTGTAAGTGATGGCGTTAATATTGCCAATTATTAAAAACTGTTTATTGTATTGAACAAGTTGAGCAACAAATTCTCTGAATAGTGAAAATGGTGGATTTGTAACTACAATATCTGCTTGTTTGAGTAGTTCAATGCTTTCTGAACTACGAAAATCTCCATCGCCTTTAAAATGAATAATATCTGTTGAACCTGGTTTGAGTTTCTCGTTATTTTTCCCTGTATATTCGTAAAAGAAACCATTTTCCGATTCTTCTGTATTAAACAAGTCTATTTCTTGTTTTTTATAACAAGCAGCTATTAATTTTTTTATACCTAATTCCTTAAAGTTTGAAGCAAAATAATTAAAGAAATTGCTAATTGAAGGGTCGTCACAATTACAATAAACTACTTTATCCTTAAAGTGGCTTTTGTAATGTTGCAACTCGCTTTCTATATCAGAAAGTTGAGTGTAAAACTCATCACTTTTTGATTTTTTAGCTTTTTGCAATAATTTATTTGTCGCTTTTCTTGCCATTATTAGGTTTTATTTATTTTCAGTTAATTGTTTAAATATATCACTTCCTAAAACCTTAAGAGATGTTTTAGAAACTTCAATCATAACATTTAACATTTCTTTAGCATCCCATTTTCCTCCTTTACCTTGTGTGTAAATTGAAGTTGCTTGAAGCATTATTGTTTTATCTTTGGGTTTTACAAACTTGTTTTCACACAAATTTGTATTAATTGGCATACCATAGTTTGCGGAAGTCAGTCTATCCATTCTATTTAACATCCCTGAATTATACTCAAGATTTACAATTCTGCCGTCAGGTCGTGTAATCGAAATGGTTTCGGTTAGAAAGTTTGAACCTTCAAGAAATAAAATGTAAGGAAAATGAGATTCAGCCAACATAAAATTCGCAATTTCAGAGATGTTTTTATGCGACCTTTCTATAGCATTACCAGCAGCCATTAAATCTTGGTCATTGTTTTTTCCTACCAATAGTCCTTTTTTGATATTATCAATATCTTTCCCTTGATGTTTTGCTTCTGTAACTAAAATTATTCTCCAATTATCATTATCGTCTTTAACTTCGATTATACCACCGTCAGGTTTAATACTTGAATTTGAAACAAAAAGAGTTTGCCCTAAATCTTTATCAATTTTTTGTAAGGCTTCGTTTATCTCTTCTTTTTTAATGTTTTTTCTGTAACGAAAAGATAATTGAGGATATTCTTTTTCAAGACATTCAATGACAAGTTTTGATATTTTTCCAACGCTTAAGTCGTGTAGTTTCGCTACTTCTCCAAATATACCTACAACTCCTTGAGACTTTTTATGTTGAGTTGTTAATCTTTTTGATTGGTTCTTTTTTGCCATTTATCTATTAAAATTCAATTATACGAAGTTACAAATTTCTTTGTTAAGACGCTGTTTTTTCAGCTTGCAGGTAACGGTCTCGGCTATGAACAGTTGGGGATTTTGTACCCTAACTTTTCGATTTAGCATTGACCTTAGATTTATATTTTAATTTTGGTTAATCACTTATTCCCCAATTGTTTATAGCCATTGTTATGCCCTGTGCTTACTCCGTTTCTTCTTGATTTTCTTCGGGAAACATAAAATCTAAAAACAACAATTCGGCTTTTGATTGGTCGTCCTCAAATTCCAAATTCCACCGTCTTTCCATAAATTCAAGTAATTTATTGCCTCTATCCAAAATGGTTTCAGCATTCCACACAGGATAGCTCGAAACTTCAATTTCGGAATGCGAACCATCTAAATATCCGTATCTTATTTTATCGCCTTTGTCATTAAACTTCGGATTTTTCTTGTCCGTAAAACAGTCATTTTGCAAACTTGAATTTATGCTTTGAGAAAGCGGTACTAAATTACCTAAAGTGCCTTGAAAGAAAACTTTGTTTGTTTCTTTTTCCTCTTCAAAACTCTTTATCCATTCTTCGTGGTCAGGCGTTTGTGGGTAAATATGTTCAATTGAAACTTTATCTTTTTCTCCTTTGACAAATAGTTTCCAATCTATTTTTTGACTTCCACGATTTCTCACTTTTTCCATTTCGTATTCGTAAAGGAAATATCGCAAGCCATTCCAATGATAAAAACCGCCACCACGTTTGAACTTTTTATCTATAAATTTCTGGAAGTAGGTGTAATCAAAGTAGGTTCTTTCATCTTCTTCTATTTCGTAGAAGCAATAGTCCATTCTTTCTTGTAATGTTGAAACTATATCATCAATCGAGAGTTCATTATTTCTTAACTTTCTTGATGCTCTGTAAAATTCACTATTTCGATATGTTGAAAAGGCTCGACTTAAACGGAAAGTTATAAATATGAACCTTTCTATTGCTGTGAACAATTTAACTCTTTGCTCCGATGTAGTTTTTTGTGAAAGGAAAGATGCAGTAACTAAAGGTCTGAAATAAATAATACCTATTCGATTAAGTCTATCAATCCAAAGACTTTCTTCATTTGTTAAATCTGGGTTGTTTGTTGGATTGTAAGAATTATACCAATGTACAGATGCAGATTTCAGAGAGTTGACATAGTCCTCAATTTCTTTTGGTGACAATTTAGAGCGAAACACAACTTCTTCCTCAATTCCGTTGGTTTCAATTTCTTCTTGGTCTGTACTTTCATCTTCTCTCACTTCCTCGAATTCTTCAATTGAACTGACCTTGATTTCTGTCTTGGAATAGATGTTTTGAGGTGTGAACTGCTGTTCTAATAAAAATCTAATGTAATCGTCTCCTTTTTCTCTTGTGTATTGGAAATACATAATCCAATGTGCAACAAGAAAGTCATCGTCATTTAGTGGGTTCTTTTTGTTTCTCCCTAATTGATAGTAAATTTCTTTCCAAGCGTCATTAATTTTTGTCCGTAAAGAGTTTCTCTCGTCTGTTTTTAATTCGTCCTCATCATAAAGTGTCGTTAGATAAATTAATCTGTTTTTTAATAGTTCAAGGTTCGAAAGCTTTTTACCTCTGTTGTTCATTGTCTCAAAAGCAACGAAAACATCAAAATCATCGCTGATTTCGTAAACATTGAACATTAAATTTTGAGTAAGTTTTTTAAATAGAATTTCAACCTCTTTTATCCCAAATTCTTTATGGTAATTTTCAAGATTTTCAGCAAAGAAGTTCTTTGAGTTTTCAAGATTGAGCGTGTAAAATGTTTCTTGGATTGTTCCGCTATTTGGCTCTTTGAAAATTCGGTATTTTAAAAACTGAAAGCTAGGATTGTCCACTTCATAGCTGAATTTGTATGTCTTGATTATGAATTGTGGCGGTTTTTGAACAACCAAATACTCTTCTTTGATTGACTTTAAACTGAATGAACCTAAATAAATTTCTTCATCTTTTTTGCCTTTATTTTCAGGCAGATTTTTGACTAATTCTGTGATTGCTTGAATAAATATCACAAAAGTCGTTAGTCTCTGTTGACCATCAACAACGTGAAAAGGTTTGTATCCTCTGTCCTCAATCAGCCAACCATCATCATTCCAATTTTGCCAAACTTTTCGGTCAACTTTTTTGAGCGATAACATCCCTGTGTAATGAAATCTCTCAACTGGTAAATTAACCGTGTCTTCCCAAAAGTCCTTTAGATGTCTTTTTGTCCAAGCGTAACCTCTTTGGTAATCAGGGATTTTAAATATTCTGTCTTTGAAAATGTCTTTTAATGATTGAAGTTCGTTCATTGATTAGTTCGGATTTTTTTCGCATTGGGCATAACGGTCTCGTATAACCGTCAGTTACGGATTTAAAGTTAATGATTTTCGGTTAAGCACTGACGTTAGCAATTCCGGGTGGATTCGGACGTAGTCGAATCCGCCGTAATTGCGGTTATACATTGTTGCCATTAGTTTTTTGTCCGTATTGTTTCGAATAACGTTCCCATTTTCTTCTGTCCGTATTCATTCTCAACGTTCATATCAATTCGAATAATGTTTTCTTTCTCGGTCAATTTGGTTTTATATTTAAATCCGCCGTTGCTTTGTTTTAGCGTGTCTGGATTTACTTTTTTTCCGTCAACAAGGCTATCGAATTTTACGAAATAACTTTTATTTGGGTTATAGCCAACCACTAATAATTCAACATTAAATTCCGCATTCCGTTCGTACTTATTGTCTTTTCCATAAATTTCTCGAAACGAAATACTGTCAAACACATATTTAGTTTCAATATCCGTAATAATTTTCCGCAAACTATCATTTTCCGCACGCAGATTTTCCAATTTTGCGATAGTGTTTTCGCCTTGATTTATATCTGTACAACTTAAGGTCAAAAATATCAGAAGTACAATTATTATCGTTTTGGTCATTTTTTTCAAATTAATGGCAACGGTCTCGTATAACCGTCAGTTACGGCATTATAGTTACTAATTTTCGGTTAAGCACTAGCGTTAGCAATTCCGAGTGGATTCGGATGTAGTCGAATACGCCGTAATTGCGGTTATACATTGTTGTGGCACGTTTTTTATTCATCATAAATTAATTCAATATAAAGTTCTTCAATTTTTTCAATGTCTGTTTTTTGCATTTTTAAAATAAATTTTCTGCCTCCATAAATGTAATGAGGAACTCCTGGATTGTAGTAATATTGATAGTAGTTTAAATCTGTAATATCAAAAATAGCATTGTCGATAGTCTCTTTAGCTTTTGATTCCTCAATTTTCATTTTAGTAAATAATTCTTTAACGACTCGTTTGGTGTCGTCAGGATTTATGACAGTTTCTTCTTTTAATGAGCAAAAACTATTTTCAAAATCCACTTCCTCAAAGGTTAGCGTAGCATTTGCTATTATTGGTTTACCTCCTAAAACATTAGGAAGTTCTTGTTCGTATTCAATTGGTGTTGTAATGTCGTATTCCAATCCAAGTGGAAAGTGAAAATATTGAAGTTCGTTAATAGCTAATTGTTCAATACCTTGTTTAGAACTATATATTTCAATAATTGGGTTTATAGCATTTCTTAATTCGTTAACTTTTTCTGGATTCTTTTTTTCAAAACTATTTAGCATTTCTTGTAGCAATAATTTTGTAGATTCTCCTAATTCTTTCCAGTTTAAAATCTCAATAAATTCTCCAAGTTCATTCGTTTTATAAATTACTTTGGATAAGTCATTTTTTTTGAGAATTTGATTAACAGCTTCTTTATCGTCAAAAATTTTTTCAGCTTTTTCTTGAAATGTGCTTACAATATTGTTTTTATATGTCCATTGGATTTTATATGATTCTTCAGTAGAATCAAGAACTTTAAAATTTGCAATATACTGTGATGAATCCTTTTTGGTTAACTCATCATTTTTCCATTCTCTTTTGACTTTTGAAACTTTGAAATCATAATCATCGCCTATTGACCAATATGCAACGAAGGCGATTTTGGTTGAGTCAATTTGGCTATGTGTAATAATTGAAAAGAATATGAATAAAAGTAGAGTAATTTTCTGTTTCATAATTTTTTTGTCAAATGTGCCACAACGGTTTTGTATATGATACGTTGCGTGGTTTAGCACGTAATTTAGCAAATAAAAACTGAATAGAAAATCCGCGAGGATTTTCGTAAGTAGGCTCTCGCTAGCAATGGATTATATACGTTGTTGTGCGTTCGTTTTTTATTTCCATTGTCTGTTTTTCAAATTGGTTTTCTTTAATGAATATCCATCGTTAAAAAACAACTTTCCATTATTCAAAACCATAATTTTATCAGTCAAAAATCTCGGAACAGCATTTAAGTCCAAATCTCTCACTATGATTTCTATTTCGTTATAATTCGGATTGTCGATTTCGATAGTTTCTTTTTGTCCTAAATAATGATATGTAACTGTTTTTATTTTTTGAGCTTCCAATTCCGCAACTCCATTCACATCTGCTGCTTTTCCATCTTTTTGGTCATTAATTAATATAAAAGCAGCTGCAAGAGGTAATTCCGCATCTCGGATTGTAATTTTCACGTTGCCAATTCGGTCAGGATTTATTTTTCCGCTATATGTTGTACTTGGGTTTTTTGGTTGTTCGAAAGTATTCAGCTTTATACTGTCAGTGGATATTTGTTCCCAATTTCCCTTGACAACAGTTCCGCCACCAACATCCATAAAAATAAAATAATCAAATGTTTTGTCTGATTTCAGTTCAATTTGAGTGCAAGCAAAGTAACTTTTTCCGCACTTTCCATATAAACCAATTGCGGATTTATTCGTAGAACACGAACAAAAAACAAGTAAAATTAAAATCAGTTTAATGTATTTCACGGATTTTTCTTAAATGACGCACAACGGTCTCGTATAACCGTCAGTTACGGGATTAAAGTTAATGATTTTCGGTTAAGCACTGACGTTAGCAATTCCGAGTGGATTCGGACGTAGTCGAATCCGCCGTAATTGCGGTTATACATTGTTGTAGCGCGTTTTTTTATCCATTATTTTATGATTTTCCTTTTTCTATTTGCCAAGTAATAAAATCCGATAGAGCTAATAAAACAGAGAATCCAAGCTATTAATTCAGCATTTGGTAGGTAATAGTCATTGTGTTTCCAATCATTCACGAATAGATAATATATGGGTGTTGTTGCTGTCAGAATAAATCCTGTCAGTATTATTTTTATTGTGTGGTTTTTGTCAATCAGTCTTTTCATTAAATAGACTATTGGAAAATAGGTTACCAGGCTTACAATCAGAGTTGTAAGATTATAAAATATTGAACCTTGGATGATACTCACAAAACTCCAACTGGTAATATTTGGGTGATTTTTTAAGGCATCAGCTAATGCTGTTTCGTTTGTCAAGTTATATTTCATTAATAGAAAATAGAAGGTCATAAATGACAAATCTTTTATTAGAATGTGGATTGGAAAAAGTCTAAATCCGTTCATTTATTTTCTGCGTAATATTTTTTCAAATGCGTTACAACGGTCTCGTATAACCGCAGTTATGGAGTTAAAGTTACTTAATTTTTGGGTTAAGAACAGGCGTTAGTAATTCCGAGTGGATTCGGACGTAGTCGAATCCGCCGTAATTGCGGTTATACATTGTTGTACTGCGTTTTTTATTCAGTTTTATAATATTTATCATAGTGATGTTTAAATTCCAACTTCATTAAGTCAGATGTGATTCCGCCAAATTGTATTTCAAATCCGTCGCTTTCCATTCCGATTATATATGCTCCCCAACCTTTCAATTCATTCCGTTCAGAGTCGAACACTTTAAGTTCAGGAATTATCATTGTATTTATAAACTTGTCATCGGGATAATCGTCATTAATTCCAATTCCGTTTTTTACGCAATATTGTTTTATCAATTCATATGGTGAGTTTACGTTGTCAAATTTTAGTTTGCCAAAAACAACCCCCATTGGTGTGTCTGCAAATTCGAATTCAGTTGTTCCAATTTTCACTCCGCTTAATTCTATGTGATATGTTTTTTTCAAATGCAGTACAACGGTCTTGTATAACAATCAGTTGCGGATTGGTTATAAACTAAGATAGCTAAAATTACTGACTTTTATGCTTGCGCGGTTGTGTCCGCAGGACACAAAGCCGCAATTGTTGTTATACGTTGTTGGCGGTAGTTTTTTTATTTTAGTTCGTCTCTTTCTTTCAAATATTCATTTATAAAGTCTACATTTTCTTTTAGCTCTCCATTTGAATTTATAACAGCTAAATTTAATAGATAGTCAACTCTTGCTTTTTCATCTTCATAATCAATTTTTTCAGTCCATAACAGTTGGTCAAGAACACCAATTCCCCAACAAATTACATTTTTGTCATTTATGAATTCTTCTACCCAATCATAACTTTTTTTAACAGCAAGATGCTTAATTAGCCAAACTGCCATATTTTTTCTTTCAGAGTTTAAGTCAGATTGATATATTGAATAAGCGTAGTCAGTTGCAAGTTCAGAGGAAATAAGACTCAAACAGCTCATCGCTAATTCCGCTCCAAGCTCATTAGATATTGCTTTCTCAACGGTTTCTTTAATCCATTTTTCTCCAAGAATATTTTCAATAGCCAATTTTGCATAATCAGTTCCACCACATTCCGAATTTTTAGTGATTGAGCCAATTTCAGTTCCTATTTTTTTCCAATCTGTATTCATTTTTTTAATTACCGCCAACGGTCTCGTATAACCGCAGTTATGGAGTTAAAGTTACTTAATTTTTGGGTTAAGAACAGACGTTAGCAATTCCGAGTGGATTCGGACGTAGTCGAATCCGCCGTAATTGCTGTTATACATTGTTGTAGGTAGTTTTATTTACTATAACCGCGTATTTTTATTTTATCTGATTCCTCATAAAAGTCCACGTTCAGATTATTCAGTTCAGATTTCAATTCCGACGTATTCTTGAGAGTGATTTGCTCCAATTCTAAAAATTCAATGAATTCACCAGAATTATCAATCAAAATCGAACTTTTTTCAAGTTCAAGAATTGAGTCAGCTTTTCTGATTTCAAATGACCGAACAGTTTTTAATTCAAATTCAGATTGTTGTTCTTCAATCAATTCAAAAATTTGAAACCATTTATGATTATTCATTAAACTACTGAACGATTTCGAGCGTATGAAATTCCGAGTCTCTTTAATTCGAGAATCTCGTATTTCCTTTTTCCTAATTTGATATAATTCACTCTTTTTAGTCATTGCTTAAATTACCTACAACGGTCTCGTATAACCGTCAGTTACGGGATTAAAGTTAATGATTTTCGGTTAAGAACAGACGTTAGCAATTCCGAGTGGATTCGGACGTAGTCGAATCCGCCGTAATTGCGGTTATACATTGTTGCCAGTAGTTTTTTCATTCATACCAAATTGAAATATCTTCGCACCTCGAGTGAGACATTGAAAGTTGGCTGACCATTCCATTAAATTCAATCAGCTTTTTCCATTGTCCATTGTCATTTCTGTAAAGTGCAGTAAATCCACGTCCATTACAGCGCCAGTTTTTAAATACCGAAACTCTTGCATATTTACCATTTTTTGAAAAAATCGGTTTGGAAAATTGAAAATAGACTTTTTCCTCAATATTTCTTTCTTTATCAATCCGCCAAGCTTTTTTCAATTCAGCGAAAAATTTGTCGTTTTCCCAAATCTTGTTTTTACTCCAAAACCGTTTTTTCTTAACAATAAGTGTATGAGGTTCTCTATTTTTTGTTAGACTATCATATTCCTTTTGTCCAATATTGTATTTGACAAATCTGACTTTTTTGCTTGATGGTGGCGAAGTTTGTTTTATTCGTTTATCTGGAACGTATTCTACATTTTTTAAATCATAGTTGTTCCAATTCAGGGTTTCATCAGATTTTTCATAAACCAGATTTACGGGAAAGTTTTTATCCATCATTTTTAGTTCTCTAATCTGATAGTTTTGAAGCGAATCATAAATTTTCGGTTGCTCTAAACTTTCTGGAACTAAAAAATAATATTCAAAATTTACCGGAACTTCATAATCAGCAATTTGGTCAATCAAATTTTTAAATTCGGGGTTTTGTCCCAATAGATTCAGAGTAAAAAAGATTGATATGATTAAAAAAGGTTGTTTCATTTAAATTACTGGCAACGGTCTCGTATAACCGCAGTTATGGAGTTAAAGTTACTTAATTTTTGTGTTAAGAACAGACGTTAGCAATTCCGAGTGGATTCGGACGCAGTCGAATCCGCCGTAATTGCGGTTATACATTGTTGTGCGTTCGTTTTTTATTTTTCTCCAACCCATATTTTGCCAACTGGAACAAAGAAAATAGTATCTTCTATTCCGTCTGAATAAGTGGTTTTTTCTTTTTTAATATCCGATTTTTCTAATCTTCTTAAAATTCTTCTGTCCTCGTAAGCTCTTTCTATTTTGTCATATTGGTCAATTGGCCATAATAAATCATTTTTCCAATAATGAAATTCGTCAAGTTTTGGTTCCCATTTAAAGTCAGAACTCAATAGTCTAGTGAAAGAGGAATCATTTTGTTTAAAATTAGCTTTGGTAAATAGATTTTCATAATGTTCAATTCTTTCGCCAAGTGCACAAACAACTTGGGATTTAGATAATCGAGGTTCGTTTAACCATATTTTGAGATAATATGGTTCTTCTAATTTATCTAATTCAATTTTCCAACTATCATAAATTTTTTCAAGACCGTTAATTATCTCTTTTTTGGCTTTTCCTTTTGGTTCAGGAATTTCACTATTCGTTAAAGTCAGATTGTCCCAAGGTTGGACATACACTTTTGAATAATGATATTTATGTTCAGATAACTGTTCAATATCCAATTCCAAGTATTCCTCAATCCAATTCTGGATTTTAGCAACTTTTCTTTTTAAACCTCTAATTTTCTTATATCTCACGATTTTTTTAAATGACGCACAACGGTCTCGTATAACCGTCAGTTACGGGATTAAAGTTAATGATTTTCGGTTTGGCACAGACGTTAGCAATTTCGAGTGGATTCGGACGTAGTCGAATCCGCCGTAATTGCGGTTATACAATGTTGTAACACGTTTTTTATTCATTCAGTGCAGTTAATATTTTTTCAGTCAATTCGTTGTCTTTTTCATCCAAAAATATGATTGTTGGTCCGAAAACATTATTTATGGCGAGTAGACCATAGTCCGAATTAAATAAGATTGGTCCAGTTCCATCTGTGACAGGATTTTCTAATTCGTAAAATTCAAATTCTAAATTATTTAGTTTTTCATTCCGATATGATTCTTTATCCGTTTTTAAAAACTTTTCAAATCCGAATAGAAGAGAGTCAGATTGAATAATCTTTCTAATAGAAATAGTTTTTGATGAGTCTATTTGATTGACATATTTATAATTCAGAGAATTATCCGTTTTGTTGAAAGTCAAATTGAACTTTTCATTTTTGGGTTCTGAACCAAAGAATATAGTTGCATTCATTTCAGATTTCCATTCCGTGTTTTTTTCAGAACATCCGAAACATAAAGTGAGTATCAATATGTATTTTAATAGGTTTCTCAAAATGTGTTACAACGGTCTCGTATAACCGTCAGTTACGGGATTAAAGTTAATAATTTTTGGTTAAGCACTGACTTTAGCAATTCCGAGTGGATTCGGACGCAGTCGAATCCGCCGTAATTGCGGTTATACATTGTTCTACACCGTTTTTTATCGGTTTATTAATGTAAGGTAATGGACTGCAAAAATCAGTCGATAATTTTTATTTGTCAAATCTAATTCTTTAATATTTGTTGAAAAACCATCAATTATTGACGGCAAAATGTCGTGAGCAGATTTGTATTCATCCACATAAATATTTATAAATTCAGATTTTTTTCCAATATATTCAAGATAGCTTAAATATTCGCCATTGGAATTTAGATAAAATTTTCCCGGTACATGTTGGTCAATATTTTTACGCCAGATTTTATCAAAAACTTTTAAATCCAATACTTTATCACTCAAATCTTCCAAACCTTTTGGAATAGGCACACGATTTTCTTCCGCAACAATTTTTGAAAATTCGTGATAGGCTTCAACAATATTTTCCGTTTTGTATTTAGATGTCAAGATTTCGTCAAAATCCGAAACCATTCCATTCAGTTCAATCAATTCCGCATCAGAATATATTCCGTTGGGATTTTCGATTTTAGTTTCCGTTTTACAGGATAAAATCAGTAGTGTTAATGCTATGAGAAATGTTTTTTTCAAATGGTGTAGAACGGTCTCGGCTATGAGTAGTTGCGTGGTTTAGCACTTAACTTAGCAAGTACACACCAAACTGAAAATCCGCGAGGATTTTCAGAAGTAGGCGAGAACAAGCAATTACTTATAGCCATTGTTAGCCTACGTTATTTTTAGATGTTTTGGCAATCGATTGTACCATTTTATTGTGCTATAGCAAGCTTTATGCATAAATATATTCAGTTGTTCTAAATCCTCTTCAGGACATTCAATTCCAGTTGATTCAAAGTTAGATTTTGCGTGAACAATTCCATTTCGTGTTGAGTATAGAACGTTCCCCAAATGATTAATCACTCGGTCTTTGATGTCTTTCTTTGATTTATATTCTAATTTTTCAACGTTAGCTCCATTTCTAATTGACAAAGGCAAATCATCGTAAATGTCTACAAGGTCAAATGTGTTGTCTATTAAGGATTTAACCAGTTCTTTATCTCTAATACTTTTTTCATAGTTCTTGGTCAAATCAAAGATTGATGCAATGAACTCAGCATTTAATGATGTGGCATTAGATGAATCTAATTTTTTACGCATAGCCTCAAAAGCATCTATTTTTGAATAAAACGGTGCAAAATATTCAAAAATCTTGTAGTAAGTGAGGTATTTCAAATCATCACTAATAGCTTGATTCGCTTGGATAAATAAATCCATTGCAGGATTATAATCTTCTGTCGCATCCGGAAGATTACTAATTTCTTGCTGAAATTCTTCTTCATCGAATTCGTCTGGATGGTGGAAAGTTGAAAAATTGAATCCTATTTTATAAGTGTGGGACAACTCAAAAAAATATGATTTTATTAATTTTTCTTCATCCTCATCTGACAAACGACTTTCTTTATTTGGATACATTACTTCGACTGCAACGTGACTTGAACAAGGTGGATGATATTTGCTGTATTCATCCTTTTTTGTAGCGGCAATACCTATTAAAATAGGTTCTGTTACTATCTGTAAACTGATTCCATCTTTAGTTGTTGATTGTAAAAATCCTAAATAGAAAATTGGTCCAAGCTCACTTGCCGTAATTACTCTTTGTGTAATAGTATCAGTAGTTACCTTGTTATAATCGTGTATTTTTAATGATTCTATTTCATTTAAATAAACAAGTAAATTATCGGTTTCTACTTCTATTTCAGCCTCTTCCCTGGGAAATGGAAAGTAGACATATTCCAAATCCTCATCTATTTCATCTTCAAGAGGTTCAATTCCATAATCCGTTTCGAGTATTTGGAATCCCTTTTTAATTAATTCTATTTCTTCTTTTGATATTGGCATTTTTGTAATGTAGGCTAACGGTCTAGTATAACCGTCAGTTACGGGTTAATATACGCAGACTTTTCGGTTTAGCACAGACGTTAGCAATTCCGAGTGGATTCGGACGTAGTCGAATCCGCCGTAATTGCGGTTATACATTGTTGCCAGTAGTTTTTTTAATCATTTCCATAGTTCATTATTAGCAAATCGTCAGAATTCTCAAGTGTTGAAACAACCGTAAAAAAATAGTCATACCAATTCACTTCATTCAGTCTATCTTTTTCAATCAGTTCAGCATCTAAAAAATAATAAGTTCTTTTTTCAGCCGACTTGTTTTTCAATTCCACTAATGCTTTTTGATGAAACTCTTGAAATCCTTCTACAAGGTCAATCCAATTTTCATCAGTCCATTCCCTTATGTAGGATTGTATTTTTGTCAGATATGATTTAAAGTCCATTTTCACAAAATCAGAAGGACGTAATTTATCTTTTAAAATCGGTCCGTAAAGTTCAGTTTGGTCATTTTCATCAACTTTGTAGGCACCAACCATTTTCGCATATGAAGTCAGTTGGTCAAGTTGTTTTTGAGTTTCTTTTTTCTGTTCCTCTGTCGAAAAATAATTTTCATTCAGTAAGTCAGATTCAATGATATTTTCCAAAGTCGGGTTATTCAATTCCGATTTGAATTCATTGAGTATGAAAAACCCTTTTTCTGGGATATTCTCAAATTGATGTTTAATATGTTCGAATTTGTTTTTCAAATTACTGGCAACGGTCTCGTATAACCGCAGTTATGGAGTTAAAGTTACTTAATTTTGTGTTAAGAACAGACGTTAGCAATTCCGAGTGGATTCGGACGTAGTCGAATCCGCCGTAATTGCGGTTATACATTGTTGTAGGTAGTTTTTTCATTTTCCCATTACATCAAATTCGTCCACGATTCCACCTTCCTCTAGTTCTTTTATTTCCTTTTCAGTCGGCTTTATTTCAGTTCCGTTTTTGTCATAGAATTTCCAATTCTCATTTAGAAATCCAATGTTTATTTCGTCTCCACCTTCGCAAGTCGTTTCAATGTGTTTTTTGTCAATTTTGTAAATTCCTTTGGCTCTTAATTGTCCGTTTTCGTGATAATAATTCCATTCTCCAATTTTGTAGCTGTAAATTATATCACAAGGTCCAGCAATACAGCAATTCACATATGAGTCAGTTTTATATTCTCCAGTTTCTTTGAGTTTTCCATTCTCGTAAAACTCACTCCATAATCCAATTCTAGCCGCTTTAGATAAAAAATCCGAGTCAATTTGTCCGATACTTTTTAAAAATCCGTTTTCATAAAATTCCATTTCCGTCTTTTTAGAAATCGATTCCAATTCCGAAACTATTTTTATCGATTTACAACTTAAAAAGAAAACTAAAATTAGAATGTAAAACGGTATTTTCATATTTGGGTTAAATTACCTACAACGTCTGGGGGCTATGTTTCGTTGCGTGTGCCTGTCTATTGCCTTTTTCGGCAATAGAGAGTAGGCACGTAAGCAACGAACTTTTCAAAAACCGCTCATTGCCCGAGCAATGAAATATAGCCCTTGTTGTCCACACGTAATTTTGCTTCCATTTTCATCTCTTTTATTTATAAACAAATGAAAATACAATGTCCTTTTGCCATTGGTTTTCTTTAACTAAAATTAATAACTTAAAAATTTAAATTATGAAATTTATTTTAAAAAAACAACAGTATTAAAATCTAAATTTTCTAACAACAACAAAAGACCTAAAAAAATTACTTTGACTTAAATTTTAGGAATTACAGTGTCAAAAAAAACAGAATATGAATCTGAAACAGACGTTGAGTTTACTTTTCAAGAGTATATATAATAGAAAAATGAGCTGAACCTTCTTTTTCTACGATGTCTTGTTTTAATATATCCCATCCATTTTCAAGTAATTCATTTACTTCAGTTAATTCGGTGGTTTTTATATCTTTTTGATACTCAACACTGTTTGAGATGGTTACACTAATAATTTTTTTGGTTTTCATATTTAATTTATTTAAACATTAATATTTATTTAAAGTCACCCTCGTTTTTCAGAGGGTGCAAGCGGTTTTTTAAAAGAATAGCCCCCAGACGTTGTCCACAATTAGGGGAACAGGTGAAACGGAATGAAATGAGTTTCGTTACCCGTATCCGAAATCTTAGCCAGTTATGACAAGCTTGCGAGGTCATCACTGGCTGAGGTTGAGGTTATTGTGGACAACGGTCTCGTATAACCGCAGTTATGGAGTTAAAGTTACTTAATTTTTGTGTTAAGAATAGACGTTAGCAATTCCGAGTGGATTCGGACGTAGTCGAATCCGCCGTAATTGCGGTTATACATTGTTGTAGGTAGTTTTTATTCCATATTTTCTTTTTCAATTATCAAGTCAACAAATTCTGCATCTCTCAATAGTCCGATTATAAAGTCAAAATCTTCTTTTCCAAATACTTTTTCAAGTTTTTTAGTCCCGATAATTTCAATTATACAATCTCCTGGAAACCCAGGTCCTTCCGCTGTTATTGCGTCATTAAAAGCGTCAAGATTCTTTCCGAATAATTTTCCAGATTCAGAGTCAATTTCCGTTACATATTTATTCCAAAAGTCTTCTTTAGTTTCGCAAAATTCTCCGTTTATGAAAATCTTTCTTCGATGTCGAATTTTTCCGTTTTTATCTTCGATTATACTAATAAAAGTGCCTTTTCCATAAGCCATTTTGTCGAACACTTTGGAATATCCATAATTCAACCATCTTTTGTAAATCAATTTGTCATTGAAATACAAATAAAGCTCATTATCGTCCTTAATTTCTTTTCGGATTATCACGGTTTCTTAAATTACCTACAACGGTTTTGTGTATGAGCAGTAGCGGTTTTTAAAGCACTACTTTTCAGATAGCAATATACTTTATTTAAACGACAAAACGGTTCGAGTTTGCACTCAAACCGCTATTGCTTATACACGTTGTTGGCATTTCGTATTTTATCTTTTCCGCTTATAATGATTCTGTACTATTTGGTTTAGATAGATTTTTGTTTCAATCAGTTCGTATTTCTGCTCGTTTGGTAATTCAGTAAACAAGGAAGAACCACCACCTAATAAAATCGGAATAGTCGTGAGAACCATTTCATCAATCAAATTTTCCTTTAAGAAATTCCTAATTGTTGTTCCTCCATCAATATATAATCTTTCATGTCCTTTTTCATGAATTTGCTCTAAAATTTCTATTAGAGTTCCTTTGACTAAAAATGCCTTACCTTTATGAGATTCAGGTATTTCTTTCAGTTTATTGCTCAACACAAAAACAGGTTTGGTGTAAGGCCAAGGAACATCAAAACTGATTACTGTTTCAAAAGTCGTTCGTCCCATAACGAGTGCATCAATTCCATTAGAGAATTCAACATATCCCATATCATTGTTGTCTGGATTTGGAATAGAATGTAACCAATCAATTCCGCCATTTTTGTCTGCGATATAGCCATCCAAACTTGTTGCTATAAACACTTTATTTTTTCTATCCATATCTGTACTTTGTTTAAACTTGAGTGCAAAATTAAATAATTACAACTCCTCGAAATTGTACAGAATTTACCCTTTCACAAATTGTTTTGGTGTTAATCCACTATATTTTTTAAATGTTCTTATAAAATGTGATTGGTCATAAAAGCCACAGTCAAGACCTAAACTTGTGAGATTTTTATATTTATTGGCTTTAAGTTTAATTATTGCGTGATTGACTTGTTTTAACCTTAAATATTCGTTTGGTGTTATGTGAAAAGTATTCTTGAATTTTTGAATGAAACTCTTTTGAGTAATAGAAATTAAATTATTAAAATCCTTAATTTTCTTTGGTTCAGATATATTTTTATTTAGATATGTCTCAAATTTTATCAAATCATTTTCCAAGTGGGAATTTTGAAATAATGTAAATAATTCTATTTCAATTTTCTTTAAATCTGGTTTTGTTTTTACAAGAAACTGTTCAAATAAGATTTCAGATAAATTTCCAATTCTTGAACTGTTAATTTGCTTTGCTATTAATCCATAACAAAACGGTTTTAAAATGAGTCCAACGTTAAGATACTTGCCCGAAATTTGTGTAAGGAATGGTTTTGTTTTTAGTCCTGATAATATTTGCTGATTGTTCTGAAAATTAAATTCCACAACATTCTGCCCATTTATAGAAAACGAGTCGCCATAATTGAAAATCAATTCCGTAAACAAAGGTGCATGATGAATTGCCTGAATTTCATAATTATCTGATTCGCCTGCCCAAATTACATCTATGAATTGATTAAGCGGATAATTTGGATGATATGTTTTCGTGTTTTTCAATCAAGTTTCGGATGTTGCTTTAATATGAATGCCAACGGTCTCGTATAACCGTCAGTTACGGTTTAAAGTACGCAAAATTTTCGGTTTATCACAGACGTTAGCAATTCCGAGTGGATTCGGACGCAGTCGAATCCGCCGTAATTGCGGTTATACATTGTTGTGGTGTCGTTTTTTTATTCAAATATTTAGGTTCATTAATTTCATTATCTAATTCGGCTTGTCGAAAAAATGGCCAAACTCGGTCGTCTCCAATTTCATTATTTTCCGTTTCTGTTTTTTCCGAGTTTTTAGGATAAAGTCCGAAAGTTATTAAATTCAAAATCCAGTTAATCGGATTAGAGAATTTTGGGTCTTTCCACTCATACTCGTTGTCCGATTTTAGGAATAGGATAAATCGTTTGATTTGATTTTCAGATTCCTCATTCAATTTATGTTTTCCAATATTCTTATGTTCTCGTAAATCGTCGTAACAAAACCAAAATGCATTTTCAACTGCTCTAACTCCTTTATCATCCGTTTTGTAAATCGGTTCAATTCTGTCCATAAACTCAAAGTTTGTTATTGTTCCAGACAGATAATATCGAAGATTTTCAGCTAATATGTTTCTATGATTTCTGTTCATTTCACAATTTTGGTCAAATGCACCACAACGGTCTCGTATAACCGCAGTTATGGAGTTAAAGTTACTTAATTTTTGAGTTAAGTACAGACGTTAGCAATTGCGAGTGGATTCGGACGTAGTCGAATCCGCCGTAATTGCGGTTATACATTGTTGCCCACAGTTTTTATTTTTCACGTGTTATTTTATATTCAAATCGATTTCCAAATAGCCATCCCCATTTTCTTCTAAAATACGGGTCTTTCATTTTTGTAATTCGTTTTCCTTTGTCCGACATTGGATAAATCCGATTATTCTCAATTTCGAGAATTCGAGTTTGTGTTGGTTTTTCCAATGTAGCTATACTGTCTTTTAAACTCATCGTTTCTGGATAAACTGAAAAGATATAATGGTCTAAAATCAACTTGTTTTCCGCTATTTTATATTTTCCATATTCACTCCAGCTTAAATCATATTCATTCGTCCATTTAAAAGTACTGTCAGAATAAAGTTCAATAGTCTCAATCAGAAAAGTATTTCTTAAAATTCCTTTATACACAATTGTATCTTGCGCATAAAGATTTGTTCCGATTAAGAATATTGATAAATATATTATTTTCACGCGATTTTTTCAAATTGTGGGCAACGGTCTCGTATAACCGTCAGTTACGGGATTAAAGTTAATAATTTTCGGTTAAGCACTGACGGTAGCAATTCCGAGTGGATTCGGACGTAGTCGAATCCGCCGTAATTGCGGTTATACATTGTTAGCCATAGTTTTTATTCGATTAATATTCTTTTTTTGGAATGTCATTTGGTAATTCAAAAATATTTTTTTTTAATTTTTTCGGCTCAATGTTGATAGCGGTATATGTCACAACATAATCTCCTAAATCAAGTTCCATTTTCATAAAAGGCGATTTTGCTTTTTCAATCAAATAATTAGTATAAAAATCCGAAAAGTTTTTAAAAAGATCAGAGTCTAGGTAGGGAAATCCGCTATATGAATATTTTTGTATTACAGTTTGCTTTCCTTGTGGCTCAAATCCTTCGATTTGTATAAAATCGCATTCTTTTCCTAAAATTTTTTCTGATTGTCCTGTGGTCTTATTGACAAAATCTAATGTTTGTTCAGAAACATTGTAATGATAGATGGTATCCAGATTTTTCCACTTTGCATAATAGTGATTATTGGAATTTAAATAAAGATTGAAATCATATCCTCGATCTCCAGTATTTAAGAATTTTTTAAAAATATCACCATTTTTATTGTAAAACACTTTTAATGTGTCTCCGAACTTTTGCTCAAAATAATCACGATGTTGAAAATTTTCTTTTTTAAATCGGATTTCCGTTTTATAAGTTATAATTCCTTCAAAACTCTTTTTATTAGTCGAGAAAGAAGTTAGAGTGAAAATTGAAATCAGTAATATTAATGGTTTGACTTTCATTCTTTTTAAATTATGGCTAACGGTCTCGTATAACCGTCAGTTACGGGATTAAAGTTAATAATTTTCGGTTAAGAACTGGCGTTAGCAATTCCGAGTGGATTCGGACGTAGTCGAATCCGCCGTAATTGCGGTTATACATTGTTGTGTGCAGTTTTTATCTTTTTTTCAATTGATTTAAGTATAGAAACATACTTTTCAAATTGCTCAATATCCTTAATTCCATATTCAGGCGTTAATACTATTCGGTCGGCTGTTTTAAATCCAGTTTCTATATAAATTCTTTCGTTTATTATTTTTTCGCAAAATATTTATCAGATGCGAGTTGTTTTAGCAAGTCAATATTTCCGCCAAACCAAAATTGTTTTAAAATCGGTTTAGGAACAAATGCTCGTCTTTTTGGGAAAAGAAAATTCAAAAATTTATTCCACGAATCGATTGGGAATATTGTTAATTCGGTTTTGTATGTTTTGTCTAAATGTAAGGTAATTCGAAACGGTTCAGTTACAGGCATTGCTCCGCCAACTTCGTTCAGGTTAATGCTAATTTTAGTTCCGTCAACTTTTATAATTCCGTTTTTTGGTTGATAAACGTATTTTCCTATCGGACTGTTTACACTTTTATTCAAACCCTCTGAATATTTCCCGCTATACTTTTCTGTCAGTTCTTGAATAATGTTCATTAATTCAGAGTTTTTCTCAAATTGCACACAACGGTCTCGTATAACCGTCAGTTACGGGTTAAATTAGCGTTAATTTTTCGGTTTAGCACGGACTTTTGCAATTCCGAGTGGATTCGGACGTAGTAGAATCCGCCGTAATTGCGGTTATACATTGTTGTGTACAGTTATTTATATTTTAAATTTCTGATGATTTTCCTTTTCGCAATTCCATCAGTTATTATTTTCTTTTCAGTCCAATTTTCATATTCATCCAGCTTATATTCATACGTTATGATTGAAATCAGAGAATCATTATGATTATAAACTGTTTGCTTTATCAGAGTCAGACAGTCATATTCATATTTCCGTTTTTGATTTCTGTCGGATTTGCCTTTATGAAAGCTTTCTGTACTTTCTATTAATTCATCAGAATTATAATAAGTCGTATTTATTGAATTTGTAATAGTATCATTCGAGATCAAGTCAACAAAAATTTGTGAAGACGTAGACTTTTCTCTATTTCCTTTGTTATCATAAAAATAAGTTTCGATTCCAACAAATTTTTCGGTTTCATTTTCATTAATTGCTTTTGATTGATATCGCAAAGAATCTTTATAAAAATAATTTACAGTGAATTTTGTTGTATCGGACATAGTAACAATTTCTTTCTGGATTTTATTATTTGAATCATAGAAATAGTCAATTTCCATTTGTCCTTTGTCGAAAAAAGTCCTGCTTACTCTTTTAATTAATTTATCATTTTCATTGTATTTTTTTTGAGTGTGCGTCATTGTGTCCAACACTGTAGATTCATCGTCCAAATTGACAATGTACTCATTTATTTCACTTACACTTTTGGTCAAACCATTGCTCAATAATTCTGGTTTATCGCAACAACTTGCAAATAAAGCTCCAATGATTATATAGAAAAGTAGGTTTTTCATAATTGTACACAACGGTCTCGTATAACCGTCAGTTACGGGTTAAAATACGCAAATTTTTCGGTTTAGCACAGACGTTAGCAATTCCGAGTGGATTCGGACGTAGTCGAATCCGCCGTAATTGCGGTTATACATTGTTGCCAACAGTATTTTATTAATTCAGTCATTGTTTAAATTCCATTATCAACATTATTGAAAATCCGATAGCTATTAAAATTCCAATTCCGTTGAGTATTTTTTTATTCTTGATTATTAAAGTCAAAATAAAGTCAATTACCAATCCAAAAAGTCCAAGTCCGATTAGTGCAACCATATAAACAACTCCCCAACCTTCTTCGTACGAGAGTGTTTTCCATTTGATAACTGTAAAAATCAAACAACAAGTCAGATAGACTAATAAATAGCCTTTTAGAAAAGTCCATTTGGTTATTTTTTTAGGCATAACTTAAATTAAAATCAATCGCAAAATGTAGAATGTAAACTATTCCGATAATGCTAATAATCCAATTATATTTTTTGGTTATCAGTCTGCTGATTAAATATCCGACAACCATCAAAATTCCGATGAAAGGTGGATAAATTAAGGGAATAAATCCGCCGTGATTTGAACTCGCTGGCAAGTCAGTCCACATTGCAATAATCCACGCAATTATTGTTCCTACTAAAATTCCGATTATGTTGTATATTCGGCTATCGAGAATTTTTTTCATATTGTTGGCAACGGCTCCGGCTATGAGTAGTTGCGTGGGTTAACACTTAACTTTGCAAGTACACACCAAACTGAAAATCCGAGAGGATTTTCAGAAGCAGGCGAGAACAAGCAATTACTTATAGCCATTGTTGGGCACAGTATTTTTTAATTAGTTGTTTTACTTTGCATTTTAATTGGTTGTATTCCTACAACTTTGTCTTTATCGTCAAAAATCAACTTTATCATTTCATTTGGCGGACTTGAATTGTCATCTGAATATTTATACTGAAGTAGTGTGAACATACTTCCGTTAAACCCCATTTGAACTCCGCTATAAATCAATTCCGTTTGTTTGTTAAAATTAATATTGTCAATCAGCATATTAATTTGTTCGTCAGTTACTTTTTCAAGAATTAAATCCGATAAAAATTCTTTTGATTTTGGTAAATCTCTGGCTTTCAAAGCCGTAAAAAAGTCAGACTTTATTCTTTCTAACTCAGCCAGTTTTTTCTCGTCCAATTTTGGAATTTTTTTTTCCTTTTCCTTTGATTGATTTCTGATATAAAGTCTTATTCTGTGTGTAGGATTAATTGTCATTGCCCCTTTTTTCTCGTAATGATTAGATGCAATTGAGTATAATTCTACTTCTGTACTATCGTTAGGATTCCAAGTAGATTTCTCTTCAAAAAAATCCTTTAGGTCATACTGAGCAAGATTTGAATAGTTACTTTTAACTTTGGGTTTACCAAACTCATTTGAAATTTCTTTTTTGAGTCCTTTATATTTTGCAATTAAGGCATTTTGAAATTTCTCCGATTTTTGATTGTTTTCTCGTTTCTCAAAATTCGAAACGTCCCATTCGTAAAGAACATAAGACATTGTTGAATCAGCTTTTTTGAAAAAGTAGAAAGCAGTTAATTCGGGAATTACTTTTTCTTTTCTTAAATATTTAATTGGTTGTGCATTTCCTCCAAAGGAAACGTGATTTGACGTTGTCGGAATTTTTTCGCTTCCCAAACTTTCCTCCATTTTTAAATATTCAGAGAGTGAAGTGTTGTGAATATCAAAATTAAACTCCTGTCCAAAAACAGAAGTTGAGATAAATAAAATTCCAATAATTAAGTTTTTCATTTGATATCTGTTCATATTGTGCCCAACGGTCTCGTATAACCGTCAGTTACGGATTTAAAGTTAATGTTTTTCGGTTAAGCACGGACGTTAGCAATTTCGAGTGGATTCGGACGAAGTCGAATCCGCCGTAATTGCGGTTATACATTGTTGTAAAACGTTTTTTATTCATCAAATAATCCACGAGCGGTTAGTACTCCTTTTTTCTTTTCGTTAAACAGCTTTTCGATGCTTTCTCCATTAAGTCCTTTCCAAATTCCGTTTTTTGTTTTTTGTACTGGGTCATATTGATATTTTTGATGATAATAATGACCTTTTTCCTCATTCAAGGAAATGTACAAAATCACGTTTTCATAATTTTCAAATCCTGGACGTCCATAATGGTCATAAGCAACAAATTCAATCGTGTCTGTTTTCAAGTCGTTAAACACATTTTTAACAACTCTATATTTGTTTTTGAATCCGTAATCCATAACATAACTTACTATCCGAATTGAATCTCCAGTTATTGAGTCAATTTCTATTCGAGTATTATTTTCATTTGGGTCAAATTCAATTACAGATATTTTTTCTCCGACAAAAGCATAAAGATTTACAGAATCGTTCTCCAAATTAAATTCCGATTTCTGTCCGACTTTAGTTGATTTACAACTAATCAGTATAATTAAAATTCCCAGAATTGGAAAGATGCGATTCATTTGGTCAAAATGTTTTACAACGGTCTCGTATAACCGTCAGTTACGGATTTAAAGTTAATAATTTTCGGTTAAGCACTGACGTTAGCAATTCCGAGTGGATTCGGACGTAGTCGAATCCGCCGTAATTGCGGTTATACATTGTTGTGCTTAGTTTTTTATTCAACTTTTGTAACTTTCTTTGATTGAACAATAAAGATTTGTTTTTCATTCGCTCCGATGTCAATATATCGTCCATTTTTAGCTTTTAAAATTGTATCAAATTCTAAAGTCCGATTTATTTCGATACCAAATTCTTTGTCAATTACTTCTGTTGTTTTGTAGGTTCCAGATACTCGAAACTCTTTTCCGTCAACATAAATCGATGCGTTTTTAGAGATTCCCCATTCAGGTATCATTTCAATTTGGTGATTTTTTAATCGTATACTGTCATTAACTTTTACATTCAAGGTATCGTTTTCAAATGCAGAATGAAATGAAATATTCGATTGTCCTTTTGGAAGATTTTTATAAGAGTTACAGGAAATCAGTCCGAATAAGAATGTTAGAATTAATATGATTTTATTATTTAATTTGTTTTTTCGCAATTCTGTTAAATTAAGCACAACGGTCTCGTATAACCGCAGTTATGGAGTAAAAGGTACTTAATTTTTGGATCAAGAACAGACGTTAGCAATTCCGAGTGGATTCGGACGTAGTCGAATCCGCCGTAATTGCGGTTATACATTGTTAGCCACAGTTTTTTTATTTCCTGATGTAATTTTTGTCTCATTCTATGCCTTATGTCTGGTAATAAAATCTTGAATACTTGAGATGAATAATTTCACCTGTTCTGAATTATATTCATCATAATTACCGTGTGCAGCTTTATTTCTTAAATCAAGCCAAGCAGTTACATTCTTATTGTCAAGTTTTTCATAAATATTCGCTTTTGTAAGCTCTACATTTATATTACTTGCTTTTTTTGGATTTCCCTTTGCATCTAGTAAATCAATATTATTCTTTGTAGCAAGTTGTTTTAAATGATTCTCTAATGTTGAACCTGCCAAAACTGCTGCTGCATCTTTATATCCTGTTTCGTTCAAGTGGTTAGACATTTCTAAAAAATCCGAAAATACATTTGAATGAACGAGTTCAACCAAACTTTGTAAATAGCCATTCTCAATGTCATCTTTTAGTGAACTCACTACACCTAAAATGTCAGAAGTATGTTTATGTAAGTGAGGATTTAATGCTTGAATTTTGTTTATTTCTTTACTGTAAGTAGAATTTTCCCCAGTAATTCTATGAATTGCGGCTATTGAACTTGTCACCAAACTTTGCCTATCTATTTTCGGCTTATCACTCAAATCATTGTATTCCGATGTTCTTCTATATTCGTGATATTTTTCAAGAAGTCTGTTTAATTGATTTAAGTGGAATTCGTTATTCATAATGTTTTTTTCAAATTGTGGCTAACGGTCTCGTATAACCGTCAGTTACGGGTTAAAGTACGCAAATTTTTCGGTTTAGCACAGACGTTAGCAATTCCGAGTGGATTCGGACGCAGTCGAATCCGCCGTAATTGCGGTTATACATTGTTGTACCCAGTTTTTTATTCATTTTCGTTATTTTCTTCTGTTTCTGGAATTTCGTAATCGTTATTATGCCAAGAGATTAATCCGAACAAAGTCTCATCATCCGTTCCGTGTAATCTGAACATTCCATTATTTTGTTCGATAAACTCTGCAATTATTCTATCGTTAATTTTCTTTTTGAAAAAGAGGTTAATCGTGTCTTTTATCAAAGTATAAGGTGTCAATAAAAATCCACGTCTTGACCACCATCCAGCCAATAAATTAATTACAAAAGATTTTATTTTTTTATTTCTGCCACAATTCGAGCATAGAATTCTGTTTTCGGTTGTTTCATTGCACAAAAGGATTATGGAAACGATTGTGTTAAATTCCTGTCCAATTAATTTGGTTTCTTTTAATCCACAATTTGGACATTTTAGATTTTCTATATTTCTAATTAACGATTGCTTTTCAAAGTCAGTTAGTGTATTAGTTTCCGCATCTACCCAAGTAATGAGTCTTTCGTCTAAATTCCTTTTTTCGATTTCCTCTTTTAAAATTCCGAGTACTTCTTTTCGTAATCCTTTAGACTCATTTCTCGCAATATTTTCAATTTTTGAATCTGAAAACCCTTTGTAGTTTTCTCTTATTTCTTCAACACTATACATTCAGATTGAGTTCGGTTTAAATTGGGTACAACGGTCTCGTATAACCGTCAGTTACGGGTTAATATACGCAGACTTTTCGGTTTAGCACAGACGTTAGCAATTCCGAGTGGATTCGGACGAAGTCGAATCCGCCGTAATTGCGGTTATACATTGTTACCACACGTTTTTTATTAGTCGTCTTAATTTTCTGTCGGTTATTTTCATTTGTACAAATCCGCATTTTCCAGCTACTCCATAAACTGTTCCAGCAATCTCTTCTTTAAATTCAGACCAAATTTGCGCAACATTTTCAGGGTTCAGTTTGTCAATCACAACACTCAATTCAGGTTTTTCATTCAAGTTTACAATTATCGCTCTTCGATTTTTATAATGTAAAACAAATAATATTTTACATCCGCATTCAGTTCCATATTGATTTTCGTGTTCATTAATTATTGTCGGTGAATGAGCAGTTTTTATTTTGAGTTCAGATTGTTTATATATTGAGTCAGTTTTTATTTTGGCTTTTATCAATTCAATCCGTTCAGTTTTTGATTCCGCTTTTTCAAATTTCATTTTCCATACTCTATTTTCCTCTTGCAAGTTGCAATCGGTAGTTTTGTTTTCTTGAGAATATGTTGTTCCGAAAACTAAAATTGTCAATATGTACAGAATTTTTTTCAAATGTGTGGTAACGGGAAGTATAACCGTCAGTTGCGGGCTAAAGGTAGCGATTTTCGGTTTGGCACGGACGCTCGCAATTCCGTGTGGATTCGGACGCAGTCGAATCCGCCGTAATTGCGGTTATACAATGTTGTAAACAGTCTATTTGTAAAAAAACTTACCGTAGTGAAATAACTTAATTAAGGGTTGATTTGGGTCTGGGATTTGGTCTTCTCCTTCGAAAAAAAGCTCATCTCCAGTAATTCCAAAAGTAACAAACTCAGAAGATGCCCCACCTGGATTAAAGTCGAGTTTTCCATTATTAGTAATTAGCCATTCAAACGAAGAATATGTTCCGGTAGGACTTTGTCCCCAACCCGTGAAATCTGATTTAAAAGAAATCCGTGCTCCAGCATTTTTTGCATTAGTAATGGACTCGATTTCAGATTGAGAGAGGTTGAGGCCAGAGTCATTTATAATATATGACAACTCATATCGATCGAATATCCAAGGACTTCCCTGAATCAATAATTCTTCAGTAGATAGGTTATCATCATCTGATTCGCATGATAATATAATTATTACTAGAGCAAAGAGAATGTATTTAAAGTTTTTCATTTGTAGATTGTTTACAACGGTCTCGTATAACCGTCTGTTACGGGATTAAAGATAATGTTTTTCGGTTTAGCACAGACGTTAGCAATTCCGAGTGGATTCGGACGTAGTCGAATCCGCCGTAATTGCGGTTATACATTGTTGTGGGTAGTTTTTTATTTTTCATATTCAGTTTTTTAATCAGTAATGTACCCAATAAGAGTCTGTTTCCTCTCCGTTATCAACCATTCTAATTCGTACGTCAAATAATTCAGTTAGAATTTTTTCTTTAGTTGAGTTGTCAAATTCCTCAAATGCCAATTCCTCAATATGTTCAGAAATTTTGTCTCCCTTATGCCATTTTTCCGAAACAATTTTTTCAATCAGAATGTTTAATTCAGGTGAAGGAATTTCTTTTTCCGATTTATGCCAAATAAATTCCTGCTTTTCTTCAGGGTCATTTTCATCATAGATTGCAATTCCGCCAATTGAGTCAACCGTTTCATTTGTCAATTCAATTTTCTCAACTCCGTATAATTTTAGATAAGATTTTAAGAAATTTAGTCTTTTTGATTCTTGCATTTCGGTTTGGTCAAATTACCCACAACGGTCTCGTATAACCGTCAGTTACGGGTTTTAAGTTACTATTTTTCGGTTAAGAACTGGCGTTAGCAATTCCGAGTGGATTCGGACGTAGTCGAATCCGCCGTAATTGCGGTTATACATTGTTAGGCAACGTATTTTCATTTCCCAATTAGTTTTTCAATCCAACTTTTCGGTTCGATTCCGAGTTCTTTTTCCAATTTCACAATTTCATTTATAGTCGGTTGAAATTTTGGTTCTAATTTCTTTGCTTGTTTAAAGTCAGATAACGCTTTTTCTAATTCTCTATTTTCCTTTCTCAAATAAGCTCGACATCTCCAAAAGGTTGCATCTTTTGGATTTAACTCGATTGCTTTTCCACAATCATTTTCAGCGTCTTGATTTTTATTCCACTTTTTATTCAATTCCGCACGATTTGAGTAAGCTATGGAATTCCGCTTATCAAATTCAATTGCTAAATTCAGATTTTCAATTCCTTTTTCAAGTTGTCCAATCTCAAAATAAGCAACTCCTAAATTATTATACGCATTGCTATTTTTCTCCGTTTTCAGTTTTTCATTCAATTCCGATATTGTTTTTTCATATTCCCACATTTCGTCGAAGAATAGAATTCGGAATGATTTATTATATAGTTCTGAAGTCGGTTTCATATGTTGCCTAACGGTCTCGTATAACCGTCAGTTACGGGATTAAAGTTAATAATTTTCGGTTAAGAACTGGCGTTAGCAATTCCGAGTGGATTCGGACGTAGTCGAATCCGCCGTAATTGCGGTTATACATTGTTGTGTGCAGTTTTTATCTTTTTTTCAATTGATTTAAGTATAGAAACATACTTTTCAAATTGCTCAATATCCTTAATTCCATATTCAGGCGTTAATACTATTCGGTCGGCTGTTTTAAATCCAGTTTCTATATAAATTCTTTCGTTTATTATTTTTTCGCAAAAATATTTATCAGATGCGAGTTGTTTTAGCAAGTCAATATTTCCGCCAAACCAAAATTGTTTTAAAATCGGTTTAGGAACAAATGCTCGTCTTTTTGGGAAAAGAAAATTCAAAAATTTATTCCACGAATCGATTGGGAATATTGTTAATTCGGTTTTGTATGTTTTGTCTAAATGTAAGGTAATTCGAAACGGTTCAGTTACAGGCATTGCTCCGCCAACTTCGTTCAGGTTAATGCTAATTTTAGTTCCGTCAACTTTTATAATTCCGTTTTTTGGTTGATAAACGTATTTTCCTATCGGACTGTTTACACTTTTATTCAAACCCTCTGAATATTTCCCGCTATACTTTTCTGTCAGTTCTTGAATAATGTTCATTAATTCAGAGTTTTTCTCAAATTGCACACAACGGTCTCGTATAACCGTCAGTTACGGTTTTTAAAGTTAATGATTTTCGGTTAAGCACAGACGTTAGCAATACCGAGTGGATTCGGACGCAGTCGAATCCGCCGTAATTGCGGTTATACATTGTTGTGCAACGTTTTTTATATTACTGTTTTGTTTTCGTGCCAATCATTCAAGTCCTCAATAAAATAATTGATGATATCATCATAATTATCATTTTTGTCATTGTAATCGAACGTTAACCAATCTTCCCAAAAATCGACAAGTAATTTATATAATTTCTTATCTAATTTGGATAGTTTCTTATAGAGAATATCGTATTTGTTCATTCGATTATTATCTGCTTTCATAGCAAAAAATAGTCCAATGAAAGAGTCAACAGCTTCTCTGTCATAAATTCCATTTTCTCTATATCTTAATGCAATCTCTTGCATTTGTCCCGATGACATTTTCTTTGATTTATAGTCGCTCAAGAATTGACTGTTTTTAAATCCCAAATCAATGAAAATTGGTAGCATTTTTATGTGCTCGAGACAATTACTTATATGGTCTTTTAAAGCAGTTGAAAATAAATAGTATAACTTTTCATTTTCCTCTATTTTCTTATTTAAATCTCTACCTATATCAAGTCCATTTGATTTTAGTCTTATGTGTAATAATTCGTGTGTAAAATCCGCTGGACTTAAATTATCCTCGTAAACATAAATGGTTATGTTGTCATCTTTAAAGTTTGTTATGAAATTCGGTTCAAAACTTGGCTCTAAAGTTATGTTATGAGTAGTATTTAAATTATTCCATAATTCACTATTGCGCTCGTCTAATAAAGAATTTAAATATTCACTCATTTTTTTCGAAATCATTAAATCCAAAATCCTCTGGCTCAATCATAAAGGATGACGATTGGTTTTCTATAAGTTCGAGAATTGCATAATAACCGAATTCTTCGCCAGCTTTAAAATCATCCTTATTCAGTTTCGATTTTAATTCAGCGTGACGTTCTTTAATCAAGTATACTAAATCTCTTAAATAAAGTCTATATGTTTCGTCTGTTTTCAATGTCTGGTCAAATGTTGCACAACGGTCTAGGCTATGAGTAGTTGCGTGGTTTAGCACTTAACTTTGCAAGTACACACCAAACTGAAAATCCGCCAGGATTTTCAGAAGTAGGCGAGAACAAGCAATTACTTATAGCCAATGTTGTAAAACGTTTTTTATAATTCAGCTTTATAAAGGTTTTTCATATTTTTCAATGGTCTTCCTAATAATTTTTCTGCTTCTTTTTGTCCATTTGCTTTTTGGTTAGAAGTCAGTTTAGTTTCTAATTCTTGTATTTCTTTTACAATCTGCTGTTGTTGAATGTAAGAAAAGTCCCTTTTAAATTCATTGAATATTAGAAACCATTGGTAGCTTTTAAAAAGGTCTTTCTCTAATTCTCCACCATCTCTATACATTTGGGCAAGTTGTAATCTAACTGATGTAATGTAACCGCTTTTTGTCAAATTCTCTGGGTTTTCAAGTTTTCCAAGTCGAGTTGCCCAATCCAACATTTTGTCCATATTTTTTTCAACTCCCATTCCTGAATAGTAGCAGTTGATGACATTCCACATACAAGTTCCATCTCCGTTTTCGGCACACTTTAGCCCAAATTCAAAAGCTTTTTTATAATCTTGTTCAACTCCGTCTCCATTTCCATAAGCCATCATCATTTGATAAAGTCCATCATTAAATCCTTGTTCAGCAGATTTGGCAAACCATTCAATTCCCTTTTCGATATTTTGCTCAACGCCAGCTCCTGCACGATAACAGTAACCTAAATTATATTGCGCTTCAGCATTTCCTAATTCAGCCGACTTTTTTAAAATCGGGATTGCCTCTTCAAATTTCTGCTGTTCAATTAATTTTTTTGATTGTTCATTTAATTCGTCCGCAGTTTGTCCGAAAACATTAATGCTTAAAAAAGTCAGAATTATAAATGTTATTTGTTTTGTCATTCGTTTTTCAAAATGTTTTACAACGGTTTCGGCTATGAGTAGTTGCGTGGTTTAGCACTTAACTTTGCAAGTACACACCAAACTGAAAATCGGCGAGGATTTTCAGAAGAAGGCGAGAACGAGCAATTACTTATAGCCATTGTTGTGTAACGTTTTTTTAAAATGGTGGTGGCGGAACAGGAACTTTCAAATTCGATACTGTTTGATAAAATTCTTTTAATAATTCCGTATTAATTTTATCTTTATTTTTCTCGACAAATTCGTGAAGGTATTCGTTGATGTCTTCGTCTTCACTAATCCACAAAATCTGTGAATTATTTAAACTTGCAGAAACGTATTGGTTTGCTTGTTCTGTAGAAAAAGATTCAAATTTTGAAAGTTTTTGAAGAAGTTGTCTTGAAGAGTAAAAATTTCCACTTTCAATGAGCTTTGAAATTAGAATATCTTTTTCCAATTCAGTCGCTAATTTTATTTCAGGAAAAATATCTTTAAAGAAATCAGATAACGTTTTGTAAAATTTTATTTCAGAAAACTTTTTTCGATTCCATTCTCTTGCTAAAAATGTATTGAAATTTGTATTGTTAAGTTCTGAAAAATAGTCTTTATCATCTGCAATAAAGTATAAATCGTTATTGTTCTCAACATTTTCTAACAAGCATTCCCAATTAATTGCATCACCATAAGATTTGTTTTTTCCAGGTGGATTCCCAATATCATATCTCAATCTACCTTTTTCAACAAGTTTAGATGTAGTAGGAATATAATTTGCCTTTTGAAAAAGCATCTCAATTATTTTATCTGCTTGTAATGTATGAGTTTCAATTTTTAGCATTAAATTCTTTAGAAGAGATTGTTTTTCTCTGTCGTAATCTTTAATCAACTTTTTTAAAGTTTCATATTCTTTGTAGCCTTTACAAAACTTTGGAAATTGTGGATTTAATTTTGATTGATTAAATGTTTTTAAAGCATCCGCAAGTTTAGTATCTCTATTTCTATTAAACTCATCTACGATTTGTTCTGGTAAATGCAGTTCCAATTGGTCGTTGTCCATTAGAACCATCAGTTTACTCAGTTCTTCCAAATCATCATTCGAAAAATGATAGAATTTCAGATAAACATTAGTATCAATAAATAGGTGTATTGCCATAGTCTTTATCAAATGTTACACAACGGCTTCGTATAACCGCAGTTATGGAGTTAAAGTTACTTAATTTTTAGATTTAGCACAGACGGTAGCAATTCCGAGTGGATTCGGACGTAGTCGAATCCGCCGTAATTGCGGTTATACATTGTTGGCAACAGTATTTTTTAATTCAGTCGGTTTATTATTTATTCGTTTAATTAAATATGAAATTACAAGTCCGATTGAAAATGTTGTCAGAACTGTACAAACAACAAAAGCGATAATCGGTGGAATCATCATTAAAAATCTTTCTTCCGTAACAGTCAGTCCGATAATCACACAAAAAGTGGTCCAGATTATTAAATTCACAATAGTTGAGTATTTAAAGGAAGTCAGAAGTATTGATTTTCCGCTTTTAATGTTTTGATAAGCTAATTTTCCACCAACCCATAGAGCAATCAGAAACGCAATCACAAGTCCGATTGTTGAAATTCCATATGTTCCAAGAATTACAATTGTCAAAAGTCCTTCTCCAGTTAGCAATAATGGAATCCAAATCGTAGCGATTATAGTCAAAATTCCAATTGGTGCTCCTATCAGATATGAAGTCAGAATACTTTGTTTTAATTTCTTTTCCATTCGTTTTTTCGTTCAGCTTTAATATTGTTGCCAACGTTCTCGTATAACCGTCAGTTTACGGGTTAAAGTACGCAAATTTTTCGGTTTAGCACAGACGTTAGCAATTCCGAGTGGATTCGGACGTAGTCGAATCCGCCGTAATTGCGGTTATACATTGTTGTGCCTAGTTTTTTATCCATTCCAAGTCAAGTACATCACGTAATCTATTCAGACTTTCTCTCGATAAAAACTTAAAAGCAAGTCCAATACATCCATATCTAATTACTAAAATTTGTCCAATCATTACTAAAATCAGAATTGGTGAGAATTCTTGAGCTTTAGTCAAAATCATTGCAATAAGACCGATTATTGGAAATAATAAAAATACACTCAATAAAATCCGAAAAACTTTATGGATTTCCACTTTCACGTTTCCTTTGTCAGATTCTATTGCTCCAGTCATTACGCAAAATGCTCCTTTTCCAATTGCTGACGATATAATTTTAAATTCGTTTTCGTTTATAATTCCGCGAAATGATTTGTCAGTAATCTGAGAAGTCAGATTTTCAGACTTTTCTGTTCTTCTATTCAGTCGATTCAGCGTTTCAGCTTGTTCGTCTATTAGTTTAAAATTCAGTTCTTTGGTTGGGAATATTTTCATTTCTCAAATTAGGCACAACGGTCTCGTATAACCGCAGTTATGGAGTTAAAGTTACTTAATTTTTGAGTTAAGTACAGACGTTAGCAATTGCGAGTGGATTCGGACGTAGTCGAATTTACCGTAATTGCGGTTATACATTGTTGTACCCAGTTTTTATTTCCGATTTAATTGTTTATTCATTAGTAAAATATTCCACATCGCAAAAAAGTCAGAACCTTTAAAGGCTGGAATAATAAACTGTTCAGAATTCAAATTGGTGATAGTCAATTCGTCCCATTCACCTTTTTTTATTTGTTCTCTTGTTGCTTTTCCAGTTTCGCTAATTTCAACAAAGGATTGAGGTCGCATTTCTTTAATATTACTTATCAGTAGACTTTCAAACTTATCATATTCTCCCCAAACTATTTTCCGAGTTCCCATAATAGTCCATTTGTCATTTTTCGGTTGAGTAAAAACTAAAACTGGAATTCCAATATTTTGAGATTTAAATAATTCCGAGTAATATTTTTGATTTTCAGTCGGCAAACTTTCGAATAAGAAAGAATGTTTGGTTGGAAGACTGTGTTTTCCAGCTTTCCACTTTAATCTTTTCGCTATATATTCATCTGTTTTCTGCATTTCTGAAATTGGGTACAACGGTCTCGTATAACCGCAGTTATGGAGTTAAAGTTACTTAATTTTTGAGTTAAGTACAGACGTTAGCAATTCCGAGTGGATTCGGACGTAGTCGAATCCGCCGTAATTGTGGTTATACATTGTTGTAACACGTTTTTTAGTATAATTTTTCACTTATTTTCATTACTTGTAAACTGTCATTTTGTTTATCCATAAAAAAAGCGGAAGGTCCGAGTGGATTCGAAATAGCTAAAATTCCATAATCTTTATTAAACATTACTGGACTCATTCCGTCAATAATCGGCTCTTTCATTTCGTACATATCAAACCAAATTTAAGAGTTCGAATTACTCCGAATAGTTTTGCTTTTATACTTTACGTAATCGGTTAAGTCAAATTGAATTTCTTGATTTTTGGTCGTCAAGTAACTTACTCTTAAATTCCGAGTCGAATCTGTCGTACTTTTATATTCATATTTGATTATCGAATCACGAACGGTTTTTATGAGTAAATATTCCGTTCGAAGTTTCAGATTGTCATTAGATGTTATTCCGTATAAATATCTCGATTCCGTAAAAATTGATTTTGTGTCGGTAGGTATTTCAGCGTATCTCTTTTGAACATAAAAGAATAAATAAATCGCATAAGCTAAAGCCGAAACTACAACTATAGCAAATACGAAAATTAATATGTCTTTAGTTTTTCTCAAATGTGTTACAACGGTCTCGTATAACCGTCAGTTACGGGATTAAAGTTAATAATTTTCGGTTAAGAACTGGCGTTAGCAATTCCGAGTGGATTCGGACGTAGTCGAATCCGCCGTAATTGCGGTTATACATTGTTGTGCGTAGGCTTTTATATTTTTCCATTTACAACTTTCAATTCGGTTCCGATTATTTTTTCCAATTCAGCCACGAACTTTGGGTTTAGCTTTGTCCAATTCCAAAAGGTAATTCCTAAATTACCAAAAGCCCAAGTCGGATTAAATTCAAATTCCGTTATTGATTTTTCAATTCCGCATTTTTGGCATTTTAATATGTCAGAGTCAATTCCACTGTGCCAATTTCCTAACGAATTTCCCCAGTCATTTTCAATGTTATTTTCTCCGCAATTCGGACAAATAATTTCTTCAAGTCCATTTCCGCCATTTTCAAACACTTGCTTCTCCGTAATCAATTCAATTCCATTTATTTTTAGCTCGGTCAAATTCAATTCCGATTGCTCTAAAATATTGCCATAATTTTCGGCTGGCGCGTATCCTTTTGATGAGCCTAAAACACATTCAGTCAAATCTTTTTCTACGATTTTTTGTTCAGTCAGAAATTCAATTATTTTTTCCGCTTTTTTCTTTGAATCAGCAGAATTTAATTTTTCTGAAACTAATGTTATGTAGGTGTCACTCATTTTTTTTCAGCTTACGCACAACGGTCTCGTATAACAGTCAGTTACGGGTTAATATGCGTTAATTTTTCGGTTTAGCACTGACGTTAGCAATTCCGAGTGGATTCGGACGTAGTCGAATCCGCCGTAATTGCGGTTATACATTGTTGTAGCACGTTTTTTTATTCATCATAAATCAATTCAATGTAAAGTTCTTCAATTTTTTCAATATTTGTTTGTTCCATTTTTAGAATAAATTTCCGACCTCCATATATATAATGTGGAACTCCAGGATTGTAATAATATTGATAATAGTTCAAATCTGTAATATCAAAAATTGCATTGTCGATAGTCTCTTTGGCTTTAGATTCTTCGATTTTCATTCTTGAAAACAATTCTTTAACGACTCGTTTGGTGTCATCCGGATTTATGATAGTTTGTTCTTTTAATGAACAAAAATTATTTTCAAAATCCACTTCCTCAAAGGTTAGGGTAGCATCCGCTAATATTGGTTTACCTCCTAAAACATTAGGAAGTTCTTGTTCGTATTCAATCGGTTCTGTAATATCGTATTCCAGTCCAAATGGAAAGTGGAAATACTGAAGTTCGTTAATAGCCAGTTGCTCGATACCTTGTTTGGAACTATATATTTCAATAATTGGATTCATTGCATTTCTTAATTCGTTTACTTTTTCGGGATTCTTTTTTTCAAAGTTATCAAGCATTTCTTGCAATAATAACTTTGTTGATTCTCCTAATTCTTTCCAATTTAAAATCTCAATAAATTCTCCAAGTTCATTTGTTTTATAAATTACTTTCGAAAAATCATTTTTTCTGAGAATTTTATTTACTGCCTCCTTATCATCAAATAATTTTTCAGCTTTTTCTTGAAATGTACTTACAATATTGTTTTTATATGTCCATTTAATATCATATGAATTTTCAGTAGAATCAAGTACTTTGAAGTTTGCAATGTATTGTGATGAATCCTTTTTTGTTAACACATCGTTTTTCCATTCTCTTTTGACTTTTGATATTTTAAAGTCATAATCGTCACCAATTGACCAATAAGCAACAAATGAAACTTTGGTTGAGTCAATTTGACTGTATGATGTAAGAGAAAAAAATAAAAATAAGAGTAGAATAGTTTTCTTTTTCATAGATTTTTAGTCAAATGTGCTACAACGGTTTGTGTAAGGATAGTTGCGTGTGCAAGCAACTAACTTACTAAAAATGGAACGAACCAGAGGAAAATCCGCAGGATTTTCCGAGTAGGCTAGAACCAAGCAATTATTTTTACACGTTGTTACCCAACGTTTTTATTTTTTAATTGTCCAAGTAACAATATAGTGAAACTTAATATCCAAATTCCAAATCCGATTCCAGGTTTTACATTTGCATATGCTCCTCCTTCGTCTAAAGGTATTCTTGAAATTCCGAATGTAAACAGTCCGAAAATAATTGTCAAAATAGATATTGGGATTTTAAGATTATTGATTTTTTTCTCAAAAACAAGGTTGAAAAAATAAATGATGTTCGCAAGCCAAGGAAGAAAAATGTAAATATCAAATTCAAACATTCCAATTAAGCCAAGAAGCAAACCAAAAATCCCAATAACTCCAGCTCCGAAAAATATTGGTAAACCCAATGATACTACATATAGAAAAATTGAGATATGTTTAAAAGTCAGTTTTTTCAATGTTTATTTTTAAATTTTTGAATGAAAATCAGACACGATATTATTGTCAAAATCAAAATTCCAATTGTCCCATAGATTATAAAATTCAGCCACATTTCCACGTTGTGAATAGCCGAAGCAAATTGGTGTAGTACAGGTTCAGCCAAGAAAAACCAAACGATTGTCAAAGTAACAAAAGTCAAAAAGTGAATTCCTATGATTTTTCGTTTTCTCAATACTTTTTTCAAATGTTGGGTAACGGTCTCGGCTATGAGTAGTTGCGTGGTTTAGCGATTAACTTTGCAAGTACACACTAAACTGAAAATCCGAGAGGATTTTCAGAAGTAGGCGAGAACAAGCAATTACTTATAGCCATTGTTGTGGTGCGTTTTTTCAATTTCAGTTTTTAATATTTGTAACATTCCAGCCCAAGTTTTTTCTGCGTGAATTTTGTCATCTGTATCTAAAAAGCCTTTTCCTCTTAAAATAAGTTTGGAAGAATTTTTTCCATTTCTTTTTATTGAAAAACTTAACTCGGTAAAATCATCAGAACCAGATTTAAAGTAATTATAAGTCAATAATTTATTTTGCAGAAATTCCGTAATTTTCGCTTTATCACTAAATTTCAAGTCGTTTTTAAATCCATTAAAATAAATTGTTTGTCCTTTTTCCCATAAATCACAGTTAACAGATATTTTTAAGCAATCTGATAATTTTTTGTTCGAAGTTATGGTATTCCATATTTCGAAGGAATTAGCTTTAATTTCAATTTCTTTCAGGACATTTAGAGAGTAATTCATTTTTTGAAAGTATTGATTTAAATAACTCAGTACGATTTTTTGGTCAAATGCGCCACAACGGGCTCGTATAACCGTCAGTTACGGTTTTAAAATTACAAATTTTCATTTAAAAACTAACCTTTGCAATTCCGAGTGGATTCGGACGTAGTCGAATCCGCCGTAATTGCGGTTATACATTGTTGTAAAACGTTTTTAATTTCCTTCGTTTTCTGTTTCCTCAAGTTTTAATTCGTTCCGCTTTATGTCACTTAAAACACTAAAATTCCAAATGATAAATACTACAGCTAAAATTGTAAATAGAATTCCGGTATATAGAAATACATCTTGTAAAGTTTCCAAAATAACTTTTTCTTTTTCCATTGGCTCTAAAGTAATTTTTTGAGAAATGGTCACAGATAAATAAGCTCCCCACATTAGTGAGGCGAGTAAAGTAAAAACATCAGATAAAATACTTTTACTTTTCACAGAATTCAAATTATCGCTCGTAACTAAATAGAATGTAACTTTTTTTGGTATAATTTTACTTTGAACTAGACCTCCAGTATCTCCTAATTTAAAATCAGCCATCTTACTTGTTTTTAAATTCGATTCCAGAGTTTGGATACTTTTTCTTTAAGTCCTCTATAACAGCTTTTCTTATATTATGTAAGTCCAAATCCGTTGGTTTTTTCAGGTTAGGATTTGCATTTAACATTCCTTCTAAAAGTCTTTCCATAACGCCAAGTCTAAATTCATTTTCAAGAATTTGATTAGCATCTATTTCTCCAAATTTTATTCCCATATTCTTATTTTAATCTGTTAGTTTCAAATGTTTTACAACGGTCTCGTATAACCGCAGTTATGGAGTTAAAGTTACTTAATTTTTGTTTTAAGAACAGACGTTAGCAATTCCGAGTGGATTCGGACGTAGTCGAATCCGCCGTAATTGCGGTTATACATTGTTGGGCACTGGCTTTTTTTATTTTTAGTTGATATATTATTCCGTAAATCAGTCCGATTATTCCACCAAGATAGCTGAAATTATGCATTGTTCCAGCTGTTAAAAAACTTTTTCGGTCGGTCAAATCCGCTGGAAGATTCCAATTAGCATTTAAGTTTGAAATTATGAACTTTCCAACCAAAATTCCCACGATTCCAATTCCGATTGCGATTCCTAAAGTCCTAATGATTGCTCCGTATGAGCTTTTCCACATAATTTTTGTTGTCGGTTGTAAAAATCCAACGATTCCAATTATGAGTCCGATTATAAGTCCAAACCACCAAGTTGAAGCAATTCCAATTAGTCCTGCACTATAACGAGGAAAATCGATTGAGAATTTAACTCCGCCGAATTGTAAAAATTTAAATTCAGTAAAATATTCAGTTGAGATTGAGTAAGAAATTTGATTGTGTAAAAATCCGTAAATCGAAGCAAGAATTATCGATATAAAAATCACTAAAATTAAAATTCCAATTTTTTTCGCCATTTTGATTTTCAGCTTGTGCCCAACGGTCTCGTATAACCGCAGTTATGGAGTTAAAGTTACTTAATTTTTGAGTTAAGTACAGACGTTAGCAATTGCGAGTGGATTCGGACGTAGTCGAATCCGCCGTAATTGCGGTTATACATTGTTGCCCACAGTATTTTATTCCGATTTTACATTCAGGCAGTTTCGATTGTAATAATCCAAAACTTTCCATAGTTCATCATTTTTAAATTCTTTGTTTTCTACTTTTTCAATTAACGAAGGACAATTTTTAAAATATTTTTTCATTGATTTTTTGAAACTTTTTGCAAATGGTAAACCTTTTTGTATAAATGTTCAACTTGGTCACTTTCTCCAAAACCAACATAATAACTGTATCTAGGAAAGTTCATTTCCGTGTAGCTATTTCGAGGTCGCTGACTTATATTTATTTTTTGTCCGTTATCTAACTCAATTTTTTGTGGGTTATCAACTCCGTTAATAGGTTCATTCACGAATGAGTTTGTTAAAACACTACCATTATATGTTCGCACATATAGGCTTAAACTGTCAATAGAAACTATTTCCAATATTTCTGGGAACTTGTTTTTGTTCTTATATTTATAGCGAAACTGTCTATAATAATCGTTTTCTAATATGTCTATTCCGATAATTTCTTTTGACTTGTAACTTCTCCATTTTAGTGTATCATTCTTAAATTTCACTGAAACAATTGATGAAATTCCACTAATCTCACCAAATCCATCAATTCTGGTATTGTCTTTTAGTATTAAAGTGGCTTTTCCTCTTTGCGCAAAAGCTATACTGCTAAATGAAATTAGAAATAAGGCGAAAATTAGTCTTGTCATTAGTTTTTTCATATTGTGGGCAACGGTCTCGTATAACCGTCAGTTACGGGATTAAAGTTTATTTTTTTCGGTTAAGTACAGACGTTAGCAATTCCGAGTGGATTCGGACGTAGTCGAATCCGCCGTAATTGCGGTTATACATTGTTGTATGCAGTTTTTAATCAAAAATTTTTAAATCTAATACAGGACTAAACGAAATTTCCATTTCCATTAATTTTAAGACTTCCATTAAATTTTCTTTGTCAATATTGTCTTCATTAAATTCATTCAGCGCTTCTTTAAATTTTTTAAAATTGGTTCTTATAGATTCGGTTTGCTTATTAAAATACTCTTTATATAATTTTGCTTGAACTTCCACTTCCATTTTTCTTTTTCTACCACCTTTATCAGATACTAGAATCCTAATACCATCTCTAAATAGATTGTCAACACACTTTTCTAAAGAATCTTCTAAATTTTCATCGAAATTTTCTGGATAAAATTTTCGCATTCTATTTTCAAGACCATTTATGTTGTGGAATGCCTCAGTAAAAGTATTTGCATCTATGTTATGCATAAATTGATTTCGAATATTCAAGAACGCTTCAAGCTTCTTTTTTTCATCCTTGGTAATTGTTTCGTTATCTATCAATAGATTCAACTTTTGATTAAAAGATAAAGCTGTGGATTTATTTCCGAATGAATATGACTCTTTTGGTGATTCTATATTTAATAAGTATGCAACAATATCACTTGCGATTCTTTCTAAATTTAAAGAATATCTTAGCACTTTAGTTCTTTTACGGACTTTAATCATTTTGTTTTATGATTTTTTCAAATTGCATACAACGGTCTCGTATAACCGCAGTTATGGAGTTAAAGTTACTTAATTTTTGTTTTAAGAACAGACGTTAGCAATTCCGAGTGGATTCGGACGTAGTCGAATCCGCCGTAATTGCGGTTATACATTGTTGTAATGCGTTATTTTTTTTCAATTGTTTTTTTTAATTCGTCTATACTTTTTACAACGTCTTTCAATTCTTTTTCAATCAAATAACTTTGCTTTTTATGATGATTTAAATCCAATATAATTTTTTCCGAAAATTTATTTTTGAAACTATCTTCATAATCCAATTGAACAGTAAACTTGTCTGGATTTTTTTCAAAGAAACTCGAAGTCGTCGATAAATACGTTTCTATCAGCTTTTTTGGGGGAAAGAAATCTATTTTGTCTTTAAAAATTGTGGTGTTAATTGAGTCTTCCTTTTTTAGAAGTTCAAAGTCAGGTGAGACTTTAACCTTAACATTCAAAGCAGGTGTTTTTCCAATATTTTCCAGTTCAAAGTGTAAATTGCTTTTAGGACTTTTAAAGTCAGCTACCAAATAAGGTCGTCTTTCTAAATACGATTCCGTTTTCATTCGTTCTAACATTTCCCAAGTAAAAACTACGTAGAAATAGGTCAGTAGGGTAAGACCAAAATTCAAATAGTCACCCGAATCAAAATCCGCTTTTTCTGTTATTGCTAAAATCAGAAATGAGATAATAACTAGAGATGGAATAATATATTTAAATGCTGTTTTCATAATGCATTACAACTTGTTTATATGAACAGTTTTTTTACTCTTATAAAACCCAAACGGCATGCTATGCACAGTTTTGGTTCTTGTAAACCACGTTTAGTTCCAAACGTAAAAAACACCAGCTCATTCAAGATTTCAATATAACTATTTTTACTATAACTCATCCAAAGGGTTTTTAATATTCTTTAAACAATCATTACTTACGTGGGTATAAATCATAGTCGTTTTAGGGCTTTTATGGCCCAGTAATTCTTGTATATACCGTATGTCAGTTCCGTTTTCTAGCAAGTGGGTGGCAAAACTATGACGCAATGTATGTAGAGTAATACCTGGTTTGGTGATTCCGGCTCGCTGTACAGATTTTAAAAGCGCTTCTCTAGCACTACTGTTACTGTAAGGCATTCCATTTCTACCTTCAAACAAATATGTTTTGGGTTGGTACTGTTTATAATAGTGGCGCAACAATATCAATATTTTGGTAGAAAGGAGGGTATACCGGTCTTTTCTGCCTTTGGCACTTCGCACAAAAAGCAACCCTCGTTTACTATCTACATCTGTTACCTGCATAGTTAGCGCTTCACCTATACGCAAACCGCCACTGTATAAAAGGGCTAGTAAAGTTTTGTGTTTCGTATTATGGGTAGCATCTAGAATAGATTTTACTTCCTCTTTAGTTAGTACAATAGGTAACTTTTTAGGTTTTTGGGGTCGCTCAAGTGAATCCAACACAAAATCTACTTCACAAAACTCGGCATATTTTTTTATACCGTTAATACATTGATTTTGATACGATATCGAATAGTTTTGTTGTATCACATAATCGTGATTAAATCGCTGTACCCACAAGGCATTTATCTCGGTAGCTCGCTTCAATTGCAAATACCGTAAAAACAAAGCAGTAACTCCTATATAGGTGGTTATGGTGTTTTTTGAAAGTCGTTTTTCAAGCATCCATCGTTCAAACTGATCTAGTTTTTTGGCTTTCTTCAATGCCAGTTCAGGCAAGTGCAATACTTTTTTAACAGCTGCTTGTACAGGTGTACGTTTAGAAATTACTTCTGAATAATCTACATAACAGCCCACCCGTCTTAATTCTGAAAACAAAACATGCAATGGTTTATGTTTTTTTAATACATAATATAGTTTATGATGTGTACTCCACTTAAAAGAAGGAAATGCAGACACAAGCATATTTTGATCATTCATAGAGTCAAAGTGAAGAAAATAACAAGAATGCCCCTTGTAAGAAGCAGTAGTTAGTTTTATATGAAATGAAGCATGCCGCATAGACATGTGTTTTTCTTTACAAATAGGGTGCGTATTGCAAACTATGGGGGAGTAGTACAATCAAATATAATTAAAAAAATCAATTCCCTACATGAATAATAGATAGTCCTACCGCATCTTTTGATTTAAAAACCATATAGCGCCCTTGCACCTCTTGATAAAATTTCACCCCCATTACTGCAATGCACGTACCCGAAAGTGCCGGGGCAGCAGCTTGTAAATATACATCACTGCCTTGCTGCGTTTTGTCAATATAAGCAGGGGTGCTTACACTTAGCTCATAGCGGTTTGTAAAAAAATCAAAATGCAAAACACCCAACGTAAGTGCCATATGGGTAGCTCCGCTAGCAAACGGTAATGATTCTATATTAAGTGATGCAATGTGCAAAATGCGTTGAGCAGAATTATAGGTAACGTTTGCCAATAAATGAGATGATACTCGACAAGAAGGTGTAAAATTAAAATCTTTTAAAAGTTGTATTCCCATAGGAGTATGTATACCCTCTGCTACTTGGCGTTGACCTCGTTCGTGTACGCTATCTAGTTTCTTTAAGGAAGTAAATAAACGCATAAGCCGTCCATGAAGAGTAGTGTCTTTGTGATGGCATAGAAAAGGACGTAAAGCTCTATTAAAATGTTTTTTGGTTCGTGAACAACGGCCAAATTCACTACTGTTTTCACGTACACGTTTCATAGAAGGCTTATGTTTTATATCGTGACTATTAAAACCGCCTCCGGCTTTCCTAGCCAGAGCTTTTCCTTGTCTTGTGTATAGGTTAATTCCGTTGAGAGTACCGGTTAATTTAATAATTCCTGTTTGTCGCGCCATAATATATTGATATATAAGGTCTAATATAGTGCATCTTAGAGTCAAAACCAATTTTATAGCGTATTTATAGCGTATATGTAGCGTGTTTATAGCGTATTTGATATATAAATACCATATAGCATACAGCACATAAACACAATGCTTTACTCATAGCAAGTATATGAATACACCAGATAGCATGAGTACGTAAAGGGTGAATACGTAAAGTGGTAGTAAATAAAACCTAATAGCAGAAACTATCAGGTTTGGATAGTCTTACAAAGACGTTTTATAAACGCTCTAATTTATAAAAATCGGTGCGCCTGTCTTTTAAATTACGTACAGCGCCAAAAGTATGTAGTTCTCGAAGGAGATCAAGATCTACATCGGCAACTAGAATCATTTCGGTATTGGGTGTGGTCTCGGCTTTAACTCCATTATTAGGAAAAGCAAAGTCACAAGGAGTAAATACGGCAGATTGGGCATATTGAATATCCATATTGTGAACCTTGGGTAAATTACCCACACTACCGGCTATGGCAACATAACACTCGTTTTCTATCGCTCTAGCTTGAGCACACAACCGCACACGTGAATAACCGTTTTGAGTATCTGTTAAAAATGGAACAAACAAAATATCCATGCCTTCGTCTGCTAGTAGTCTGGATAATTCAGGAAATTCAGAGTCATAGCATATTAAAATACCTACTTTGCCACAGTCTGTATCAAACGTTTGTAAAGAGTGTCCCGGTTGCATACCCCAAACCTTGGCTTCATCAGGAGTAACGTGTAGTTTTTCATAGCGTTCCACGCTTCCGTCACGCCTGCACAGATACCCCACATTGTAAAGTGTATCATCAACCACCTCTGGCATACTTCCTGAAATGATATTAATATTATATGATATAGATAGCTTTGATAATCGTTGAGTGATTTCAGCTGTATGTATAGCGAGTTCTCGTATAGCTTCGGGTTCACTCATATGATTGTAAGCGGCCATCAACGGAGCATTAAAAAACTCTGGAAATACGGCAAAATCACTTCGGTATCCGGCTACACTATCAATAAAGTATTCTGCTTGATGCATCAAGTCTTCCATTCCTTTATAGGTACGCATTTGCCATTGTATCAAGCCTAGACGTACCACACTTTTAGTAGCGGTAGGTTTTTGTTCAGGTTTGGTGTAATAAATGTTGTCCCACTTCATCAAGACTGCATACTCCCCGGAAGCAGCATCACCTTCTAGATACCCTTTTAATACACGTAATGGATGAAAATCATTTGATAATTGAAAGTTAAGTACCGGATCTTCTATCTCTTTACTGCGTACTTTTTCCAAGTATTTTTTGGGAGAAAGGGTTTCGGCATACTTGTGATAATTGGGCATGCGTCCACCAAAAACAATACTTTTTAAGTTTAAATTTTCACACAACTCTTTTCGATAGTCATACAACCTTCTTCCTAGTCTAAGGCCGCGGTAATCGGGATGAATAAAAACATCAATTCCGTATAGAACATCTCCATTGGCATTGTGAATGGCAAAATTTGGATCTTTTGTAATATCGTCATAAGTGTGGTTGTCTTCAATAGTATCATAATCAACAATAATTGACAGTGCACACCCGGCAATATTACCATCGGCAACAATAACTATTTGACCTTCAGGAAATAAGGAAAGTAAAGTGCCTATTTCTTCAATTTTCCAATATGAATTTGGCAACCCTCCATAAGATTGAAGGGTTGCTTTTTTTAACGCTTCATAATCTGTGAGCGTAAGAAATTTTAATTCAATAGTTTCTATTTTCTTGTCCATACCTTACATATCCAGTAAATATGCAAAAATTAAGGGTGCCACAATCGTGGCGTCACTTTCTATAATAAACTTTGGAGTGTCAATATCTAGTTTTCCCCAAGTGATTTTTTCATTAGGAACAGCTCCCGAATAGCTTCCGTAACTAGTGGTAGAGTCTGAAATTTGACAGAAGTAACTCCAGAAAGGGGTATCGGTACGCTCCATATCTTGATACAGCATAGGCACTACGCAAATAGGGAAATCACCGGCTATACCACCGCCAATTTGGAAAAACCCAATCCCTTTTTCTGAATGGTCTGTGTACCAATCTGCCAAAAACGTCATATACTCAATTCCGCTTTTCATGGTAGAAGCTTTCAATTCACCTTTTAATACATAGCTGGCAAAAATGTTACCCATCGTGCTGTCTTCCCAACCGGGGCAAACAATAGGAAGGTTTTTTTCTGCGGCAGCATACATCCAGGAGTCTTTTATATCTATTTCGTAATACTTTTCAAGTACGCCACTCAATAACAACTTATACATATATTCATGAGGTAAGTAGCGTTCTCCTTTTGCTTCGGCATCTTTCCATATTTTTACAATATGCTCTTGTATTCTTCTAAAAGCTTCTTCTTCAGGAATACACGTGTCAGTAACGCGGTTTAGGCCTTTTTCAAGCAAATCCCACTCATCTTGCGGGGTTAAATCACGATAATTCGGTACGCGCTTATAATGACTATGGGCTACTAGATTCATAATGTCTTCTTCTAGATTGGCTCCGGTACATGAGATGATGTGTACTTTGTCTTGGCGTATCATTTCAGCAAAAATTTTGCCCATTTCGGCTGTACTCATAGCTCCTGCTAGTGAAACAAGCATCTTGGCGCCGTTGTTTAATTGCTCTTCATACCCCTTTGCAGCATCAACAAGCGCAGCGGCATTAAAATGTAAATAATAGTTTTGAATAAATTCTGAAATAGGTCCTTTAGTACGCATCGTCTTCGTTATTTAATTTTGTTCCAAAGTTTTTCGATTTTGAATCATTAAAGTTGCTTTCAAACTCGTCTTCTTCTTCTGTTCCTTCAAATTTATAGCTAAGCATTTTATAATATAGTTTTGCAGCCAAAAAGTCTGATGATTTTTCTTCAGGATTGGGGCACAATTCTACAATGTCAAAACCAACTACGTTACGCTCTGCAAAAACTTGCTTTAAAAAGTCTAGCGTTTCATAATAAAACAAACCTCCGGGCTCTGGAGTACCGGTTGAGGGAAGTATAGAGGGGTCAAAAGCGTCTAGATCAAAGGTGATAAAAACATTTTCGCCCAAAGCTTCTAGTACATTATCCATCCAGTATTCATCTGTTGCCATTTCGTGCGCAAACCAGGTTTTCTCACGGTCCATAACGGTAGTCTCGGCACTGTCCATACTTCGTATTCCTACTTGTACCAAGTTAGTAGTTTGGCTGGCTTCATAAACAGCACACGCATGGTTGCAACTAGAGCCTTCATATTCTTTGCGCAAATCGGCATGGGCATCAATATGTAGCACGGTCAAATCATCAAAACATTCGTTAAAGGCCCGAATGCTACCTATTGAAATGCTATGCTCTCCGCCAAAAAGAGTAACAAACTTATTTCTTAAAATATAATCTTTTGTTTTCTTATGAACGGCTTTTACCATAGCTTCGGGTGAAGCATTTTCAGTAATAGGGTCGCTTAAATAAATACCTTGTTTGTACACTTCGGTTTCGGTTTCAATATCATATAACTCCATATTTTCTGAAGCGTGTAAAAATGCTTCAGGACCTTTGTCAGCTCCTTTTTGCCAAGTGCTGGTTCCGTCATAAGGAACAGGAATTAATACAATTTTTGAAGTTTCCAGAGCCGCATATTTCTGCGGAATTCCGGCATAGGTTTTAGTGCTCATATCCTAAAATGTTAAGCAATTGCTCGCTAGTTTGTTGTTTTGAAAATAATTGTGTTGTGATGTTTCCATCGTTATCTTTGTCTATTAATATGTGTTTTGGAGAAGGAATGAGGCAATGTTGCAGCCCCCCAAACCCGCCAATGGTTTCTTGATAGGCTCCTGTATTAAAAAAGCCTATATACAATGGTTTTTCTTTTTTAAATTTTGGTAAATAAATGGCGTTCATGTGTTGCTCACTGTTGTAATAGTCATCACTGTCACACGTTAACCCACCTAATAAAACGCGCTCATACTCATCATTCCAGCGGTTTATGGCTAGCATGATAAAGCGCTTGCTTATAGCCCAAGTGTCTGGCAAGGTTGTGATAAATGAAGAGTTGATCATATTCCATTTTTCGCGATCATTTTGTTGTTTTTGATACAATACCTCATAGATAGCACCACCGCTTTCGCCTACTGTAAAACTGCCAAACTCAGTAAATATATTAGGCACAGGCACATCTGCCTCTGCACAAGTTTTATTTATTTGGTTAATAATCTCATCAATCATATAGTGATAATCATACTCAAATGCCAACGAGTTTTTGATAGGAAAACCACCGCCTATATTTAAGCTGTCAAGTGTAGGGCATATTTTTTTTAGTTTGGTGTACACATGTAAGCATTTAAGCAACTCGTTCCAGTAATAAGCATTATCTCGTATTCCTGTATTGATAAAAAAATGAAGCATCTTAAGTTCAACTTGTTTGTTGTCCTTAATTTGTTTTTCATAAAACGGAACAATATTTTTATAGCCTATCCCCAATCGTGACGTGTAAAACTCAAACTTGGGCTCTTCCTCAGAGGCTATTCGTATCCCTACTTTATAGTTGCCTTCAATTTGCTCAGATAGCAAACCTATCTCTTCATAATTATCAATAATAGGAATACAGTTTTTGTGACCTTCATTAATCAATCGTGCTATGTTTACAATGTATTGCTCTCGCTTAAAACCATTACATATTACATAAGTAGAGTCATTAACTTTTCCTTCTTTTTTAAGGTTTTCAACAATATTAATATCAAAAGCAGATGAGGTTTCAATATGAATATCATTTTGTAATGCTTCGTGTAATACGTGCTTAAAGTGAGAGCTTTTAGTACAGTAACAATAGTTGTAGTTACCTTGATAATTGTGTTTTTTAATGGCGTCTGCAAACCAGCCTTTGGCACGTTGTATGTTTTCTGAAATTTTAGGCAAATAGGTAAACTTTAAAGGCGCACCGTATTCTGAAACTAGTTTCATAAGGTCAATACCGTGAAACTGTAGCGTTTTTTGTTCATTTAAAGCAAACTCTTCTTGCGGAAAATAATAGGTTTGATCAATTAGATCTATGTATTTAGTATTCATCTTGATTGTTGATGTTTAGATATGAAAAATATAAATCAATTAGTTGATACCCTCATAAATAGAAGGGATATAACAAAAAATTAACGCAATTTTCAAATACGGATAGGATTGAGCCAATAGGCCAAACGCTTGTAAGATCCCGCTAAGGGAAGTAAGGGTAGGGCGGAAGCTAGCTTTAAATTTCGGCTGGTTGCCTGGCAACCTGTTTTTGAATATGACTTCCTAATTTTCAAAAACCCGAACACAGAAACACGGTTCAAATTGTTCAGCTAAATAGGCAGCAAATGTACTTTTTTTTTTGATATAGCAACATACTTCATTAAAAAATAACAAAAAAAAACACCTCAGTAAATGAGGTGTTAAGTTTTTGATTGTCAAAGTGCTATTACATCATACTGAATAGCTCTACTTCTTTTTTGGTAAGTATCTTCCAGCGACCGCGTGGTAAATCTTTTTTGGTAAGGTGTGCAATGGTAACACAATCTACTTTTACTACATCATACCCCAAATGACCAAAAATATCTCGAATAATACTATTACCCATGTTTTTAATTTTAAGGCCAATTTCTTTTTTAGGTGAGTTTTCTACGTAGCTTATTTCTTCTACCTCTACCGTCTTACCATCAATGGTAAGCCCTTCTTCAATTTTTTGTAAATCAGATGCTTTTAAGTTTTTATCCAATTCTATATGAAAAAGACGCGGCATACCTTTACTGTGTAATTTTTTTACCAGTTTATCGTCGTTGGTAAATAACAACAAACCGGTTGCATTTCTACCTAAACGTCCCACAGGTTTTACATTGGCGGTCGTAGCATTCGAAATTAAATCCATAACCGTCAATCCCTTGCTTTCACTAGTTGTAGTAGCTACCGCTTTGGGTTTGTTAAGCAGTACATAGGTATCCGGCTCTGGATTGATACGGCGACCGTCAAATCGCACATCATCATTAAGTTGTACTTTATACCCCATTTGGTTGATAATATTTCCATTTACCGAAACCAAACCGGTTTTAATGTAGGTGTCTGCTTCTCTGCGAGAGCAAATACCACTATTGGCAATGTATTTGTTTAAACGAATGCCGTCAGGATTTTTTTGATGGTTGGTTTTACCACCTTTTTGTTCCTTTTTAATAGTAGGTTTTTTCCTTTGTAAGGGAGCATTACCTCGTGCACTACTTCTTTTACGAGTGTTTCCGCCACCGCGCCCCGAAGCTTTTCCTTTTCCACTGTTATCTTTTCTGCTCATGTATTAAATTAATTTTTTGCAAAGGTAGGGAAAGCCTTTGGTTTTCAAATGGTAATAAAAGAAAATCCGTGATTTATATTTTCAGTAGAAATCGATTCACCAACAAATCTATATCAATCAATACAATACTAAAAACACCAAGAACAATAATGAATTTTAAAATGTTGTGTAGTATGATGTAGTGAAGTTTACGTTTTGATTTCCATAGAATGAATAAAAAAAACAATAAACCTAAGATACTTCCAAAGAAAAAGTAACTCATATACCCAATGGGGAACTTAAATATGAGCAATAAAGCCGGTATAAATGCAACCAAACACATAAGAGTCAACATACGCTTTGAAACTTGTTCACCATACACAACAGGAATAGTGTGATAGTCTTGAGCCAAGTCGCCCTTAATATTTTCTAAGTCTTTTACCAACTCCCGCATCGATATAAGAAGAAACAAAAAGGTTGCGTGGACAAAGATGACCAAATCAAAATTACGGTAGTAAATAAATACAGCAAAAAATGGAATAACAGCCAAGATAGCTGCGGTTACATTCCCTATAAACGGATACTTTTTAAGTTTGTGTGAATACAGCCAAAGCACAAAAATATACATTGAAAAAAACAGTACGGCCCTAAAAGAAACATAACTGGCAAATACAACCGAAACAAAATTGAGAATAAAATATACCGAAAGTTTGGTACGCTGGCTCACCAACCGATCCAGCATCGTTTTTCGAGGCCGATTAATTAAGTCTTTTTCGCTATCATAAAAGCTGTTAATAATATACCCCGATGCTATGGCAGCGGCCGAAGCTAATACCAACATTAGTAAATTAACATCCAGCAGCACACTTTTTACAGGTAAATCGGGTGCCAAAATATAGATGGAGGTTAAATACTGGGCAATAACAATAATAAGTATGTTATACCCGCGCACTACCGAAAACAAACTGAAAACCTTTAGTAGAAAATGTTTTTGTTTTCGACTTAACATAATATATGTAGGTTGAAAATATTAGAAATTATAAACTACTTCTAGTCTATAATCTTGTAAGGCTTCACGTGCTTTATCAATGTCTTCTGTAAACCCTAGCATATAACCGCCACCACCAGAACCACATAATTTAAGGTAATAAGCGTTGGTGTCAATCCCTTTTTTCCATAAGGTATGAAATTGTTTGGGGATCATAGGTTTAAAGTTATCCAAAACCACCTTTGAAAGCTGTTTCACATTTCCGAAGAGCGATTTTACGTCGCCTTTTAAAAAGTCATGAACGCAAGCATCGGTATGTTTTACAAATTGATCTTTTACCATACTCCTGAAACCTTCTTGCTTCATATTTTCCATAAAAATCTGAACCATCGGTGCGGTTTCGCCGGTGCTACCGCTATCTAATAAAAATACAGCGCCTTTTCCGTCTTCAGTTTGCGAAGGGATTCCTGCAGGTTCTATATTGTCTTTGCTATTGATTAAAATAGGAAGACTTAAATAACTGTTTAAAGGATCAAGACCGGATGACTTTCCGTGGAAAAAAGACTCCATTTCAGCAAAAATCGCTTTTAACTGTAATAGTTTATCACGAGTTAAATTTTCAAGCACCGTAATTTTTTGGGTGGCATACTTATCATAAATTGCTGCAACAAGAGCGCCACTACTTCCTACACCATAACCTTGCGGTATACTGCTGTCAAAATACAGTCCTTTGTCAACATCGGCTTGCAGGGCTGCAATATCAAATGTTACCAAATGAGGCTGATCGTTTTGAAGCTGTTCTAAATACGTAGCAAACCTACGTAAGCTGTCATTGCTTTTTTTGGTGTGCATGGTTTTATGCTCATCAATCTTTAAAGCTCCGTTGTAAAAGTTGTACGGTATAGACAAACCTTTAGAATCTTTTATAATTCCATATTCGCCAAAAAGCAAAATCTTTGAATAAAATAAGGGACCACGCATAGAGTAATGGTTAATGTTTTTTAAATGTAATGATTTTCTGTCATTAGTGCAAAGATACTACTACAACTCTTATTTTTTCTGAAATTTGTTATAAAAAATACTTTGTCAACTATTTAGTAAGCTTGTGTGCGCCGGTTCCGGTACTATCTGTTATGTATAATCCGTTCTTGCAAAAGGGTTTTAGATCGCTTTCAATAAAGGCCAAAACACTTTCTTTTTCTACCTCAGGATAGAGCACGTGTACATTGGCACCTGCATCTAGCGTAAAACAAACATGACTTCCAGTCTCTTTTCTATAACGCCAAATACGGGTAATGATTTCCAAAGTATTAGGCTTCATTAGTATAAAATAAGGCATAGAGGTCATCATCATCGCGTGTAATGACAAGGCTTCACTTTCTACAATATTGATAAACTCTGAAACAGACCCTTCTTTTAAAACCGGAATTAGTTTTGAAAGATTGTCATTAGCTTGTTTAAACCGTTGCTCGGCAAATGGATGCTCGTGCATCAAATTATGCCCAACCGTACTGCTCACTTGTTTTTCACCGGTGTCTACCAATAAAATAGTGTCCTGATATGTTTTGAAAATATTGTGAACCTCATACGCGTATTTTGTTCCAAATAAAGTACTGCTTCCTTCAATGTCATCATGTTTTCCCCAAACAATAAGCGGTCCTTCTATGCTTCTAGAAGCACTTCCGGAACCCAAACGTGCTAAAAAAGAAGCCTTTTGGTTAAAAAACGTTTCTGATATTTTTTCTGAAACCAATTGCTTTTCAATGGAAAGTAAGCATAACGCCAATGCACTCATACCACTTGCCGACGAAGCAATGCCGCTACTATGAGGAAAACTATTAGTAGTCTCAATCTTAAATTTATAATCCTTCAAAAATGGAACATATTCTTCAATACGCTCAAAGAATTTTTTAATTTTTGGTTCAAAACTTTTTTCTCTTTTTTCGTCCAAGTATACTTCAAATTGAAAGTCATCTGTGGCGGTTATTCTTTCATAAGAAAGCGTCGTTTTTGTATGGCAATTGCTCAATGTAAAACTGATAGAAGCATTTTTAGGCAGTTGCGCTCCATATTTTCCCCAGTATTTAACTAAGGCAATATTACTAGGGCTTTGCCAAGAGACACTGCCTTTTTCAAGTGTTTTTGTATATGGTTTTGGGATAAAACTAACTTCTTTCATTTCAGAACTTTTCAAATCGCAAATATAGCGAAACAATAAGGGTATAAAATTAGGATGACATAATTAAATTATCGTGCAAGGTATACAAGGATAATAAGTATGTTTTGTTTAAAAAAAACGGATGAGGTACTATCCGGCCATTCCTATAATGGTTGTCATAGTGTTATAATTTCTAGAAGTGGCTTGCACGTTGAGTTTTTTCTCATATCTATTCATATTAAATGTAGTGCGCCCATAGCCATTGGCGGAATAAAAATAAATACAACGGTCTTTAATCACAACCTCTTCATTGGAATATTGTATCAATGCTACTTCTTTAACAAACGCTTCATTTGGTTGTTCTGAAAGAATGATAAAATAGCTGTTTTTCTTTTTTTCTTCGGAAAAGGGACAGTCTTGAAAGATTGTTTCTATTTCTGAAAGAGGTAAAACAAGGATGGGTAGCTTCCAGCCAAATTGAGCTTGTATGGCTTCAGAAATATGTTGTGCGATTGCTTCTTCCCTTTCCGAAGTTTCAAAAATCCAATTCCCGGTATGTAAATACACCTTCGTATTGTCATAACCCAACCCCGACAACATCTCAAGTTGCTGCGCTTTGGTAAACTTTTTATGGCCTCCTACATTGATACCTCGCAATAAAGCAATATATGTTGTCATATTAGTTCGCAATACTTTGTGCCACTAAATAACCGCTTGTCCACGCATTTTGAAAGTTAAAACCACCGGTAATGGCATCAATATTCAATACTTCGCCTGCAAAATAGAGGTTTTTGTGTTTTTTGCTTTCAAAAGTTTTAAAATCAACTTCTTTTAATTCAACGCCGCCGGCTGTTACGAATTCTTCTTTAAAGGTACTTTTTCCATGTACGTTAAAAATTCCCTCAGTAAGTTGAGATGCCAAAGCAACTATTTCCTCTTTTGAAATATCAGCCCACGTAGTTGTTTCAGAAATATTTGAAGCCGTAACCAAACTTTTCCATAACCGTTTGGGAAGGTCAAATTGAGCATTTTTTAAAACGGTTTTCTTGGCAAGCTCAATTTTAAGGGCTTTCATTTCCTCAATGACTTCAGAAGAATCTTTGTCCAATAACCAATTAACCTGAATGTTAAAATGATACTTGGTAGGCTCAAGTAATCTAGCGCCCCAAGCCGATAGTTTTAAAATAGCGGGACCGCTCATGCCCCAATGGGTAATGAGTAGCGGACCTTCGCTTTCAAGTATTGTTTTTCTGCTTTCATTTAAAACTTTTACCGAAGCTTCGGTGCTAAGACCAGGTAGATCTTTTATTCGTTTATCATCAATGTTAAACGTAAATAAAGAAGGAACTGGTGGAATTATGGTATGCTCTAACCCTTCTAACAACTTCCAAATTTTAGGGTTACTGCCCGTTGCAACGACCAGTTTTTCTGATGAAAACACTTCAGAAGCTGTTGTGATTTTCCAAAAATCACCGTTCTTTTCAATGGTTTTTACAGACTGACTTTTCAATACGTCAATACCCAATCGTTCAGTTTCAGAAATAAAACAATCTATAATGGTTTGTGAGCTATCCGTTATTGGAAACATCCGGCCGTCTTCTTCAATTTTCAGTTCTATACCACGTTTTGAAAACCACGCAATGGTATCCCCTGTCATAAAACTATGGAAAGGTCCCAACAATTCTTTTTCGCCCCGTGGATAGTTTTGGGTAAGATCTTTTGGTAAAAATTCGGCGTGGGTTACATTGCACCGCCCACCACCGGAAACTTTTACTTTGGTAAGTACTTCTTTGCCGCGTTCAAGAATGATAATTTTTAACGCCGGATTGTTTTCCGCGGCATTAATTGCTGTAAAAAATCCGGCGGCACCGCCACCTATTAGTATGACATCTGCGTTTTTCAATTAGGATATTTTTCTTTAGCAAACTCATTACAAAGCAAGATGGTTTCCTTTACATCTTCAAGCGTAGTGCGTGGATTAATTAAACACATGCGCAAAACAGTCTGGCCATTTAAAATAGTTGTAACCAGTAATGCTTTACGCGAACCCACTACTTTTTCTGAAATATATTGGTTTAATTCATCGAGTTCTTTTTCAGAAAGCTTGTTGCCTATCGGGTTGTAGCGGAAGTTGATAACAGCTAGTGTTGCTGGCGAAATAATTTCCCAATTGGCACTTTTCCGAAGCAAATCTTCTACTTTTTCAGCTAAGTGAATATTATAGGTTATCGCATCCCGAAACGCTTTTAACCCAAATGTTTTAATAGACATGTAAAATTTCAACGCTCTAAAACGGCGGGTTAATTGCACCCCGTGATCGTAAAAGTTGATCTCACTTTCATTTCCTTCAACATCTCGAAGGTACTCAGGTGTTTCGGTAAAGGTATTTTTAAGCCATTTACTATTGCGTACCAATAGGCAGCCCATTTCGTAAGGCTGATAAAACCACTTATGAGGATCTACCGTTAATGAATCTGCTTTTTCAATGCCTTTGAGTAACTTCTTGCCGTTTTTAGCAAGAATGGCCGCACCGCCATACGCCCCATCAATATGAAACCATATTTTTTCTTTTTTACAGATTTTTGAAAGTTCAGAAAGGGGGTCTACGGTTCCTGTGTTTGTTGTTCCTGCTGTAGCGACCATACAGAAAGGTTGTAACCCTTCTAAGCGGTCTTTGGCAATGGCGTTTCGAAGTTTGTTTAAAGATAATTTGAATTCAATATCAGTAGGAATAATGCGAATCTGTTCTTTTTTAAACCCTAAAATACGAATGGCTTTTATGTTTGAAGAATGTGCTTGGTCTGACAAGTAGATGACAGCTTTAGAAAAATCATCCCCACATTTAATGCGCCGTGCGGTTACAATAGCTGTTAAATTAGCCATAGAACCACCGCTAGTGAAAATACCGCCTCCTTTTTTGCCGGGGAAACCAAACAATTGAAGCAACCAGTTTATGGTTACAATTTCAAGTTCTGCAGCCGCAGGAGAAGCCGCCCAACCGCCCGAAAAAATATTAAATCCGGTTGCTAATGTGTCTGCCATAGCACTAATATAATTGCTAGGTCCTGGTACAAACGAAAAGGATTTTGGGTGAGAAACAATATTGCTTTTTGTCATCACATGATCCAATACAAAGTTGAGTACTTTGTGTGCGTCTTCAGGGTTTTCAGGGGCTTTTTCAAGAAATAGAGAATCCATTTCTTCGCGAGAGCCCAAAGCTACCGGGTCTTTTTCATTTTGAGTGTCAAAATGGTTCACAATGGCATCAACTACTTCATAGCCGTAGGCTTTCATTTCGGCTTTATCTAGCTCTAATGTTGCATTCTTATCTAGCTTCACGTCAGTATTTTTTCACAAAAGGTTTAAAAATGCAAAAGTAGGGTTTTAACAGTAGATAGGGGGCTGTTGTATAAAAAAACACGCTGAAAGTACAGCGTGTTTTTAAGAGTTGTATGTTTCTGAAGTGAATTATTGAACAATCAATTTTTTTACAGCAGATGTAGTGTTGTTTGTAAACTGAACAAAATACACACCAGATGGTAAGTTGGTTTGTATAGTATTGGTTCCTTCAGAAATAGTTTGTGTAAGTACGGCTTTCCCACCGGTATTAAAAATGGTTATTTCAGAAAAAGACAAACGGTTGTTAAACTGAATGTGGTCTGTAGCCGGATTAGGGTAAAAACTGAAATCTGCTACAGTATTTTCATCAACGCTTAAAACACCACATAAATAAGGGTCAAAAATCACTTCGCCCAATGCGCTGTCATCAACTACGTGAAAAATTACGTCTTCAACCTCTTGCTCAGTGCTTTCTTCACCTTCAATCCAGCAGTTGTTTTTTGCTTGTAAGGTGTTTGCTGTGTTGTTGTAAATAGCGTAGGTTTCTCCACCATTTCCGTTTTCAGAAAATACATTGTTTCCTGGGTTGTCTTCATCATCACCTAAGTTAATTTCGGCTTCTCCAATTACAGTTATACCCCAAAGGTTTCTTCTGAATTCATTACCGGAAGCAATAATCTCCATTCCTGCAGAGCCACTGTTAAGTGAAATACCACTACCTCCAAGGTTTGGTTCACCTTGTGTGTCATTGTCTTCAATCACATTGTTGGTTACGTAAGCAAAAGAGTTGCTCCCTACAATGTTCATCCCGTAACGGTTATCAACAATGGTATTGTCATCAATTCTAGCTAAAATAGTACCGCTTGAACCAAAGAAATTGGCAACTGCAATACCACCTACCATATCAAGACTTCTGTCACCAATAATAGTATTTTGAATTATTTTTAAGGTATCAGCTGGTCTTGTAATTCCCAAGTTAATTTGTGGGCGGTTAGAGTTTGACTGGTTGTTACCTTCTATATAATTATTAAAAATATAAGCAGATACTTCATTATTTGCGCCTGCACTAATAGCCGGAAGAGCATTAAATGTAATTGTATTGTTAGTGATTTGTGGCGTTCCTCTTGATAAAGAAATTACACCACCTGTAGTAGCACCACCTTCTACATTATTTGTAATGGTACAATTGTCTATAGAAAAGTTTTCTGTAAGAACTCTTAAGCCACCTCCATACTCAATGGTTGTGTTTGTAAAATCAATTGATGAGCTCTGCTCAAAACGGAAACCTGCATAAGGTGCGTTTTGATCTGTTGCTGTAATAATAATTTCAGTACTGTTAACTGAAAGCGTTCCAAAAACAGTAATTAATAAATCTGCATCAATAGAAAGGGTTAAGTCTGTGTCTATTACTATATTATCATTTTCAGCTATTTCTAGGTTTTCATGTAAACTGTATTGATCTCCTGAGATTGTTATTGTAGAAGGACTTGCCGCAGCAATATCATCAAGCGTCCAAGTAACACCTGTATTTGGGGTTACATACGTTTGGGCGAGGAGTGTAACAACTGTAAAAAGCGATAATAAAAGGGATAAGGTAATTTTTTTCATAGTATAATTAACATTGTTATTTAATATAAGTTCGTAAAAATACACATATCGTGTTTCTAAAAAAAATACACAGCTTTTAAAAAAGGAGTAATTTAAAAATCCTACTTTTATAGAATGGTTTTACATGTTGCAATACTTGTTTTTGTAATAAGCTCTTTCTTCCCGGCTACTGAAAATCCTCACTGGTTTTTCAGAATACCTGATTTTATACGATTACAAACAATTGCAATTCAATCCCTGCTGTTACTTCTTTTAATAGTATTGGAGAACCCGTTTACCACTATAAGTTGGGTATTGCTAGCAGCACTCATAGCAACTTTGATATATCAAATTGTAAAAGTATTTCCTTACAGTTCATTATACCCAAGGCAAAAACCAGATTTCCCTAGCGATGGAATGGTTTCAATATTGGCCGGCAATGTACTGCAAGACAATAAAGAATTTGACTTGTTCAAAGCTGAAGTAAATAAATTTGACCCAGATTTGGTGCTCACAATGGAAAGCGACAAAACTTGGGAAGAAGGCCTTTCAGAATTAGAAAAAACCTATCCTTTTACTGTAAAGATTCCTTTAGACAACTACTACGGAATGCATCTATACTCCAAAATAGAATTGAATAATGTAGAAGTAAATTACCATGTTGAAGAAGATGTTCCTTCCATATTTTTTGAATTCCCTTTATCTAATAATCAAACCGTTTTCTTTGCTTGTTTGCACCCTGCACCGCCAAGCCCAACAGAAAATGAAACGTCAAAAGAGCGTGACGCAGAGTTAATGGTAGTAGGTAAAAAACTAAGGGAGCTTGATAAACCTGTAGTTGTTTGTGGTGATATGAATGATGTGGTGTGGAGCCGAGCGACGCGACTTTTCAAAAAAATGACAGCAATGATTGATCCTCGTATAGGTCGTGGTTTTTTCCCAACTTATCATGCAGGATATTGGTTAATGCGCTTTCCGTTAGACCATTTATTTCATACCAAAGACTTATTCGTAAAAAAGATGGTACGCACAGAAAATTTTGGAAGCGATCATTTTGGGATGTATTATGAAATTCATCATAAAACCAATAAAAAACCCAGTACAAAAGGAAAATTGAATGGTGATGAAAAAGAAGAAGTAGAAGAGAAAATAAAAGAAGGGAAGGAATAACTGAGTTAACTCAATCAATGTTTTTATAGAAAAACCCCTACAGACACTCCATAGGGGCTAGAATAACATCCACTTTTTTAAACTCCCCAGTTATATGGTAAAGTGGAAACCATTTTGTTCAAACCTACTGGGAAATTTTCAATTAAGTTTACGGAATTCCGTATTCAAGGGGTATTTATAAAACTGAAAATAACAATCGTTTTGAATATCAGGTTTTAAACTACAAGCTACGATAGCAAATTTGTACACGAATTAATTTCTAAAAGCTTAAAAAGTCTGAAGCAGATGATAGGTGGTAAATAAAAAAGCTCCTCAAGTACTTGAGAAGCTTTTAGTCTGTGCGGGTGAAAGGACTCGAACCTTCACGCTGTGAGGCACTAGATCCTAAGTCTAGCGTGTCTACCAATTCCACCACACCCGCGTATTAATATTCCTTTCTGTTTCAAAAGGAGTGCAAATATACATAAAGTTCATAATTGGCAAACAAATTTTTTAGATAAAATTTTGTTTTTGGTACCTTTAGCTTTTAAGAAAAGAAAATTACTATGAAAAGTGCAAAACCTTACATTGAAGAACACAAACAGCGTTTTATAGACGAATTAATTGAATTGCTAAAAATACCCAGTATAAGTGCAGATTCAGCCTATAAAGACGATGTGTTTAATACAGCCGAAGCCGTAAAAAACAGCCTAAAAAAAGCCGGTTGTGATACTGTTGAAATTTGTGAAACGCCGGGCTATCCCATTGTTTTTGGTGAAAAAATTATCGATAAAAACCTTCCTACTGTTTTAGTGTACGGTCATTATGATGTGCAACCACCAGATCCTATGGATTTATGGAACAGCCCACCTTTTGATCCGGTTATTGAGAAAACAGATATTCACCCGGAAGGTGCCATTTTTGCCCGAGGAGCGTGTGATGACAAAGGACAAATGTATATGCACGTAAAAGCATTAGAGTATATGACCGAAACCAATCAACTTCCTTGTAATGTGAAGTTTATGATTGAAGGCGAAGAAGAAGTAGGTAGTGCTAGTCTAGAATGGTTTGTGTCTCGCAATAGAGAAAAACTAGCCAACGATGTTATTTTAATAAGTGATACAGGAATGATTGCTCCAGATATTCCTTCTATTACAACAGGTTTGCGTGGTTTAAGCTATGTTGAGGTTGAAGTAACCGGTCCCAATAGAGATTTACACAGTGGCTTATATGGAGGAGCAGTAGCAAACCCTATTAATATATTAACAAAAATGATTGCCTCACTTCATGACGAAAACAATCACATTACCATTCCGGGGTTTTATGATGATGTAGAAATACTCTCAGAAGAAGAACGAGCAAAAATGGCCGAAGCGCCTTTTGATAAAGAAGCATATAAAAAATCAATAGGAATAGGTGATGTATATGGTGAAGCCGGTTATACAACCAATGAACGTAACTCAATACGACCTACTCTTGATGTAAATGGAATTTGGGGTGGATACATTGGAGAAGGAGCAAAAACCGTAATTGCCAGTAAAGCTTATGCCAAAATAAGCATGAGATTGGTCCCCAACCAAGATTGGCGTAAAATCTCACAACTGTTCAAAGAGCATTTTGAAAGCATCGCTCCCAAAGCAGTAAAAGTTGAAGTAAAACCACATCACGGCGGGCAGGCTTATGTTACACCTATTGATAATACAGGGTATCAAGCTGCCTCAAAAGCCTATGAAGCTACATTTGGTAAAACTCCTATCCCGCAACGAAGCGGTGGAAGTATCCCCATTGTTGCGCTTTTTGAAAATGAATTAAAAAGTAAAACTATATTAATGGGCTTTGGGTTAGATAGTGATGCCATTCATTCGCCAAATGAACATTTTGGGGTGTGGAACTATCTAAAAGGTATTGAAACCATTCCACAGTTTTATCATTATTTTACTGAATTAAGCAAGTAATTACTTGTATATAATAGTATCAAAGCTGCACCTTGATTTCTGGGTGCAGTTTTTAATTTAGCCGTACTTCGTACTCATTTAAAAGATCCAATAATACAGTTTCAGTAGTAGAAAGTAGCTTGGGTTTATTCTTTATTGTATCCAATTTGTCAAAGTAACTTTGTATGCTCCCGTCTTCATATTTTTCAACTAAAACTGGGTGAACATAATATTTTCTACATACGGCACGCGTGTTACCTAATCCTTCTGCAGCTGCGTCATAGGCTTCCAAAATATTTTTCTTGTTTTGAGATTTGTTTTCTTCAACACCAATGTTATAAAGCGTTTCAAAGAAAATTTTGGTTGCAGCCCAAGTTCTAAAATCTTTTGCCGAAAATATATCGCCACTAATATCACGAATGTAATCATTGACCATTCCGCTGTCAATGCTGTGATGGTTTCCGTCTTCATCATAGTATTGAAACAATTCCCAACCCGGTATTTCTTCGCATTGCAAAACCAAATCTTGCATCTTTTTATCCTTAATGACTATTTTATGCTTTTTTCCTTTTTTACCGGTAAACTGAAATAAAAGCTTATTTTCTAATACTTCAAGGTGTTTGGTGCGCATAGTAGATAATCCATACGTTTTATTGGTATTTGCATAGTAGGAATTGCCTATTCTAATGTGAGTTTCTTCCATCAAATGCAAAACAACGGCTAGACATTTGCGCTTGGTCATTATTGGAAGTTTTAAGTCATCTTCTACTTGTTTTCTTATCTTGGGTAATGACTTCCCAAACGCTCTCATTTTAAAAAATTTGGTTTTATTTCTTATCTGAGACCAATGCGGGTGATATCTGTATTGTTTTCTGTTTTTTTCGTCTCTGCCTACAACTTGTAAGTGACCATTTTCTAACGGAGTGATAAATACCTCATTCCAAGCGGGCGGTATAACAAGACTTTTAAACCGCTTAATGGCAGATTTACTTTTTATCTTTTTTCCGTGTTCAGTGTAATAGAAACCGCGACCGTGACGGTGTCTTTGTATGGTAAGTTTGTTTTCAGTAATATATACCAAGTCTGCCAGCTTTGCGGCGTGGGTAGGGTCTTCTAATACTTTCTTTACATCGGGTTGTTTTATTACCATACGCTAAAAGTAGCAGGAATTTTCATTAAATTTTCCTAATGAAATTACAAACCCTTCATAAATTATAAGCTAAGCTTCTTTCAGATTACATTTTTTTTACAAAGTCTGTAATAATAACTATTTGTTGTCCGTCTACTTTGCCTTCAATGTATTTTTCATTTTCGTGATCTAGTGATATCCTACGAACAGCCGTGCCTTGCTTGGCAACCATACTGCTCCCTTTTACCTTTAAGTCTTTAATTAAAACGACCGAATCACCTGCTTCTAGAACATTGCCATTGCTGTCTCGATGAATTATAGCATTGCTTCTGTCTACACCGTCACCCGAAGCTTTTGCCCATTCTCTTGTGTCGTCTTCCATATACATCATATCTAGTAAATCTTGAGGCCAACCTTCGTGTTTTAATCGTTGAAGCATGCGCCAAGCCATTACTTGTACTGCCGGAGTGGTACTCCACATACTGTCATTTAAACAACGCCAGTGATTTGGATCACGTTTGGTCTCATCTTCAATTTGCGCTTTACAAATTGAGCAAATTAAAATACTGGCGTCAATACCGTCTTTTGGAGAATCTGGAACCGAATACACATTTAGGTTTTCACCAGCACTGCATAGTTCACAACTGCTGTTTGCTCGTTTAAATAGATCACGTTCTAGACTCATACTTTTTATTTTGGGTGTAAAGATACTTTAATTCTTCAGGTAGCGAATTAGTATTTTTCTGAAAAAAACTAGTTCTATGTTTGTAGAATTAAATATTTATTCTACATTTGTAGAGTTAATAATTTTTAGAGGTATGGCATTATCAAATTCTGAAGAGCAACTTATGCAACTTTTGTGGAAACAGAAGAAAGCATTTATGAAAGACTTAATCAATGCATATCCAGAGCCAAAACCGGCTCCAACAACAGTTGCAACACTTTTAAAGCGTATGCAAGAAAAAAACTTTGTGGATTATAATAAAAAGGGCCGTTCTAGAGAATATTTTCCATTGGTAAAAAAGAAGGATTACTTTTCAAAACAAGTAAACGGAATGATTAAAAACTTCTTTAATGATAGCGCTTCTCAATTTGCTTCATTTTTTACACAAGAGACAGACCTTAGCAAAGCAGAATTGGAAGACTTAAAAAAAATAATAGACCAACAATTAAAAGAAAAATAATATGGAGTGGTATGTATTAAAAACTGTAGCGTGTCTGTTTATTTTCTTTGGGTTTTACAAGCTTTTGTTAGAAAATACAAGTGCGCACACATTTAAACGATTTTATTTACTAGCAGGAATTTTACTTTCCTTTTTAATTCCGCTTGTGACATTTACTCATTATGTTGAGGTGCCACAAACCACGAATGAATTGGTTGGGGTTCATACAACTACTATTGACCATTCGGTTGCTACTGCTTCAAATACTTTTTGGCCTTTAATTCTCTGGATTTTGTATGGAGCAGGAGTGGTGTTTTTTGCTTTTCGGTTTGGAAAAAACCTTTTTGCAATTCTGAAAAAAATAAAACATAATTCCATTGTGAAGAAAAATAGTTTCTTTCACGTCTTGATTCAGAAAAAAATCACACCACATACATTTTTCAGCTACATATTTTTAAATAAAACAAAGTATGAGTCAAATCAAATTCCTAAAGAAGTTTTATTGCATGAACAAGCTCACGCTCAACAAAAGCATAGCGTAGATATTATTTTTGTAGAATTGCTTCACGTGGTTTTTTGGTTCAATCCTCTATTTGTTTTTCTGAAAAAAAGTATTCAATTAAACCACGAATTTTTAGCCGATAGAGCAGTATTAAACAAAGGAACGCAAACCTCAACCTATCAAAAATTATTATTAGCATACTCATCACATGCTACCACGCCATCTTTGGCACATTCAATCAATTATTCATCATTCAAAAAACGATTTACAGTTATGAAAACACAAACATCAAAAAAGTCTTTTTGGCTTAGAAGTCTAGTATTACTGCCGTTAGTTGTATTAATGCTATATGGTTTTAGCAGTAAACAAACAGTTGTAAAAGAAGTGCCTGTCACTCAATTTGAAACTGATAACAAAGAAAAAGCGACAAAACAACAACTTAAAGCGTATAACACACTGGCAAAAAAGTACAATGCTATAGCTATTGAAGACCGGAAGATACCTGTTAAAGATCTTGAGGTTTTAGAGTCTGTTTACAAGCGTATGACCAATGAACAAAAGGAAAATGCTCAACCTTTTCCGGAGTGTTATTTGGAAAACAAAATAGGAAGATATGATACCTATGCTCAAGAATATCTAGAAGGGGCAATAAAAAACAATGAAAAAACTTTTGTACTAATGATCAACATCAATAGTGTAACTATTAATGGGAAAAAATCAAGTATCAAAACTTTTAAAGATGACCTGAATGCTGTTACTGAAGATTGGGATAAAGATGATTTTGAACGAGCAGTACCTTCTATACTCATAGCAAGTGCAAGTAAAGAATATTTGAAAAAACTAGAAGTTGAGTTTCAAAAAACAGACTATGCTAGATATAAAAAAGGTGCAACGTTATTAATTCCACCACCACCACCTGCTCCAGATGTGCCTAAACCACCAAAAAAGACTAAGAAAGGCGAGAGTGACAGCAAGGCAAATATCCCGCCGCCACCTCCGGCACCAAAGGTAGCTGCTAGTGCAATATACCCGCCACCACCACCTCCAAAACCAAATTCTAATCTTGTAGAATACATTAAAGAATTGGCAGAAAAAGGAGCTACATTTTACATAGGACCACACGAGTATAGTGCAGATGAAGCTGTTAAAATGGTAAAAAAAAATAAGGAGGCATCTATTGATGTGAGCAAATATCCAAAAGTACAGTTGAACGGTTGTTAAACAAAAAGGTAGTACGGTATTTAAAAGGTCTAGAAAATTCTAGACCTTTTTTTGTAACAATTAACCAAAACTGACGTTCTAATAGTCTGTCAATCAAAATTAATCAACTTATGTTACAACGTTTTTTTATTTTCTGTTCGGGCGCTGATACGGCCATTTTATCAGAATGTTCACCGGGTGAACGCACCAAGTATGCAGGCATTGGAGCTACTGTTTTTTTTACGGCTGTGATGGCTGCTGTCGCAGGTTCATACGCGCTCTATACCGTGTTTGATAACTTGTTTACAGCTATTTTCTTCGGAATTATTTGGGGCTTACTTATTTTTAACCTTGATCGATTTATTGTTTCAACTATCAAAAAAAGAGATAACTTCTTTGATGAATTGATTCAAGCTTCACCTCGAATTCTTTTGGCTGTTATTATAGCGATAGTTATTTCAAAACCCCTCGAAATGAAAATCTTTGAAAAGGAAATTAATCAAGTCCTTCTTGAAGAAAAAAACGATATGACGTTAGCCAATAAGGATCAATTGGCCTTACAATACACACCTACAATTGAAGCTTTAAACGCTGAAATAGATGCACTCAAAAATGAAGTGACCAATAAAGAGACTGAAGTAAATACACTTTATGAAACTTATATCGCCGAAGCTGAAGGCAGAAAAGGAACCGAACTAGTAGGTAAAGGACCGGTATACAAAGAGAAACGCGAAAAACACGATGCCGAGTTAGCTGCGTTACAAGACTTGCGTACTACAAATGCCGAAAAAATTACCAACCTAGAAAATCAAATAGCAACCCTTTCAAGCGAGTATCAAACCAAAGTTACAGAAACACAACCTGTAATTGACGGCTTTGATGGTTTAATGGCTCGTGTTAATGCTTTAGATAAATTACCGTGGTTACCATCATTTTTTATTTTCTTACTCTTCCTAGCTATTGAAACATCACCAATAATAGCTAAATTATTATCACCAAAAGGAGCATATGACTTAAAACTAGAAGAACAAGAGAGCGCCTCAAAATCTTGGGTAAGTCAGCAAAAAGCACAAAGAGAAGTGTTGGTGTCAACAGATCGAGAGATAAACAATAAAGTGTATGCAGATATTGCTGAAGAACAAGAATTATATGATTATAAACGCAAAAAAGCCAGAGAGCTTATGCAATTGCAAGCCGATGCGTTTTACAAAAAACAGAAAGGTGTTTTATAGCAATTTCTTGATACTATAACTTTTAGATTGAAGTTAAATTTCAGTAATATTGTTAGTCAAATGTAATACAAAAATGACTACCGAAACTGCTTCTCAAATAGCTCTTGAGTATTATAATCTTAATGTACAAGCTACTCCCTTACAAGGTGATGAAGATGAAAATTTTAAACTTACTACCAAAAACGGTACACATTATTTATTAAAAGTTTCGGCTCAAGATACCGCCATTGATTTTTTAAAGTTTCAAACAGCACTTTTAAATCATATTGCAACTAAAAAAGCCTCTGTAAACCTTCCTGAGATTTATCACAACATCCATCAAGAAGCAGAAACTTTTGTACAAACTACGGGAGAATTAAAAACAGTTCGTGTATTAACCTGGTTGCCGGGGCGTCTTTGGGCAAACGTTAACCCTAGAACTTCTACCTTGCGTTTTAGCTTAGGAAAAAAGGCTGGAGCGCTTACCAAGGCCCTACAAGATTTTGACCATCAAGAAGCGCATCGAAGTTTTGATTGGAATTTAACCGATTCTCTTTGGACCAAAAAATATACCGACCTTTTCAAGGATATTGAAAAGGATATGGTTTCCTTTTTTCAGAAACGATTTTTAGAACTGCAACCTAGCTATCAATCACTCCCTAAAAGTGTCGTGCACAATGATCTTAATGATTATAACGTACTGGTTTCAGAAAATTTAAAAAACCCAGAAGTTACCGGTATTATTGATTTTGGTGATGCTGTTTACACACAAACCGTTAATGATCTTGCCATTGCTATTGCATATGCTATCATGAATACACCAGATCCGCTTGCAGCTGCTGTTGAAGTTGTTAAAGGCTACCATACAGAATATATGCTGTCAGAAAAAGAACTGGAATGCCTTTACACACTTGTAGGCATGCGTCTTGTCACTACTGTAACAAAAGCAGCCTTGCGTAGAGCAGATGTTTCAAAAAATGTATACCACTTCATTAGTGAGCACGATGCGTGGCAGTTGCTAAAACACTGGTACGGAACCTATGAAAACTTTGTGTTGTATACCTTCCGAAATGCATGTGGATACACACCTCACCCAAAAGAGCATCAGTTTCAAGAATGGGTGCAAGAAAATAAAATTTCGCTTAACACGCTTTTCCCAACAATTGAAATACAAAATGTAGTAAATGTAGATATGAGTATTGGTAGCACGTGGCTGGGAAACAAAGAAGAGTATAGCGATACCGATATTACTGAATACAAACTAAAACAAATTGAAAAGAAATACCCCAAAAGTATTTTGGCAAACGGGTATTTAGAAACCCGACCTTTCTATACCACAAAAGCCTTTATGATGGACGGAAATAACGGTCCGCAATATCGTACCGTGCATCTGGGAACCGATTTTTGGGTAGATGCCAAAACACCACTTCACGCTGCCTATGACGGAAAAGTAGTAATATTACATCATAACGATTATTTAAAAGATTACGGGCCGTTGTTGGTTTTGGAGCACCAATTTGAAGCAGGTCAATTTTACACACTCTATGGGCATTTAACATTGTCATCATTAACGCTTACAACTATAGGTCAAGAAGTAAAAAAAGGTGATTTAATAGGCTACATAGGAGATGCTTCTGAAAATGGAATTTGGACACCACACCTTCATTTTCAAGTAATGCTTGATTTATTAGGTAATACCGAAAATTTTCCTGGCGTAGCATTTCCTACTGAAAAAAATGTTTGGAAAAGCATTTGCCAAAACCCCGGACTCCTTTTTACTGAAAAAACTCAAAATATACTTGAAAACTATACCAATCAAGAAATAATATCGTTCCGTAACGATCATTTAGGAAAAGGATTAAGCCTTTCATACACTACTCCTTTAAACATTGTAAGGGGAGAAGGTGTTTACTTAATAGATTCTGATGGTAAAAAATATATTGATACAGCCAATAATGTTAATCACGTAGGGCACCAACATCCCAAAGTTGTTACTGCCGGACAGCAGCAGATGGCTGTGCTTAATACCAATACACGTTATTTACATTCTGAAATTATAAAATACGCCAAAGCACTATTAAAAAAACTGCCTAAAGAGCTTTCAGTGCTGCATTTTGTAAACTCAGGTAGCGAGGCTAATGAACTCGCATTACGAATGGCAAAAACAAGTACAAATCAAAAAGACATTCTTGCCATAGAAACCGGATATCACGGTAATACCAATGCTGTGATGGATGTAAGCTCATATAAGTTTGACGGAAAAGGTGGGTTTGCAAAACCCCAACACACTCATATTTTGCCTTTACCAGATTCTTTTAGAGGCAAACATACAGGAGATAATTGTGGTTTGGCTTACTCCGAATATGCTTCAAAAACCATTGAAGAGTTAAAAAAACAAAACCGAAGCATTGCTGCTTTTATTGGCGAATCTATGATTAGTTGCGGCGGACAAATTGTACCGCCAAAAAACTATTTTAAAGAAGTGTATAAATCTGTTCGTAGTGTTGGTGGAATCTGTATTGCAGATGAAGTGCAAACAGGTTTCGGAAGAATGGGGAAAACATTTTGGGCTTTTGAGTTATTTGATGTAATACCCGATATTGTTACAATGGGAAAACCTGCCGGAAATGGTCATCCATTGGCAGTTGTAGCTTGTACCAAAGAAGTGGCGGAAAAATTTAATACAGGAATGGAGTTCTTCAATACTTTTGGTGGCAACCCCGTCTCGTGTGCTATTGGCCGTACTGTATTGCAAGTAATAGAAGAAGAAAACTTACAAGCAAATGCTTTTGAAATAGGCAACTATCTAAAATCTGAGTTGCTTGAGCTTCAAAAAGAATTTTCTATCATTGGAAATGTAAGAGGCGAAGGACTTTTTTTAGGTTTTGAGTTAACTACTTCAAATAAAAAACCCCTACCGGAACATGCTGCGTATCTTTCAGATAGAATGAAAACTTTGGGAGTGTTAATGAGTACAGACGGTCCAGATTATAACGTATTAAAAATAAAACCTCCAATGGTATTCAGTAAAGAAAACGCAGAGGAGGTTGTTTCAAAACTTAAAATAGTTTTTAAAGAAGATTTTATGCAATCGTTTTGATGCTATAACCTTTTTATCAATTCAGTAAAAAGGGTGATCATATTAGGTTCAGCTTTTGCTGCCATTGCCAAAATATCTGAAATATCTACAGGTTTTAAGTTATCTGGATCACATTCATCTGTCAATACAGATAAAGCAGAAACCGGAAGTCCTAAATGATTAGCAACAATAATTTCTGGTACTGTACTCATACCCACAGCATCGGCTCCAATAATTTTCAAATATCGATACTCAGCTCGCGTTTCTAATTGTGGGCCTACTACACTAGCATAAACACCTTTATGTATTGTTATGTTTTTTTCTGAAGCTATTTCTTCAAGCAACGAATTCATTTTGGGATCATACGGAGCGCTCATATCAACAAAACGTTCACCCATTTTTTCAATTCCGCGGATGGCTAAGGGCGAACTTCCTTGTAAATTAATGTGGTCATCAATCAACATGATTTCACCTTTTTTAAAAGTAAGGTTTACCGCTCCGGAAGCATTACTTATTAAAAGATGTTTTATACCTAGTTCATTCATAACCCGAACAGGGAATGTTACATCTTGCAACGAGTAGCCTTCATAAATATGAAAACGACCTTGCATAATCACTACTTTTTTTCCGCCAAGCATTCCAAAAATGAGTTTTCCTTTATGAAATTCTACTGTAGCAGTTGGAAAATTGGGAATGTGATTATAGCTTACTTCACTTTGAATTTCTACATTTTCTAGAAGTTTGCCCAAACCGGTTCCTAAGATAATTCCTATCTCAGGGGTGTCAAAACCCTTTTCTTTTAAGTAATTGGCGGTTTCTCTTATAGATTTTAGCATAAGTATTTTGTTTTTTAAAAATCGGTGTCTAAATAATCGGGTAAAAATTCTTGAAAGGCTTCAATATCTTTAATGTCTCCATAAAAATCAACATCATTTCTTTCTTCAAGTTTTTTAACGCTTTCATTTTTTAAATCCTCAAGAGTAGCCTGCAATACAGAATCTTTTCCCCATTCCTTTTTACTGAAAAGAGCTTGATTAGGCTGTTTCATTCCCAACAAATAATAACCGCCGTCTTCGGCAGGTCCTATTACATAATCGTGGTCTTTAAGTGCTGAAAAAGCGCTGTTTAAATCTCTTGAATTTAAATCATACATATCACTTCCTATAATAATTGCTTGATCATACCCTAGGGAAAAGATTTCGGTAAAAGCGTTGTACATTCGTATTCCTAGGTCGTCGCCCTGTTGTAATTTTTTACTGTATACATCATTACTCCACGTATCATCTTTATGAATGGCCTCGCTGTAAAAAACAAATTTATCTGCATCTACAGGTGCTGTTATTTCTGCAGTGTGTTGTAAAAGAAAGGTATATATTTTTAAAGCAGACTCATCACCAACACTGGTGGCTAATCGAGTTTTTACCTTTCCCAGTTCAGGATTTCTTGTAAAAATTAGTAATGCTTTTTTTGAAGTAGGAAAATGAAAATCTTTGGCCAAGTCTTCATCGCCGCCAACATTGTTTTTTGTAAATAAACCCATAGGTTTTAATTAAAAATTATAATTCCGTTGTGAAGCCATTTGCTCCAATTTTTTGAAAAACCGTGAATACTATCCGTTTTTTTCTCTTCTTTATCAACGATGGGATATTCTTTGTTTTTCCACTCAAAAATGCCTCCGTAGAGATTTTCTACATTGGTATATCCTTCTTTTTTAAGCTTTTCAGCGATTTTCTCTGAACGTATCCCCAAGGAGCAGTACACTACAATAGGCGTGTTTTTATCGCTTAGTATTTCTGAAATGTTTTCTTCTGAAAAGGTTGAAAATCCAACAAATTTTGCAGATTTCAAATGGCTTACGTCAAACTCCTCTTTTTCTCTGGCATCTAGAATAACCACAGAATCATTCATTTGTAACATGCGTAACTCTTCAACAGAAATATAAGGGATGCTACGGGTGTTATATTGTTGTAAAACGTCTTGTAATGTGCGTTGCGCAACACTCGTAAACGATACTAAAAAAAAGAATAAATAAAGAACGTATTTCATATTGGTTTCAACTTTAAAAGTACATAATGTTAACCTTATTTACGAAGGTTTTGAGTGTTTAGTTGTTATAATTTAGGGTTCAATTCCAAAGCCTTGTAAACCACTTTCTACAGGTGGCAAAATTTCAGTGTTGTCCCAAATACCGGTAATAATCGTTCTTGCGTATTCTTGCGGAAGCAAACTATTTTGCATCAATGAGCTTGTCAATTTATGATTATAACTCATAGAAAAATGGTTAACAACAATGGTGTCATTTTTCTGGCTTAAAATAGCATACCAAACATCGGGGGTTCCGTCATTTGCAGGCATGCCTATTACTCCTGGGTTTATCCAAAGATTTTTAGTTTCGGCGTGATGTTGTTTAAAAGGTAATCCACAATGGCCGGCAATAATAATGTCACTTTTGCTAGCATCAAAAGTAGTTTGTTTGCGATGCCAAGGAGTAGATTTAAAAATAAATTCTGAAACGTTAAACCAATCACCATGAACAACGGTTACACTTTTATTAGCATACTGAAACTGTATATGATCTGGCAAATTTGAAATAAATTTTAATGAGCTTTTGGAAAGTTTACTTTGTGCAAATGGGTACCACAGTTGAGAAAAGCTATCACAACGAGATCCTTTTTTAAAGTCGCAACCACAATCTTCAGCACCATTTTTAAGTTGTATTTCTACATTACCGGCAATACTTCTGGCGCCCCAAAGCTTAAACAATTGTACGGTTTCTTCCGGTTGAGCACAGTACCCAACAATGTCTCCGGTACAGATGCAGTTTTCTGCAGGTATATTGTTTTGTTCAGCAATACGTTTTAGCTTTTCAAGAGCTTGTAAATTGCTATATACGCCACCAAAAAGCAGAATATTTCCTTGTATAGTTATAGATTCAATTTTTTTATCCATATAGGTGATATATATAAAATGATACAGCTTAAAACGCCCCAAATATTTATCCAAAGAAGTTCAGCATATTTTCCTTCAGTAAAGATGAATTGCTTCGGAAATACTTCAAAAACCAATAAAAAACCAAAAATCAACCCACAGACAACACTTAGATAAAAGCTTACCTTAGGGGCCGGAAGTTTCCAAAATATAAAAATAGGAGTGAGTCCAATAACCATAGTTCCTGATATGGTAGTTGCCGATAGTATTTCAGCATCCAAAAAAACTGGAATAGTTCCTAAAACTGCAATACCTACCATAGCTGCTCTACCAAAGGTGAGGTTTGCTCCCATTTTTAAATCTACCGCAAGTAATTTTGAAAAAGACGAAAAGGTTGAATCTAGGGTAGAAGCCGCAGAAGTAATCATAATAAAGTTAATAACCAATAATATGACAATCCCAAATGCTTTACCTACTTCAACCGCCGCTTGACCTTTCATTCCTTGTGATTGTGCGTAGATACCGATAATACTAAATAATATTATACAGATAGCTCCTATTAAACTGGCCCATAAAAAGCTCTTTCTGGTAATTTTTGGAGAACTTATAAAAGCCCTGTCTGTTAAAACTGGATCGTGAAAAGGATAGCTAAACGATTGTATGATTGCTGCAAAAAATAAGTTTAATCCCAAATCAAAACTCCAACTACCTGATGTAACCACTTCATTTACGGTAAAATCTTCCGAAGAAAAAATAGCGCCCAAAATAATGATAAGCAATACAGCAAAAAGCCCCATTTGAATCACATCTGTAAAAATAGAACTGCTCAATCCTCCTTTAATAGCATATGCAAGAGTGAGTATTGTAAATACTAAAATTGCCCAGTAATATGGGGTACTTCCTTGATCGCCAAAATAAGTACCTATAACAATGGTGTTGCTCCACACTTCATTAAAAAGTCTAATAGCAATCAATATTGAAAAAAGCGCCATAGCTCCTTTTCCAAATCGGTTTGTCAAAAAATCATGAATACTTTTAAAGCCTCCTTGTACTCTTAGTTGGTATATTAAAACTCCGGCGACCGCAAACGATAGATAATACCCTGCATAGGCAATGCCACCTACAATGCCAAACTCTAATCCCAAGTTTGCTGCATTGGTAATGCTTTTGGCAAAAATCCAGGAGATAATTAAACTACCCATAAGCCAAAAAGCAGAAGGAGCTTTTTGGCGATGCGTTGCCTTAAAAAACTGATTAGGTGTTTTGGCTAAAGGCGATAACAAAAACAGAATTAAACTAGAAGCTATTATTAAACCCCATTGCCAGATTGAAACATTCATTTACATATTATTATTCATCCCACCAAACGGGAACATTAATACTATTTCCATTCGTTGCCTCAGCGGCTTGCTCATAATTTTCTGCATTTAAAGCTTCTTCTTCAGCAGGATAGGGCATTCTTACAGGAATTACACCATTGTTTAAACTTGCTGCTACAGGTTTAAATTCAGGAAAACCGGTTCGGCGCCATTCTATCCATCCTTCATAACCATTAATAATATTTGCAATCCATTTTTGTGTAATAATTTGCTGAAGCGGTGTCGATCCCGAAGCATTGTAAGCTGCGGGGCCTGTCAAGTAATTTGAAGGTATTTCGGTTTGCCAATAATCAAACGCCAACTGTATTCCGGTTTCATACAAACTCTGCGCATCTGCAGCAATAAGACCTTTTTGTGCAGCCTCGGCTAGATTAAAATAGGTTTCCCAAGCTGTTAAAAAATTGGCGTCTAGTGTTGAGGTGTCTTCTCTAAAAGCAGTTCCTGCCAAGGAAAAGTTTGCCAATTCAATAGAAGTGTTTGAAGCATCAATTCCGTTAATCAATCCATTGTACTCATTAGTTTCTGAATTTTCAAACGGACGAAAAAACTGTCCTATGCGATTGTCTTCCAGGGTTTTTAAAACTTCTTCCATGGTTTCTGAAAGAACAAAATTATTGAAATCGCCAATCCTTAATTGTGCTAACCGAAAGCTATTAGGATCTGTATTGGTAAAATTGAAAATTGCATTTTGATCATTCGTTTTAATATAATTTCCTTGGTTATAAATGGTCTGCAATTGAGCCGAAACATCTCTTTTTTCTGAAATACGAAGTAGTTGTTTAATTTTTAATGAATTGGCAAAAGTGATCCAACTTTCTAAATTTCCGTTGAAAAGAATATCACCTTCTAGCGGAATAACATCTTCATAGCGTTGAATGGCTGCTATTCCTTTGTTGAGGTTATCGATAATTCCTCCTTCGGCTAAATAAATATCTTCTTGTTTATCATACTTTGGTGTTACAGTACCGTCAACCCCATTAAACGCTTCAGAATAGGGAACGTCACCAAACAAATCAGTAAGTCCTGCTGTCATGTAAGCTTTTAAAATTAAAGCGGGTCCTTCATACACCGAAAAGGTTTCTACGGTTTGTGATTGCTCAATGATAATTTGATTGTCACGTAAGTTGGTATAAAAAATAGGCCAAGGATTTCCACCTAGTTGTGGTGATTTTAAAGCGTGACGATCGAATAAATTAAAATCGAGTGCTGTACGGTGCTGTGACAATAAATCGCCCGCTACAAAACCTTCATAACTCATTTGTTCACCATAGTCATAGATAACTTGTCGCAACAATAAGGAGGGTTGTACTGAGTTTGGAGCATTTGGGTTTGTATTGATTTCTTCAAAATCTTTGGTGCATCCGCTTGTAAAAAGCAATATGATGCAACTGAATATATAGACTGTATGTTTCATAATTATCATCTTAAAAATTAATTCCGGCTTTAAAACCGATGCTTCTGCTAGTAGCGTAGCTCATATCTTCAACACCGCTTACAAAGCCGTTACCTTGCACGGCCAATTGTTCTGGATCAAAATGGGGTATTTCTGAAAACGCAAATAGATTTCTGCCAATAAGTGTAAAACTTACTTTACCGCCTTCTTCTAATCCTAAAAAACCGTTATTGAGTTTAAATGTATAACCAATAGAAACCTGTCTTAATTTTAAATAAGAGGCATCATAAACGTTGTTCTCTTCGTGGTTACGATCATAAAACTGGCGGTAATAACTCTCTGCTGAAATTGCAGTTGTGTTAGGTACATATTCTGGATTGTCTTGCGTGCCAACATTCACAACACCATTGGCTACAATACCTTCTTCAGGGCGTGGTGTAGTTTCAGCTAGTTGACCACCAACAGTTGCTAGAGCTCGTGTTCTTGAAACTAGTTCACCTCCTTGTCGCCAATCAAATAAAAAGTTGAGGTTCCAATTTTTATACTGAAAATCATTATTCCACCCCAACATAAAATCTGGATTATAATTACCTATTTTCTTTAGTTCATTATCTGCTATGTAGTTTCCGTTTTCATCGATGATAAAATCTCCATTTTCATTTTTGGTATAACCGGTTCCATAAATGTCACCTAGCTCGCCTCCTTCTTCAACTTGAAACCAAACAGTTTGATTGGCGCTGTCATAAATTCTATTGTATGCCAATGTTAAGCGGCCGTAACTTTGCGGAAGATTTTCTACTACGGCTTTATTAGTACTGAAATTAAACAGAGTATTCCAGCTAAAGTTGGCATTTTTAATAGGGGTAATGCCAGCAATGATTTCTGCACCTTGGGTACGCACTTTTCCGCCATTGATTACTTGTTGGTTGTATCCTGAAGAAATACCTATGGGTAATGAAATTATTTGATCTTCGGTTACAGCATTATAATACGTTACATCAAAACGCAATCGATCGTTAAATAACCGGATGTCTCCGCCAAATTCATAAGACGTAGTTTGTTCGGGCTTTAAGTTTGGATTGGGTATAAAATTTTGATCACTAAATGTTGGCTGACCTAGATAAGGGGTTTGCGAAACAAATGCGCCAGATGTTTGATACGGTGCCGTATCATTACCTACTTGTGCTACACTGGCTCTTAGTTTTACAAATGAAAAAACGTCGGGTACTTTTGTAGCATTTGATAGTACAAAACTTGCCGAAGCAGAAGGATAAAAGAAAGAAGTACCATCTACAGAAAAAGGTGTTGCCAATGCACTCGACCAGTCATTTCTGGCAGTTAAATCTAGGTAGAGATAATTTTTATATCCCAATTTGGCAATTCCGTAGAACGAATTGATTCTTTTTTTACTTTCAAATTGAAATACTTCAATGGGTGACGCGGCATTGTTTAAATTAAAAATACCCGGCTGAGCGAGGTTTACTGTTTGCGATTGTTTGGTAGAAGCTGTTTGGTCTAGACGATTGCCTCCTACTGAAACATCTACCGAAACATCTCCAAAGATGTGGTCATAATTAACTAAAAAATCGGTGTTTACTTCTCTAAAAAAGACATCGTGTTCTGCATATCCGCCATTTTTGAAACGATTGCTACTAAAAGCACGTCTGAATTGCCTTTTTTCAGAAGAATAATCCATTCCAGACCGTAAAGAAATACTCAGGTGTTCTGTAAGGTCTTGTGTTACCGAAATATTTCCGAAGACACGATCGCGATTAAATGAGTTTCTGTTTTCAAGAAGTGTAAAATAAGGGTTGTCAAAATACGTATAGTTAAACGAGTATTGTTGTACTCCTTCTAGACCGGGTTGCCAATAATTACGCATATTTTGAATATTTAATGAGCGTGGACCCCAAGCAACCAAAGCATAATTTACGTTTTCACTACCATATCCATTTGAGGGACGGTTGTCACTACCAGAATTCACATAGCTTACAGAGGCATTAAAAGTAGTTTTATTGGTAGGTTGAAAACCAAGTTTTGCAGCAACGGTCTGTCTGTCTAGATTAACTCCGGGTATAATACCGTCACTTCTTAAATCGGTAAATGATAAACGATAGTTTCCTGTTGAAAAACTATTTGAAACCGATGCGTTATTTATAGTAGTAATCCCTGTGCGATAAAAATCTTTTAAATTGTCAGGGTGCGAAACAAAAGGGGTAGGAGTAATAGGTAAACCACTATATAAAGAAGTGTCACCACCGCGAACTACTGTTCCGTCGGGAAGAATCACGGGGCTGTCATACTGAGGAATTAAATTACCCACATCTAGCCGTGGTCCCCAAGAATAACTAATGAGGTCGTTAATTCCGCCACCAAGACCATCAACATATTCAAATTGGCCTCCATTACCTTGACCATATTCATTTTGAAATTCAGGAAGTTTGAATGGAGTTTCTATAAAAAGCGAACTGTTAATACTTATTCCCATTCCTTGTGATTTACTCCCATCTTTGGTTTCAATAACAATAACTCCGTTTGAGGCGCGTGTTCCATACAAGGCAGCAGCACTAGGCCCTTTAAGTACAGTGACAGATTCAATGTCATCTGGATTTACTTCCATAGCACCGTTTCCGAAGTCAATTTCTTGAAATCCGGCTGCAGCTTCATTAGTAAAATTAAATACCGTTTCATTGTTAATAGGTGTACCATCGACAACAAATAAAGGATTGTTGTTTGAAAAAGAGGCTTCACCTCTAATAGTGATTTTTGAAGATGAACCTACACCTGTGGCACCCTGTGAAATAGTAACCCCGGCTAGTTTTCCCGTTAAATTATCAAGAAAATTAACAGCCTTTACATCGCTTATTCCTTCTGCTTCTATGGACTGTACAGAATACCCCAGCTCTTTTGTTTTTCTTTCAAGGCCTAGAGCAGTGACAACTACTTCATCGAGACTGGTAGTGGCTTCTTCTAATACAATCTTAATTTCTGATTGGTTTCCTACTGAAATAGATTTGGTAATGTAACCAATAGAAGAAACGGTTAATATGTCTTTTGTTGAAGAAATTTCAATTTTGAAATTTCCATTTTCATCTGTAGTTGTTGCTTCGCCATTGCTAGAAACGACATTTACAAAAGGTATGGTTGTGCCTTGCTTAGCATCAATGACAGAGCCGGTAACCAAAGTTTGTGAAAAGCTTATTGTAGTGGTAATTATAAACAACAAGCCTATGTATAATTGCTTCATAAAAATAGGTTGATTTGTAAATAGGATAATTGTGTTGCCGAAAAAAATTCAGCAAGAGTAAACGTACTATGAATACGTAAACTTATTTATGAAGCTAGAAAGGGAGAACCTTTATTAAAAGGTGTTTGTGTAGATAATCTCTGAAAAAAAATAGAAGCAAATTGTGCTAAAATTTTTTCAGATTGAACTAGTTTGTAAAGTAGTTTTTTAAGGCTGATTGAGAGAACTTTAAAACTGTCTAAAATGTGTCTAATATCTGAAACAGAATCAATATCTGTAAGTACTTCAAGCCAAGTAACTTTTGTGTTTTTGTTTTCAAACGCAATAGCAAAACTTTGGTTTAAAGCTCTTGTTTGCCAAGGAAATTTTAAAAACAGAGATGCGTCAAAATGCGTTTTTTGTAATCCCATTAAATAGTAACCTCCGTCTTTTGAAGGTCCTAAAACTACCGGATTGTTTTGTAGTTTTTTATTGGTTTCAACAATGTGCCTTGTTTGCAAGTGCGGCGTATCGTTACCAATGGTGATGATGTTTTTAAATCCCTTGTTAAAAACTGCTTGTATAGCATTAACATATCGCTCTCCAAAAGTATTTCCTACTTGTTCCTTTTCAGAAAAATGAAAAAATGGGAGTTTGGTTTTTTTAACCTTACTGAGTGTTTGTTTATTGAGCTGGCCAAATAAGGTGCCTGACTCAGAAAAAGGTTTTGCAACTTGTTCCTGTTGAGCAGATTGGGCAAATATTAATATGGCAGTTTTTGATTGGGTCATTGTTAATCTGCTACAGAGCCTTGACAACTACTTCCTGCGCCGGCTGTGCAACCGTAGCAATGTTGAGAAATGATGATATTTCGGTCGTTTAAGACGTCTTCATTGTATTCTGAAATATGCTTAACCTTGCTATCCACTTTTAAATCGAGCATTTGGTTAAAATCGCAATCATACAACCAGCCATCCCAGCTAATTGATATGGTATTGGTACACATTACATTTTTAACAGCTGCAGGATTATAGGCGTCAACTAGTTGATACATGTAGTCTTCATAATTTTCTGAAGCAATTAAAAAGTCTAAAAACCGAGCAATAGGCAAATTGGTAATCGCAAACAAGTTGTGAAAATAGATGCCAAAATCTTCTAATAAAGCTTTTTTGAAATCTTTTTCCATATTTGCTTGATCTGTTGGTAAAAAGGCACCACTAGGATTGTAAACTAAATCTAAACGCAGATCACTATCGGGCATACCATAACCTACGGCATTTAATTCTTGTAATGCTTTAATTGACATGTCAAAAACGCCTTCCCCTCTTTGTTTATCTGTTTTACCACGCGTCCAGTGTGGCATAGAGCTTATGACGTGTACATTATGTTTTTTGAAAAATTGAGGTAAGTCATAATATTTTTTATTGGCACGGATGATAGTGAGATTACTTCGAACTATAAAATCTTCAATTCCTGCTTTACTAGCTTCTTCAACAAAACGTCTAAAATTGGGGTTCATTTCTGGGGCGCCACCTGTAAGGTCTAGTGTATGAGCGCCGGTGTTTTTTATAACTTCAAGGCACTGCTCCATAGTCTCCCAAGTCATGATTTCTTTACGGTCTGGACCGGCATCTACGTGGCAATGATCACACGTTTGATTACACATGTACCCAACATTAATTTGAAGTATTTCTAGCTTTTTGGGTTTCATGGGAAATTGCCCTGATTCTTCAATTTTTTTTGCAAAAGTGGGTAATTCGCCATTTGCAAAAATACCGTTAGATAATTTTTCTAACTGTTTATTGGCTTGAGCTAGTTCGCTGTTTCGTTTATGAAGGGATTGTGTTTTAAGTTTTGTCATAAATTATCCGTCAAGTTTGTTTACTTTATTCATCATCATCACACCGTGTACAAGTGTTGCTCCACTTTTAATGGCAGCTCCTGCGTGAATGGCTTCCATCATTTCTTCTTTGGTTACCCCGCGTTGTAAAGCGTCTTTAGTGTATGCGTCAATGCAATAGGGACATTGTTCTGTATGTGCTACTGCCAATGCTATAAGTGATTTTTCTCTAGCTGTAAGTTTGCCTTCTTCAAAGACTTTTCCGTAGTAATCAAAAAATTTTTCACCAAGTTCTTCACTCCATTCTGTTATTTTTCCAAATTTGCGAAGATCTTTTGGATCATAGTAATCTGCCATGGTAGTTGGTATTTAGTATAGTTACGAAAGATAAACCTCTTTGGTTTTGTTTTAGTAAATATAATTAAGTAGTCTCTTGTTACGCAATAAACTTACGAAAGTTTTCATGTCTTAGTCAAATGTGTAGGCGATTCCGGTGGTAAAATCATATTGAGAATTGGGTATTCCAACGGCCGGAAATGCATCGTAAGTAAAAGTATAACTTGTTTTTAAAGCAAAATTTTTAAAAAGACCAACAACAAGGGACGATTGACTAGAGATACGATAATCTTTTATTTGTTCAATTTTTGGTTGATAATATGTTGTGCTAACAATTGAAATATGCTCAGTAGGATATAGACTAAATGATATATAAAAACTGCCTCTTACATCTCTTTGTATAGGAGTAACGTTATCCAGAACCTCTTCATATTCATACATGAGTAATGTTCCTAGATAAAATTTATAATTTTCAGATTGAGTTAATTTAAAGCGTGGGCCGCTACCAGCCAAACCCCTGAAATTTATAAGATTAACCTTGTTGTACTGTCCTTGCAAAAATGCTTCCCAGGCTAGAGTAGGAGTGATTTTGTAATTATAGCGAAGGTGTGATATTAAACTATTACTGAATTTTTCACCTTCAATTTTCTGAAAATCTACATCGTTTTTGAGTAAAACCAGATGATTGTTCATTTTGTATTGAACGTGAATATTACTGGATATAGTAAAGAAATCATTTTTATTTCTTTTTAATTGAAAATCTAAACTTGCCGAACCTGAAAACCCAGAAGTATCTGTAACCTTTCGAAGTGATTCTGCATTTAAAATTTGTGAAAAAGTACTTTCAGAAACAAAGAGCGTAAACACCAAAATGATAACAAAAAAACGCGCAGCCATAAATTTTATCTTTCGTTAATAATTACTATCAATACAAAAATAGCCTTTTTTAAAAATGAGTTGATTATCTATAGTCTTAAGTTACAGTGTTAAAGTATTGTTTAAATTTATTTTAAGCTGTAAGAAGCTATTATATTTAGCCCTTTTAAGAGACAACTTTTTAAACAAGAATTATCTTGTTTTTAGTTCTTTAAAAAATTGCTAACAAAACAAAAAAGTATTACTATGGATATAGTACACGAAGCCTTACAATTTGAAGAAGAAACAACAAGTTTCAAATCTACCAATGACCGCATCGTTGCTTCAAAAAAAGCAAAAAAATTAATTTTGGCCTTAAATGAGCGATACAAAAAAACGAAAGATGCAAAATTGATGGATATTATGAAGCGTCTTACTGCAATTAAAAGAAAGGCAGAAAAACGAATTAAAGCCAAAATTGTAGTCTAAAAGGTATTCTCTAGATACTCTTTTAATACAATTGCTTGATTGTACTCCTCATTTTTTGCGCCGTATAGTAACGTAACCTGTTTGCGTTTTGCAATATCGGCAATCTCTTTGAGTGCATCTTTGTGTTGTGAAAGCTCGCTTTTATATTTTTCTTTAAACTCGGGGAAGCGTTCTTTTTTATGATCAAACCACGTTCTCAACTTTGAAGAGGGTGCTATATCTTTATTCCAGTCATCAAGCCTAGCTTTTTCTTTGCTGATGCCTCTAGGCCAGAGGCGGTCTACCAAAATACGATGCCCATCACGATTTGCTGCATCTAGATATACTCGTTTAATTTGAATTTTCACGATGTTTCCTCTTTCCAAAGTGTTGGGAAAAATTTACGTTGCTGAAACTTGGGGTGCAAGTATTTTTTCCATTCTGAACCTCCGGTTGCAGTTTTGTTTTCTCCTTTTTTATCTAAATAATGCCTAGCAGTATTTAAATGTACCAATGGCCAATCTACATTATAGAGTTTGTCAAATGTTAAGATGATTTCTTGTAACTCTTTGGAAGGATTTTTAAGCTCAAGAAACTTTTCTTCAAGGGTGTTTCCTTTTACTTTTTCTGCTAATGAAATAAATGAATCTAGATACTTTTCTTCAAATTGGCGTAGCGTTAGTGTTTTGGCGCCTGTTTTATGATTGTAACCGGCATCGCGCCAATAAATGTGCTTAAAATAATCTTGGGTTGAAGGATTTTCAGGAAGTCGCTTTTTACCTTCTTCATTAATTAAATTTTCTAGTTTGGTGCAATATATCTCTATATATCTAAATTGAGCACTTTGAAATCCGCTGGCCGGAGTTAATGTAGAACGAAAAATATTATAATCTTCATAACTCATACCATCTTTCATAATATCAAATGAAGTGATGAGCATATGCACATACCGATTTAAGCGGGAAAATTTGTCTAGCCACACATCTTCATCTACATCCTCCATCTCAAAAAGCTGAATAACTTCGTGCCTAACCATCTTAAGCAATAATTCAATAACTTGGTGGTACATGATGAAGATCTTTTCATCTTTAAAATCGGTGCGAGGCTTTTGAAGAGAAAGCAGCGTATCAACCTCTATGTAATCCCAATAATTTATGGGTTTGGCTTGTAAAAGTCCTTTGAGGTAGGTGTCTGGGTTTTCACCCAAGGCTTTATACTTTTCATTAATGGCTTTGATGATGTCTTCTTGTTTCATATAAATGCGCCGAGACGGTATGTTTTTCAGGTTCTAATATCAGAAGCTATAAAGATATTTAGATTTTTGGAACTTTAATAAAATACGCTTTATAAATAAGGATTTAAAAAACAAAAAACCCGAAACAGATGTTTCGGGTTTATGTGGTACCTCCAGGAATCGAATACATTCTTCAAAATTTTAACACTCTTATTGTTAAACAATTGTAGTTAATGATAGTATAACAATTACAGTTAACTAATTAACTGATAAATGAGTTGTACACATGTTGTACACCAAAAAAAATAATTATTATATAATGACAGTAACACCATGCTTTAGAAAAAAGAAAACCCAAGACTCATATGGATATTTGGGGGTAAGAGTGACATTAAATCGTAAGTCTTCGATTCACAATGTTGGAGAAAAAATTCACAAAAAATTTTGGAACCGTCGAAAACATAAAATCAGAAAATCTCATCCCGAATCTGTAAGATTGAATAAATTACTCGCTGATAAGATAAAGGAGATAAAAGAGCTAGAGGAGACTCCTTGCTTGTCAATAAGTGATAATAACTTAATCTCGAAGTCGTTTCTGGCATACTATCACCATCAGATAATAAATTACGATCGTTCTTTAAGTCGAGATACCGTAAAGTCTTATCGGTCCGCTTACCTCATGCTGGAACGTTATTTAAAAGAAATAAATAAAGAGGATTTACTGCTCGAACAGGTAAATAAGAGGTTCATTAGTGATTTAAAAAATTTTTTAATTGATCAAAAACTAGCTCTTTCAAGCATTCATAAATATTTCAAACATATAAAGACTATTTATAATCGGGGAGTTGAGGCTGGATTAATTACAAACGTGACGGATCCTTTTAAAGGTTTAAAAATTGGGGTGCCTGTCAAAAGCAAACAGTTCTTGACGATAAACAATATAAAAGATTTAATTTACGCTGATATACCCCGAGAATCTCCTGATGAGATTACTCGGATGAAATTTCTGGTTCAATTTTTTGGACAAGGCTTGAGAATAAGTGATTTGTTTACCATTAGATACAAGAATATTATGGTTGACTCATCTGAAGCTATTATACAATTCTCGCAATTCAAAACTAAACACCCTTTAACTGTTTTTGTCAGTAGAGATCTTCTCAGATACATGTGCTACTTCATTAATCCTCAGAAATACTATGACTTTTATTATAAACGAAAATATAAGTTTTTGCTTGATGGAAAAGAATATTCCATGACATATAATGGACATCAATCTCGTCATAAATTTTTGTTTAGTAAACTTGATGTTGGTTCTAAATTTTATAAAATGAGTGTTAATTTCATGGAAAATTTGAATGAAAAAATTTACAAAGAACAACTTCAACTTATAAAGCAAAAGAAGCAAGAGGACCCGTCAGAATTTATCGTAAAAGGATTAAATAAACATCTTTATAATGATGAATCGTTTGCTCCCAGAAAAATTCTTAATAAGAAACAAAAGGCGAAGTTTGAAACCTGTAAGAATTATTATGTTGAGAGCCTTAAGTCATTAGACAAATATATGCAATCGGGAATCAATATTGTTGGTCATACTGCGCGACATTCATTTGCGCGGCATCAGTTAGAAATAGGTACTGATAGCTATCTTATACGTGATTTGTTAGGTCATAAAGATATTAGAACTACAGAAGAATACTTACGAGGATTCCATAAAAAGATTGTAAAAAAAAGTATAAAAAAATCTCATTATTTCGTTATGCTCAATTTGTTAAATGATTTTAATATAGATTAATTTAATTAAAAGGTTCTTTTTGTGCGCTTTTTTAAAGTGCACAAAAAGAATATTATAGAAGTGTTTTAAGCTTATCACCTCTCTATTACATTTTTATTCATTAGAATATGATAAGGAGGGAAAGATTTATCTTTCATTGATTTCTTCCATGACCTCGGAAATTTTCAAAAATGTCTGAATCTCAATATAAAGCAATTTGATTAAGTAGCCATACTGCACGTTGTCTTCCAAAAATTCATATCCTTTTTGCGGCGAATATTTATAAAACAAGTAATTAAAGCTATTTTTTTCAATTTTTTTAAAGCATTTGAAGTGATAATTATATATCTGATCATTCTTTTCTATTTCTAATAACACAACATCCTCCATTTTAGCTTCTAATTGATTTAAAATGTGAGGATAATTTGTGGCTACGGGAGTTATAATTTCATCGATTCTATTTGCGTATTTCATTATCAACTATTTATATTTATCATTACATTCTCCATGTTAGCAATTTCACAAATCCTATTATATACTGTTTCATCAAAATGCGAATAATCTAGATCTTTATTGATGAAGCTCAAGCACCCCGGCTGAGTATAAATGTAATATCTGCAATACCAAATATTGCGGTACTTCTTTGATCTACTGAATTTGTGAAAGTGGACATTGAGGGTGTATGGTGTAATTTCTGGAATTGTAAACTCAACAAATGAGGAATGAACCTGAAAATGCTTTAACTTTTTTTCAAGCTCAATTAATACATTGGGATAGTTGTAAATAGAGCTCAAAATCGCGGATATTTGAATACTGGAGTGGGTCATTTTTTCAATTGAGTTCATAAGCTCATATAAATATCATTCAGTTCTTCTTGCTTTATACCAAGATATGTACGTGTTATTTGAGTAGACGAATGATTAAATAATTCACTCAGATATATAAGGGATCTTTCACTTTGATTATCATTGTCCCAAACACGTCGGCCAAATGACTTTCGAAGACTATGAGAAGAAAAATTTCCTTTAAGATTTTTCTTCAAAAGTCTATTCACATGCTGGGGGGAGAAAACTGATCCTTTCTGAGAAGTAAAAGCGTGGCCACCCATTTCATAAATTAAGTCATCTTTAAAAAAAGTGAGAGCATCTCGAATATGATCGTTCACCTTTAATTGTCGCAATTTACCCGTTTTCTTTTCGGTTATTTTAAACGTTTCACACTTAAGTTGATCAAAGGTTAAAGATAAAAGATCACTAATTCGCATCCCTAAATTAATACCGCATATTATTAGAAGTCCAAAGTTTTTGTTTTCTTCACGTTTGATTAACCTTCGTCCAATATTAGATGCACGATCGTAATCAATGTATTTAGAGCCCGTCATACCTCTGTTTTCGGGCTAATATAACCTTCAGAAATGAGACCCCGGAATAATTTTGAACATTATTTTACGACTTACTGTACCAATCCAACTGAAATTCAGGTAATGTTCAAAATGTATAAAAATGAACATTTAATTCATTTTGCACATTCCTCTCATATTATTTCTCAAGTTTTACTTTTTTTCAACCAGACAAAGAACTTTATCGTGACGATTTATTTCTGCAACATTCTCCAGATAATTGGTGTATAGCTTTATAAACCTTCTGAATGTTAAAGTTTCAATTAAAATTAAACTTTTCAAAATGTCATTGTATAAAATAAAAATTAAAAATCTTTATTATGACTAAAACACAAATTAAACAAAAAACAATTATTTCAATTTTTCTCCAAAATCAAAGAGAAATAGACAGAAAAATTCACAGGCGACTCGAAAAGGATCGCGCCTATTTCTCAGCTGTCGATTTCAGATCAAACTTGATTAATGTTATGGACAATGAATATACTGAAGTATTGAAAACTATGGAGGATCAAAATTTGGTGGATATGATGTATACGGTTCTTAATGAGCACTCTGACTTTGTAAAAAACAATTACCAGCATAAAGCGGAAGATGCAATAAAAATGCTAAATTCTTTTCAAAAGTTTAATAAGGTAGAGGATGACGATTCTAGCTTTAGTTTAATATCGATGATTGTAGGCAACAATATTAGAAGTTTAATTTCCATTTCGGTTTTAGACATGCCAAGTATAACAGCACGTTTAGCTATATTTCATGAAATATTAATTTTAAAACAATTACCGAAAACTTTTATTCCAACATTTGCATACATTTTAAGGACGGCAAGTATGGAATGATTATTAGTTTAGTGGTCTTAAAGTGGCCTCACTATTGTAATTGTGAAGGCCACTTTTTATTATTTTCATCAAAATTAGCTTTTCGCTATTAATTTTTTTTCTAAAACATAAATTATCAGTGCGGAAATCCCGAATAAGGGAAAAAGCAAACTTAGCAGTATTATGATGAGTATTACACCATTAGAAATGTGAAAATTTCTCGGTACTTTGGGCACAATCCATTTGTTTTTTGGTTTTTTAGAAAAATACGATAGAATGGCAGCTGCACTCGATAACGCAAGAAAAATAGCAATAAATAGCATTAGCCACCAATTCCAAGCACCAAATTGACCTTGATGAAATGCCATAAACCACATACGAGCTCGCATAAGAATACCGACATCCGCCCATTTTTGATGCAATACCAATTCGCCTGAATATTGATTATAATGGAATTTTTCCTGTGAGCTCAAATCAGGATAATAGGTGTTGCCAACGGTATAAACTCCAGCAGGACCTTTTGGAAAGTCAATTTGTACCTCACCTGGTAAGTCTAATGTACTCGCCTTTGAAACAATTTCATCTAATGGAATTGGATCTTGTTTTGATGGTTCTGAAAGTCCAACTCCCATCCATGATTTAGGGAATCCCGTATTGGTTATTTCTTGTACTTTTTTAAAATTAGAACCCACGACCTCCGTCCATGGAAAGGCTCCAGCTAAAACCAGTATTAACAGAGTGGAAATCCAAAATGCTATAATAGCGTGTAGATCACGGAATAACACTTGTTTTCCCATATTGAGCCTGGGTACAAAAAAACCTTGTAGTCGCCAATTTCTCATCGGCCACCACACAAAAACTCCCGTAATTAAAAGTACCATTATCCAACTTGCAATAAGTTCTACAATTAGAGTACCCGCTGTACCCAGCAAAAGTTCACCATGCAATTTTCTAATATTATACATAGCACCATCGGTGTCTGCTATTATATCTATAATTTTGTTTGTATATGGATTTACATACACACTGTTTTTATGCCCAAAACTTCCTGATATAAATTGTGTAGCAAGCGAATCTTTGAAAGAGAGTATCATTGCTGAATGTGGTTTTCCTAAAATTGAATCCGCAACGTTTCGCTGTTCTTCATAAGAATGAATATTATTTGAAGGTATTACCTTTACTACGTTGTCTTTCCTTCCTTTTTCATAAGTATCTTTAAACAAATATATGCCCCCAGTTATTGCCAACAACACGATGAAAGGCGCTGAAATAAGACCTGCGATTACATGCCATTTCCATAGCCATTGATTTAATTTTTTGTTTTTCATTTTTTAAAAGTTTTACACCTACATTTTCACTGATAAGTAGTTTTTAATATGTTCCTTTTTTACAAGTGCAATCGCACTCCTAAATGAAAAGCACGAGGGTTACCAATGATATAATTATTTCCTTGCCTAAATTGGTTATAGGATGCTTCTGTTGCATAGAGTTTGTCAAAAACATTGAGTAAATGTGCCCAAACTTCTATTTTTCCATATCTGTAGATTGCTCTAATATTAAAAATGTTATGCCCATCATAGGTTGCCGTTTTCCTAATTTCTGTATCATTAATTACCTGGTTTTCAAAACTGGTATTATACTTGCCTACCAGCTCATACTCCGTGGCAATACTGAAATCCTTGAACGGTCTGTATGTTATCAATGAAGTACCCAATAAGTTGGGTGCAGATTCCCTATCAGTATTCGAATATTCTACACCGGCATCAAAAAACTGGACATAGCGATGGATGGCGTAACTGCCATTATGTGAGATTGACATTTTTTTAAATGGGAAATAAGTGATACCATACTCTATGCCATAGGATCTTGTTTTACCAGCATTTGTGTTGAAAAAGTTATCTTGCTCATCACGTAGCGTGATTAGCGTATTCTTTCCTTCTAATAAATAAACGGCAGCATCCAACTTCCATTTGTCACTGAATCTAAAATAACCTCCAATTTCGTAGTTGTCATAGATACTTGGCTTTATATCTATAAGCCCATTTCTATTGCGATACAATGTGGATACTTGTGGCGGTTTAAAACCACGTGAATAGTTCGCATATAAACCGTTATCGTTTTCAAAATTATAATTAACTCCTAATTTTGGCGCCCAATTATTATAAGTGTCTTTAGATGAGGGTACACCTAAATGTTCAGAACGATTTTGATAATCATACTTAAATGCATCATAGCGCAATGCGGCAGTAATCCTAAAATGCTCCAAAGGTTCGATTTCATATTGAAAGAATCCTGCGTAGTTCAGGATATCAGCTTTATAGTTTAGTATAAAATCATTATCGCGTATACTGAAATCAATATTTCGACCTGTTTTCGTATCAACTATAACATCTATATTTTCGGCCACATAATCCTGAGGTGAATAATCTATGGTACCTCCAACAATAAGTGATGAGTTTTTGAAATTAAATCTTAACCTATGTTGTACCAAAGCCATATAACTATTAAATTGATTAGAATTTATCTCACCTAACCCCAAACCTGTTAATTGTCCCATTTCTCGAAATTGACGAATGCGATAGGATGGGTTTTGATCAATTTTGTTATTTCGAAAAAGAGTATTGATTGTGGTTTTTTGATGGTCGTTCCATTTTGCGGTTAGTGTACTGCGCATTCTAAATGAAAGTACATCTCTCTCGGTAAACGTTTGGTCACTTTCAAAGTTTCCATTGAAATAATCGTCTTCCGTAAGTGAACCGGTCATATCTGAGCGATAATCAATAAGGTCAAATACATTTGTCCAGTTTAATCTATCCGAAATATCATAAACCGTTTTAAAAGTCACCGCGAACTTTTCATAATCACTATGTTCAATGGGGCCATCGGTCCGGTTCACAAAATGTGAACCTAAATAAAGACCAAATTTTTCGCTGGTTTTATTCGAAATTTCAATCTCGTATCGACTTAAACCGATGTCATTGACTTGATATCCTAAAGTTGCAGTAAGCTCTGGTGTCGCCGATTTTGTTATAAAGTTGAAACTACCACCTATAGCTTCACTCCCATAAATACTTGATGCAGGCCCTTTGAGTACTTCAATTCTCTTATATGAAATATCGTTCATTTCAAGCAAAGCATTGTGATTAAAGACGGATGTGGGTCTAATTTGAAGACCATCTTCCAGATAGAGAAAAAGCGCTCTTGTTGAAATAGGTGAACGTACAGCCATAAAATGTTGTTCGTTACTCGCCGCGCGCGAGGTAGACATAAATACACCTGATACTTGATTTACCAATTGGTCGATGCCAAAGGCTTTTGTTTCTTTAATAGTCTGTTTATTAATAATACCTATAGCTGCGGGAATTTCAGACCTAAGTTGTTCTTCTCGACTTGCGGAAACAACTACTTCATTCAATATCGAAAAATCAGGTTCGAGTTGAATGTCGATATCGATGATTGTACTCTTAACTTTTGTCGTTAGAGTTTGAGGTTTGTAACCAATAAAAGAAATGTACAAATCATAATTTCCTTTTAAAAGGTCGAATTCAAAGTATCCTTGCTCATTCGTTGTTGTTCCATTATTTGTATTAAGAATTGAAATGTTTACATTGTTGAGAGGTTCACCATTTTCATTTGTGACCGTTCCTTTTAAATTTTGCGCAAAAGAAGTTTGCACACCTATATATACCCAAAGGGATATCCATATAATTAATTTCATTATTTAGTTTTTATAGTTAGCCCGAAGGCATTTTAAGTTAAAAAGGGTTCAAAACCCTATTTTATTTTCACTGATAAATAAAATTAAACGCGAGGGGGATGGAAAATTTTTGGGGTCACTTGAGTATAATTACTATCGGAATAAATAAAGTATTGCTTTTTAAAAATAGAAGCTATAAGAGTCAATACGTCTTGGGATAATATATTTGAGATATCTGCATAATTAATCTTAGTAATTTTCAAGAATGAAAACAAGGGGTCTGTCCCTTTCATAGGTTCGTTTTCTTTTAACTGTTTGGTTAAATAACATTTACCGTTACATTGTAAATTTGATCTGTTTTTATTGATACATAAGTACTCCTTTATATAGTCTTGATTTACGAGATAATCGGCCATAATACATGCATTAGTAATAGGCTGTGAATGCAAACAAATAAGCAGTAATATGGTGATTGCTTTTTGCATTGAAATTATTGCTTGAGAAGTACAAAACTGAAGCTTATCTCAATTTTATCGGAAACTTTTTTTTGTAAAATACTTGGTATTATGATATTAAAATCGGCAGATTGAACAGTGATAGTTCCAGATAAATTAATTTTATTTGATTTATAAATTAATCTCACAGGAATATTTTCAATGCATTTAGTCACATTATGGAATTCAAGTTTACCTGAAATGAGATAATCAGTTTCATTACTAAGTTTTTCAAAAGAAAAATCAAGTAATTTTCCTCTAAAAGTTGCTTTCGGAAACTTGTCAGACTCAGCATAACTCTCATTGAAGTGCTCCTCCATTAAAGCATTTTTAAATCGAAATGCTTTAACCAACACAAGAGCCGCTAGCTCACCATTCTCAGTATTAACGATTACAGTTGCTGATTTGTTTGTTGCTGCTACTTCTTCAAAAGAGGGTACAGAGGCCTCAAAATTTATCGTTCCGGTTCTAGTTATAAATTTATTTTGCCCCATTGCGAAGGTGCTGAAAAATAAAATGACAATGACTATATCTTTCATAGATAACTATTCTTTAATTAGTCCTCCTTCTTTCCACTTAACGATCAACTCAACCAAATTTTGTGGTAATTTAGGTCCCCCAGGTGGCATTAAAAGTGCGGGGTCTTCACTAGAAATACGGCTGAGAAGGTTTCTATTTTGAATTGCCTCTTTTACATTTTCATAATTCATTAATGGCATTGGCGCACCGTTTTCTGGTGGATTAGAGTGACAAATAATACAATTATTGTGTATTATTGGTTCTATATTCTTATTATAAGTTACGACCTCAAGTATTGGCGATGAAACAATTAAGTCGTCTTGACTTACAGTAGTACAACCAAATAACAGTATTGTTAAACCTATCAACGTTAATTGTACTATTCCATTTTTCATAACCAATCAATTAAAAATTTCTGCTCAAATTAAAACCGAAATAGATATCCCCATCAGTCCAATTTCCGGTGGCTTGTCCCAAAAACCCATTTGTATTCATAGATTGCGCATTGGTAAAATGCATTTGAAAAACATGACCTCCTGTTTCAAGATCGATACCAACAGATAATGGATTTTTAAAAGACGAAGTGCTGGTACGATTTAAATGAATACCGTAGTCCATGTTTAATGACCATCGTTTTCCCAATTTATAACGCCCTCCTATTCCAACTGCAAATTGAGAGTTGCTTTGTTCTTTAATCATAACATAATTATCATGAAAATAGGTGGGTATTATTTCCAAGGATAAACTGGAATTTATTTTTCGTGAAATTAAGATTTGGGTTGTGTAAGACAATCGATGATTAAATTTCAATTTTGCAAGATTATTTTTGTCTAAACCTGTATTAATCATCACAGTGTTATATCCAACAATATTAAAAGGGAATTTATTTTTTTCTTGTCTTATCAGCCTGTACTTGAGGGAACCTTCATAAATTTTTTGATATGAACTACGTGAAATTCCAATATTCCAGCCACTTGAAATTCCATAAATAAAATTTATTCTGGTTACTGCGTCATCTAGCCCGAAAAAGCTGTCAAAACCATTTTCAACACTTCCAAATCTATGTGAAATTACTAGGTTGAGTTCTTTTTTAGCTACTAATTTTGTGGATTCAAAATTTACAATTTTAAGACCCTTAAACACAGCGGTAGCACCGCTATATGTTATCGAATCGGTGTCAATTTCGGTGAGGAGATCTTCTTGTGCAGAGACAAAAAGCGGCATCCACAAAATTAGCAGTAAAAATCTTTTCAAAAGAATCAGTTTTTAACGAACTTCTCAGTTAGTGAGTTTTCACCTGAAACAACTTTCAAGAAATAACTTCCCGAACTCCAATTCGCAATATTTATTGAAACATTAGTGTTCGATTTAAATTTTTTCGAAAAAACTTGCTTTCCTAGTATATCGTATATTTTTATATATCCAGAATCAACATTTTCAGGGATTATTAAGTTTATAGATGTTTTAACTGGATTAGGGTATATGCTTATAGAGTTTAAGCTATTTTCTTTTATATCCAAGGCCTCTCTAACGGTAATAACTCCAGACATTGTAGCTGCTCCATGAACACCACAAAAATATGCGTTATCGCCAACTTCGGTAAAAGTATAGGAGTAGGTTTCCCCCATTCCGGAAATGACACCACTATTAAAAGTTTCGACAGAATTTCCGGTTTCATTTTCCACAGTATGAGGTGCGCTATCACCCCACGTCCAAACTACGGTGTCTCCTTGATCAATTGTTAGCTCTACATTGCTGCCAATGCCCATTCGCCAATCTAAGTTATATGTATTTTGTGCATTAGCAGTTAAAAAGCCTAAAAAGACTAGGAATAATAATTTCGTTTTCATAGTTAAGTATTTAAATTAATTAATAATACATTGATCAAGTTTCACTTGCTCCAGTAAATCATCATATCCTATAAATCGCCCTTTGATGATGATTTTTGAATTTCTAAGTACTTCTTTTTGGACAATCTCATCCATAAACTGACAGAATACTTTATTTTCTATTGTGATTTCAGTTCTATTGATTTCTGAAACAAGTCCAGAAATTTCTATTATATTATTATAATACTTTTGTTCGGCAAAAGCCGGATTTGTAGTGAATTCCGAATAAATTTGTTGCGCTGATAATGAATATCTTGCCTTTTCATTTTGATGGTTTTTTTGGCCTCTGTACAAAAAATTATATCCAAAAACAGTTATTAGAACTATTATCGTTAGAATCAAATATTTTTTCATTTTGAATTCATTTTAAAACAATCAATTGTTTCGTATACTCATTTTTAATTTAGAGTATAATTCAATAGTTCCAGTTAGAATTATTTTGCTTTATGCTTGAAATACAACTCATCTATTTATTTGATTAAAAAAAAGAAGTTTGGTTACAATTTATTTTAATATCTCTTTAATACGAATAAGTTTACTCAATACTATACACAATATTTGAAAGTGATATTTTATATGCATTATATGTAAGTTGAAATTCTTGCTGCTAAGAATATAATTCACTGAATCATTTCATTCAAACTAAATAGAAAAGTTTTGGGTTTTATTGAGTTGCCTAGTTGTTTTGGGTGTAAACACGGCAAATCCTATAAGCATTATTTAAAATTATAAACTGTGTAAGGATTTAAAATTAGAGGTTACTAATTTGAATAATTTTCTTCAATACAAATTTGACGTGCGTAAAATCTCTTTGTAACCAATAAATAAAAATATATGTTTAAAAAACAACTAATGCTTCTATGCTTAATGGCTGCCACTGGAATAGTCTTTGGGCAGAATAAAAATATGTTGTTATGTGATAATCTGATAAAAGAAGGAGTAAGACTTCTAGAAGAAGGTCAACATGCACAATCTCTTGAACTTCTCTTAGAAGCTGAATCATTTGCAAAGGAAAATAAATGGAGAAAACAGCAGTTTTTAGCCATTAATAATATTGGAGCAAATTATTATTCTTTGTTTGATTATGGTGAAGCACTAGATAATTATTTAGAAGCTTATACTATTGCTATTAGAGATCTCCATAGCAAGTATGAAATGGTCGTATTAAATAACATTGCAATTTTGTATTCTAAGGAAAAAAAATTCGATAAATCCTATGAATATTTTAAAAAAGCCCATTCAATTGCAATTAAAAATAAAGAAAATACTAAGAGAGGTTTATATGCTGTAAATCTCGGTCTTGTAGCCAACAGGCTTGGCAATCTAAACGAAGCTAAATCTTATTTTCAAGAGGCAATCCCCTTAATCGAAGGAGATAAAAATATTAAACAACAAGCTATTATCGGATTCTCAGAAAATTTGTTCTTTTCAGGGGAGTACGAAGATGCAAAACGAAGGTTACTCTCACTTTTACCTGACTTAAAAAATGAAAGAAAGGGGAATTTGATAACTGATGTGCTTCTTTTGTTATCAAGAATAGCCTATAGTCAAAATAATATGTCTTTAGCTGCGGAGCATGCATATGCGACTCTGGAGAAGTCAAATAATGTTGAAACTCGTTTAGAAGCATTTAAACAGTTGTCAAAAATATATAGCAAAACAGGTAAACTCCAGCTTGCTCTTAATATGAAAGACTCGGTATTGTTTGTTTCGAATAGGTGGAATGAAGTTAAGAATGATCGGCACTTTGAAACGAATCAAGTTAAGTTTGATATCCAAAACTACCAAAATGAGATATATAATAACAAAAAGAAAATGGAAGCAACCAAAAAGACCTTTCTTGTACTTTTAGTAACAGCCACCCTCATAATTCTATTAATTGCTGTAGCATTACGTAATACATATATTCAAAGCAAACAAAGAAAAATTATTAATGCAAGAAACGAAGAAGTTATGGCATTAGAACTTGAAAAAGAAAAAAATGAAAAACTTTTATTGAAAGAAAGAATAAGTGAAGCGGAAACAAAAACATTATTGGAACGAGAGCGTCTTAAAAATGAAATAGCTTCTCGTAATAGAAAACTTATTGCAAAGGCACTTCATTTAATCCAGCGAAATGAATTACTCCAATCAATTATTGATGATTTAGAACAACAAAAAAATACATTGAAAAAAAATGAAAGCATAGATACTTACATCACAAAATTAAAAGGTTTGTTAGATTCTGAGAAAGAGTGGAGAAATTTCATTGATCATTTTGAAGAAGTGAATCACGGATTTATTACCACCATCAAAAAGAAGCATCCTAACTTAAATGTGAATGACCTCCGATTTATCAGCTATATATATATGAAATTATCAAATAAAGAAATAGCTTCTGTTTTTAACATTACTTACGAAGCTTGCAGAAAACGTAAAGAACGTATTTCTAAAAAGATGAACTTAAATAACAGCTCTAATTTATACAATTATATATCAAGCATTTAAGATGGTAGTCACATTTTTTCAATAAAAATGTCACATTTTTTAGGGTTTAATATTTCTACCTACCTAGTCTTATTAATTTCTTTTGCCCCAAACTTAAATTTAAATATTATGAAAAATATTACAAAACTTGTAACGTTGCTTGCAATTCTATTTTGTAGCATAACAGTCGAATCACAAATTAGCTTGGAAAGTATTGGTAATTATGGTAGGATATATGATATTACGTTTGATCCTACGATAGAAAACAGAGTTTATGCACTTAGCCAAATGAATCATATTCTTCAATCAAATGATAAGGGGGAAACTTGGGAAATTATATTTAGCCAGCCTGGAAATTCTAATTTATTTAAAAGTTTGAATTACGTTCTTGAGGGTACCCTTGGGTTTATGGTAGAATCTCCTACGAATATTGAAGACAATGGTCTTTATCTTTTAGATATTGAAAGTGGTGATGTCATAAAATACGTTGTACCGATTCCTCTAAATGCCGAAAACATTTTTATGAATTCATATTCGGTTTATAAACAAGATCCATCTATAGCTATGTTGAGTTTGGAATATAGAGTCTCTGGAGTGGGTAGTAAAATAGTATATTATACTAATGATAGTGGTATCAATTGGTCAGAAATATACTTAGCTGATAATTATAATTCTGTGGCCGTAAATAGTGTGGCAATTAACCCGACTAATCCTCAAAACCTATTCATCGCCCGCGGACAAAGTCCTAATGAAACTTATGGAGGTTTATTAGAATCAAATGATGCTGGACAAACTTGGATAGAAAAAATGCCGGGAATTACATTCGACCCTATCATTTTTCACCCGCAAGACAGCGATACAATTTTTTTAGGAACTGGTATAGGCCGACGTGATGGGAGTCATTCAGAAAATTTATATAGATCTGTTGATGGTGGAGATACCTGGAGTATACTTCCAATTACTTGGGAAAACGGTATACTCGATAATATTGTTACTATTGTTATTAATCCTCAAGACCCTGCTACAATGATAGTATTGGAAGAAAACGAAATAGTAGTAACACAGGATGATTGGCAAACTTTTGATAAATACGTACATCCAATTGGTTCTCCAGATGGATACTATTATGGATTAAACGCTTCTTTCAATCCTTTCCAACAAGGAGAAGTTTTTATCAACAGTAACTTTTATCCACTATTATCCTCGGATTATGGTGCCAGTTTTAATCAATTTTTTAATCCTTTTTTTCCCTCAAATTTTACAGAGGTTCAGGAAGATGATTCAGAAATGCATTTGTATTACGGTGCACAGCAAGGTTTAGTTCGGAAGAACCTGTTAACCAACGAAATTGAAGCAACCGATATTGTATCCCTAGATGTTTTTAGCAATGATGCCCCAGCTTTTTATCATATTCATAAATCAATGGTAGGACGAATTTACAAGTATAAATCATCTTTTTTAGGATCAAATTTGAGTGTTAGTAATGATTTTGGTAGAAATTACGATGTGCTGTATACAAATTTCTTCGATGATATAAGAAGTATAAATCAAGATCCTATAAATCCGAATATAGTTTGGGCATCGTTTTTAAATGGAGGTACAGTAATTTTAGATTTCACCGATATAAATAATGTTATCCAAACAAATGTTATTCTTCCTGACGCTAATCCGATAAGGGACGTTTATTTCGATGAAGAGAACCCAAATTCTCTTTTTGTTGCATCGGGATCTAAAGTGCATTATTCTGAAGATTATGGAGTATCTTGGATAGAAAAAAGTAACGGACTTCCGGAAAATAATACGATATATGACATTGCAAGAAGTCCATTTAATTCAAATGAATACACCATCGCAACAGAAACCGGGATATATAAGACAATTGATCAAGGTGAAAATTGGTTACAAACCTATCAGGGAGCTTATATAAAAAAAATTGCATATTCTGAATATAGTGAAAAGGATGCTGTAGCATCTAAAATGACCAGACAACCTTTATTTGGTGAGGCAGTAGATGCACAAATAATTTATACTACCGATGGAGGGTCTTCATGGGAGGAAGTCCCATTAGAGGCTATTAATCATACTGGAGCTCTAAGTATGAGTTATAAATTTCATGAAAATAGTGTGGATGTTTATATGGCAACGCTTGATCTCGGCCTTACCAAACATACAATAGACCTAACCTCTCTAGAGGTTTCAAACTCCTTTCAAAATACAAACACATTTATTGTGTACCCTAATCCAGTACAAGATATTATTAATGTTGAAGAAAACGGAAATCAAGTTGCGTCAATTACTATTTATAACTCTATTGGTCAACAAGTAATGGCTAATCTGACAGAAAATCAAATTAGGGTTGAGCATTTAGAAAGTGGTATTTATTTTATTTCTATTGAAAATGTAAATGGAGAAAGTTTTATAAAACGCTTTGTAAAAAATTAAATAAATAATTTTTTGAGTTTAATAATTCGTGGAGCTATTTAAATAGCTCCACGAATTATTAAATATTAGGTTGTTGTCGATTGATTAATTAGAAAACCCCTGACAAAATGAAAAAATTGCAATAGCTTGTGTTAATTTTTGGTAAAAAACTATAGATTAAATACAATTTTACAGCCTCACATTACTCTATATACGTTTTAAAAAAAATGAATATATACGAGGTTGTAAAAAACGATGACGACTTGATCTTAAAGAATGAATATCTTATGATTATAAAATGTTGAGTAAGAATATGAAAATTATATTATCCTTGCAAAGTAATAGCCAAGCTCACAAAAAAATCTAATCCAAAAATAAAGAATAAAAGAAGGTCTTATTTATTAACTTTTAAGTCTCGTATTCGGTACATTACATTTTCTACAACCCTATCGCATTTAGAATTTCCAAATTCAAAAATATCCCGAGTATCCGTAGCGTGCAGAATATAATCTTTCATCATATTTCTCGCTCTATGAAGCCTTACTTTTACATTACTTTTTGTAAGATCTAAACCTTGAGAAATTTCCGAAATTTCCATTCCTTCAACTTCCTTAAGCATATATACTATCTTGTATTTATGAGGTAGTGCATCAACAGCTTTTTCAATAAAGGATTTAGAGTCTTTATAAATCGATTTGTTCTCTGGGTTCATAAAAGACAAGTCAGCAATTTGTAATGTGCCATTTTCCGTGGTGATATCCACTGTTTCATGTTTTTTGGATTTTCGTTTTCGTTGTAAAGCTTCATTAATCCCTATTCTTATTAACCAGGTCGAAAATAAAGCTTCATTTTTAAATTGATATAACTTTTGAAATGCTTTTACGTAAGTATCCTGTAGAGTATCTTCTACATCTGCCTCAATATTAATATAACTTCGTATAGTTCTATATAAAAGCTCATTGTGACGTCTCATTAATATCTCAAACATATCTGTTTGGCCTTCTAAAACTCTTTTTACTACTACAATATCTGGTATTAAACTGTTTTGAGTATCATCTTTTTTCTTGTTAGGATTTTCTGTAGCCATGATCTTGTCTTTTTTATTAGATGCATTTAGGAAGTTTGGGTTACATTAAAAGCATATAAAATGTAAATAATTGATTTTCAATTTTTAATGCTTTAAGGTTAATTAGTATGTCGGAAATTGTGTATAAAACCTACAATTGGTAATTCCTTAAAATTGATTGTTTAAAATTCACTATAATGAAATTCCTAAATGAGGTTGTGAAGTTAGGTCTTAATAAAGAAGGTAATGAATAAGTATGTATTACAGAAATATCTAAATATCTTAAAAATTATTTGTAACCGGAGTTCTTTTTTTGCATCAAAAGAGTAGTAATAATAAAAAAACTCTTATATGAAATCATTAACAACCATGTTGGTCTTAGGATTAATTTTTACAGCTTCTTATGGTCAACAAAAGAATGAGCTATCAGACCCAGAGGTAGCTTCGGTGGCCGTTGTCGCCAATCAAATTGATATTAGCTACGCTGAAATAGCTATGGACAGATCAAAGAATAAAGAAATTCTTGAGTTTGCAAATCGAATGACGACAGACCATAACGCTGTTATTCAACAGGCAGTAAATCTCGTAACTAAGCTTAGTGTAACACCTAAAGACAATGCAGTGAGTCAGTCACTTCTTAATAATGCAGAAAAAACTAAAAAGAAACTTCTTCAAGCAAAAAAAGACAAATTTGATAAGTTATATATTGAAAATGAAGTAGAATATCATAAGGCTGTAATTGCTGCAATAAAAAACTTGCTTATCCCCGAATCCGATAATCAAGAATTAAAAGAATTACTTAAAGCTGTCTTACCAGCTTTAGAGGCTCATCAGAAACATGCTGAAATGGTACAAAAACAATTATAATGATAAAGTACAAACAAACTAAGATAATCTCGCTTAGTATAAAAAAACTGCTGCTAGTAGTTGGTGTTTTAGGATTTGGAATAACATGTTCGGCCCAAAACAAACCAATAACGCATAAAGTTGAAATCAAAAGAATGAAGTTTATCCCAGCTAATTTAAGTGTCAAAAAAGGAGATACAGTGGTTTGGATAAATAAAGATTTTTATCCTCACGATGTAACAGATGAAAAAGGCAAAACTTGGAGTTCGAAACAATTTGGTCAAAATGAAACTTGGAGTAAAGTCATCACCAAAGATGAATATTATTTCTGCGACCTCCATAAAACGATGAAAGGAACAATAAGAATCAGAAAATAGAAAATACCTAAGAATATATTTAAAAACATTAATTATGAAAAAAAAATTTGTGACTTCTACGTTGCTGATAGCCATATTAGCTTGTCTTAGTTTTTATAGTTGTAGTAACGATGATAATGAGGATGCTGGTCAATTAGCTCCTGGAGAGGGAAGCTTGAATTTACCTCCTCTTAATCCGCAGTTAGTTGAACAAGGGAAAGAAATATTTAGATACGATACTTTTGGGGATGAATCATTTTGGACGGATGTCTTGCAAATGAATGAGGTTATTGAGACTGCGGTGAGTCCGGCAACTGCTTTGAGTGTTGGTTTAAAAGTCGATGCTGAAGCTTTACCTCCTGCAGTTGTTGAAGCAATTCAAAATGGACAAGTTGATTTAGATGACCCCCAAACGACTTTGGCTCTATTACAGCTCAATGCTGTTGTGGGTGTGCAAGGAGAAGTAAGTGAAAACCCTGATGGTACATTAAAATTAGATAGAATGGGAATTACTTGTGCTCTTTGCCATTCAACAGTTGATGATTCTTTTGCTCCTGGAATAGGAAGTCGGCTAGACGGCTGGCCAAATAAAGACCTTGATCCTGGCTTAATAATCTCATTATCTCCTGCTTTAGATCAACAGACAAAAGAAATTTATGCATCCTGGGGTCCTGGTATATATGACCCAAGATTTAGCATTGATGGTATAAATAACCCTGTAGTCATACCTCCTGCCTATGGTTTATACGGGTTGCCAAAAGCTATTTTCACTGGTGATGGAGATATTGAGCATGAACCTGCCGGACCTGTGGCTTACTGGAATAGGTATGTCGCTGTTACTCAAATGCATGGTCATGGTTATTTTTCTGACCCACGTCTTAATTTGGAAGTAGATTATAGAGAAGGTGATGATCTTGTAACCGATAAACTCCCGGCTTTACAAGAATATCAATTTTCTCTTTCCCCTCCAACTGCTCCAGTAGGCTCTTTTAATGTAGCAGCAGCAGAAAGAGGGAAAGAGCTATTCTCAGGAAAAGCTGAATGTGCGACCTGTCATTCAGGTCCTCTATTTACTGATGTTATTGAAAATGGGAAGCTTCATCCTCAAAGCGCATCAGTTGCTGTGGACAAAGATTATGTGAATAGATCTGCAACAAAACAATGGCGTGTTACCCCCTTAAAAGGCATATGGCAACATCCTCCGTATTTCCATGACGGTTCTGCCGCAACACTAGCAGATGTAGTTGAAAGGTATAATAATGAGAAAAATCTTAATTTAAGTAATTCTGAAAAGGCTGACCTCACAGAATACTTAAAATCTATTTAGCGAATTATTTAAACAATAAAAAGCGGTATTAAAATTTGATTTATTGTTTTGTTAACTATAACGGTAATACACAAATTACTAACATGAAAAGCACAGTTTTTAAAATACTTTTAATTTTAAACCTTATTGTTACTGGATTTTTAGTTATTAATCTCTACATAAATCGCGATATAGATCTTGATTTTACAGATAAAATTATTAGTGTACGAGGTCTTGTAGTGACAGATTCATTAGGTGTTGAACGTGTAATTATCGGCTCCAACCTTCCTGACCCTCAAGGGCACGGCTATCGTTTCTCGAGAGGGTCTGAAGTTACGGGTGTTATGCTCTACGATTCTGAAGGGCAAGAAAGAGGTGGATATGTAACTGACAATAACTATGGTAATATATTTTTAACCCTTGATTCTAAAAATTCTCAACGTGCTTTATTCATAGCAGAGCCTCAAGGATCTGCATCCCTAGTAGTTTGGGGTAATAATGGGAATAAAATTTCAATAGGAGCTTCAGATCAAGGTACTCAATTTGAAATAATCGAAAATGGTAAAAAAAAGGAGCTAAATGAAAAATAGGATATACATTATTTTTATAACTATAATTTCAATACTCTTTTATGGTTGTAAACAAAATATAAAAGTTCACAGCAAGTCCTTTTATGGCATTAACCCATTATCATATACCGATGTCATCTTTAAATCAAGTAGGGATACTGTATTAGCCTCAACATTTAGTGGTCGAATAGTAGAGCGAATAAAAGATCATAATAAAGAAAATATTTTAATTAATCTAAACGACGAAATATACAGCCTAGTTTATGATCAAAAAAAACAACATATTTATGCTTCAACGTTAAATTCAGGAATATTAGTAATTGATTCCAATAAAAAAATGATAATAGATTCGTTAAATATTGAAGGGACATGGATATCTAACATTTTCTTATCAAAAGATGGAGAGTTACTAGCGGGAAGTACAGCGAATCATAAAAACTGTATATGGGATTTAAAAAATAAGACTTCGATTAAACTTCCCGACAGCTTATCACATTATATGGTTGCAGGGATTGATAATACTGGAAATGTAATAATAAATGCTAAAGAGAAATTTATTTTTTGGGATGTTAAAGAAGATTCTATTAAAAAAGAAAATATCCGCAATGGAAAATTAGAAAGTATTGATAAATCAGGTAATTTGCTCGTTTTTCAGGATAAATATTTTCAGTATTATAAAGCTAATAAAGATTCTGCTTCCTTTAAAAGCTATCACCAAGACTGGCCATATTACTGGAAAGAAAAAGACACTCTTATAAGGATTCCTTTTCAGCTAACATTGACAGCTGGCATATTAACAGATAAGTATATATACACAGCAGGCGTAGATAGATCAATTAGAAAATGGAATAAACAAAATGGACAATTAAAGGAAGAAATCATTAAACATAGAGCAACTATAAGTGCTATTGACCTTTCGTTTGATCAATTACAAGTAGTTTCGGTTGATTTAAAAGGCGGAGTTCTATTTCATGATGTAGAAAAAAAATAAAGATTAATAATTACCTATAATTGGGAGTTTATTCAAATTTAATGTCCCTTTTGAGGAAGTATAGTTCTTAATAGAATTAATCCTTTAAAGGGATGTTTTTATTTAGTAAACTCGTATTTAATCACAATTAAAATCACAAGATTAATAATAATCTTTCAGGAATGTATATAAAGAATATGAGGCATTTAAAAAAAATCTTATTCTCCACTCGAACTATGACGGTTCTTTTGGTAATATTTGGTATTGCTATGGCCGTTGGCACTTTTGTAGAAAACTATTATGATACTCCTACAGCAAAAGTGTTAGTTTATAACGCTAAATGGTTTGAAATATTAATGCTTTGGTTGATACTCATTTTTATAAAAAATATTATAACTTATCGATTGACGAGAAGAGAAAAATGGCCCATTCTTATTTTTCATCTATCTTTCATTTTTATGTTTATTGGTGGCGCAATCACAAGATATTTCAGTTTTGAAGGACAGATGCCGATTAAAGAAGGTCAAACTACTAATGAAATTATTAGTGATCAAACTTATTTTAAAGTAAAAATTAGTGACGGAAATGTAACTCGTGTATATAATAAGAACCCATACGTGATGTCTTATTTCAATTCAAAAGATGCGAGATGGCCATTTAAGAAAACTTTTGAACAAAATTACCGGTTTGATACTAAAGTTATTTCTCTAAAAACACTTGACTACATTCCACTTGCTAAAGACTCTCTTCAAGTGACTGAATCGGGTAAAAAAATGCTCAATATAGTATCTATAGGAAACGATGGTAGAGTGAATAATTATATCACTGAAGGTGAAATTAAGGTGATTGACGGTACAAGTTTTAGTTATAATGTCTCAGTTCAAAACGCCGTCCAATTAATGGAAAGGAATGGAGTTTTAACGCTTTCTTTGCCAAGTGCTGGACAATATATGTCTATGAAAGGACAACGAAAAGGTGTTATAACTAATTCTACTTTATTAAACCAGCAATCGGGAGATATAAAAGCAAATGAGATTGACACTCTTGATTATAGAACCTTATATTCTGTAAATAACACTAATTTTATTATTCCTAAAAATTCTTTCAAAGGTAACATCGTTTATTATAGTGGAGACAAAAATAATACCCAGGACAAAAATCTTTTAGATCTAATTCAGGTAGAATTAAAATCTGGAAATGAAATAGATACATTATTTCTAAAAGGTGGAAAAGGCGTTACCGAACTAAATGATAACTTAAAAATAAATAACTTAAATGTTTCATTAGGGTTCGGGTCAAAAATACATAAAACTGATTTCCATTTACGCTGCGACGATTTTATACTTGAACGTTATCCTGGTTCAAATAGTCCTTCTTCATATGAAAGTAAGATTACTGTAATTGATGAAAGCTCACATGAACAACATCATATTTATATGAATAACGTCATGGATTATAGCGGTTACCGATTCTTTCAATCAAGTTATTTCCCAGATGAAAGTGGAACAATTCTTTCTGTAAATGCGGACTGGTGGGGAACCACTGTTACTTATTTTGGGTATTTTTTATTGTTTATAGGAATGCTTTTTACGCTTTTTTGGAGAGGCACTCATTTCTGGAAATTAAATAATACATTAAAGAAAATGCATACAAAAAAAATCATAACTCTCCTTTTTTTACTGTTTTTGGGCATTGGTGCAGGAACAAACTCTTCTTTAGCTCAGAATACAAAAGAGAAGGTGTTAAATGATGCAGCCCTACCACAACAAAAAATTGGACCCAATACTCAGTTTGCAGCTCCCGATGAACTTGGAGCAAATAGAATAATTGATCCAAATCATGCCTTAAAATTTGGGCGTCTCTTGGTTCAAGATTTTCGAGGACGAATTAAACCTATAAATACCCATTCACTGGAGTTGCTTAGAAAAATTCATAAAAAGGATAAATATAAAAAAGAGCTAGTAGCCATTTCCTCGGAACAATGGTTTATTTCCATGCAAATTGATCCGGGGTATTGGGCCAACGAACCTTTGATTAAAGTTGGAAGTAAAGGAGGGGACAAGCTTTTAAAAGAGACTAATGCCAATGCCGAAGGATACACTTCGTATTCTAATCTTGTTGACCCTGTTACTGGAGTTTATAAACTGCATAAACAAAATAATACTTCTTTTAATAAACGAAAAGCCGACCAATCGAAGTATGACCAAGCCGTAATTGAAATTACCGAACGGTTTAATTTATTCAGTAATGTTGCTTTTGGTTACTATACTAATATTATTCCTATAAAAAATGATCCTAATCAGACGTGGAGAAGTTGGATTTATAGCTCAGAAAAAAGCCCTGTTGAAATTGATGAAGCAGCTTTTACACATCTGACTCCTTATTTCAACGAAGTGAAAGAGGGCCTGAGGACGAATAATTGGCAAAAGGCGAATGAAAGAATAGAAGCCATAAGTGACTTTCAACAACTTTGGGGCAAAGATATTATTCCCTCAAATTCAAAAATTGAATTAGAAATTCTTTATAATCAGTCCAATGTTTTCTTTTGGCTGATGATAGTATACAGTTTATTGGGTTTCTGTATGATTATTTTAGGTTTTGCAGAGGTCTTTTCATTAAGATCTAAATACAACAACTTGATAAGGTCTTTAACTAAAACTCTGCTGGGAATGATGATTTTAGCTTTGGTGATCCAAGCGATTGCTTTGGGAGTTCGCTGGTATCTTTCAGGTCACGCTCCTTGGAGCAATGGTTATGAAGCGATTGTTTTTATTTCAGGAATTGGTGTGCTTTCCGGACTTCTACTTTACAGAAATCGGAATGCTTTTATTCCTGCTGCAGGAGCTTTAGTTGCAATGATTATGATGGGGTTTGCACACGGTGGATCTTTGCTCGATCCGCAGATTACAACATTGGAACCCGTATTGAAATCATATTGGCTTTTGATTCATGTAGGCATTATTACTTCTAGTTATGGATTCTTTGGGCTATCTACAGTTTTAAGTTTTATTTCACTAATATTATTTAGTGCAAAACCTACAAAAAAAATAAAACGCTCTATAAAGGAATTGACAATAGTAAATGAAATGGCTTTGACCGTTGGTGTTTTTGCTCTTACAGTAGGTACTTTTTTGGGAGGAATGTGGGCCAATGAGAGTTGGGGGAGATATTGGAGCTGGGATCCCAAAGAGACATGGGCATTTATATCAATTATATTTTATGCTGTAGTGTTACATTTGAGATTAGTTCCCAAACTTAGGAGTAAATTAATATTTAATTTAGCTAGTTTATGGGCAATATGGTCAATTATATTTACTTATTTTGGTGTAAATTATTATTTAACTGGATTGCATTCTTATGCTGCGGGTGATCCAATACCAATTCCATCTTGGATCTATATTACTGCAATAGGAATGCTTATTTTATCTTTTATAGCCCATTATAGAAAAAAGGTTACAGGAAACTACTCTAATTGAAAGATGTTTTCTCAAATTTAGACCTTTGACTTTTAGGAACCTATATCATAGATACCATACACAAATCATACTTTAATTCTGAGGCAAAATCTTAGTGTGAAATTAATTGCCAAAAATTTGAAATAGAGATACGTTAAATAGCTGATATTTTGCTGAACCCTTTATACATCAGCTTTGTATATTTTGACAAACCTGTAAATTGTATATTTATACAAAATAATTTAAGTTAAAATTTTGTTAATATATGTAAAATTGTTGTTTAATAGGGTTTTATATGTATATCTTTGTGTTAGTATTTACACAAAAGTTGTGAATTGCTTACATTATGTATATTACCTATTAAAGTAGCGGGTATTTTAACCCGCTACTTTTTTTACTTTTATGAATATTTTTTTCAATATTTATAAAGGTTATTGACAATTTGTCTCAAGCAGAATTGATGTTAATTCTGAATTATTTTCTATCTTACCTCGAAAAACAGACGTAAGAGTTGTACTTCCCAAATTCTGCACACCTCTACACGAAATACAACTATGATTTGCTTTTAAGACGACTCCTATATCTTCAGTCTCAAGTATTAAAGAAAGTTCTTGCAAAATTTGCATTGTCAATCGTTCTTGAACTTGTGGTCTACGGGCATAAAAATCGACAAGCCTATGAATTTTAGATAGTCCAATGACGTAATCTTTGGGCACGTAAGCAATATTTGCCTTTCCTTGAATTGGCACGAAATGATGTTCGCAAAAAGAAGTAAAGGGAATGTTCAGCTCTGTCAAAGGAGTGTGATAACTATACTCATTTTTAAATACAGTTATTTTAGGCTTGTTTTTGGGGTTTAAACCTTTAAACACTTCGTTCACATACATTTTTGCTATTCTATTCGGTGTATCCTTTATACTGTCATTGGTAAGGTCGAACCCCAATATTTCTATAATATCTTTAAATTTTCCAGTAATTAATTTAATTTTCAAAGCTTCATGTTTGTCAAAAGCATCATCACGCAGAGGATTCGTAGTCACTACGTGATGATTTGTTTTTCTAAGATTTTCTTTTGTTAAAAGAGTGTTCCTATTTACTACCATAAAATTAATTATTGGCTCTTACATAACTGTTCTTAGATAATTCTGCCAATGAGAATGCTCCTATTGCCATTACTATATCCCTCACTGCTACATCTACATAACTCCAACTGAAAATTAAGGTCAAGGCAATTGCCACTAACCATCCAGAAACTACATATGCGCCTATTTTTGTTTTTGTTAAAACTAATAGTCCTGCTATAATTTCAATGATGCCAACTATCATCATAAATACAGTAGGCTCAAAAGGAAGTAATCCTGCAAAACCTTCAGAAATATACTGAGTCCAATTGGTTAAAATGTTTACGAATTTGTCTAAACCTGCAACAATTGGCACTAGTCCAAAGGTGTATTTTAACAGGGTTTTTACTAACTGTACGTTTGAATTCATAATTCTAATTTTTTAAAACGTTTATAAATTTTTATACCCTTTTGATGCCAGATTTTAAAAAACGATACAAAAGTTTGTAACTTTTTTTGTCTTTTATAATCTAAAGTAAAAGACGCAAGCAAATGGAAGTTATTAGAACAAAGGATTATAACGATAATGAACTAAAGGAGGCGGACATCATACGGCGTATACTCGAAGGAGAAAAAGACCTATATGAAATTCTAGTAAGACGAAACAACCAAAAACTATTTCGAGTTATCCGGAGTTATTTAAAAGACAAGGCAGAAGTTGAAGATATAATGCAAAACACATATGTGAAGGCATTTCAAAAATTATATCAATTTAAAATGGCTTCTTCATTTTCTACTTGGCTCATTCGTATAGGGATTAATGAATCTCTGGAGAGATTGAAAGAAAAAGGAAGAATACACCATCTCGGTCAACAATCGGATAGTCTAAAAAATAAGACCATTTTTAAAATTTCGGCGAGCAAACAGTTAAACCCACAAGAGAAAATGATACAGGTTGAATCAAAACAGTTATTAGAAAATGCTATTGACAGTTTAAGTACAAAATATAAGACTGTCTATATATTAAAAGAAGTGGAAGAAATGAGTTTAAAAGAAGTTGCAGAGGTTTTAAACATCAGTCTAGCTAATGTAAAAATACGTCTCCACCGTTCAAAAAACATGCTGAAAGAAAAACTTTATGAGAGAATCGACAATAAAAGTGTTTTTGAATTTGGATTCAGTAGATGCGATAGAATCACCAAAAATGTGATGAAATTGATATGAAATTAGACATCGAAAGAACTAGAACTATCCGGATTATAAAAACTAATATCATTTAAAACCTTGGTAATCTACAGATGAATGGCCAGTACTCTAATATTTCAATATCACATTTAAAATTTTCATAATATGAAAAATGAACCTGTAAAAATTAAAATTATCGAACACAATACACACGATGTATTGCGAATCGTTACTCATAAACCAAAAGGATTAGATTTTACACCAGGACAAGCTACCGAGATTTTTATTGATAAGGAAGGTTGGCAAAACGAGGGTAGACCATTTACATTTACATGTTTACCAAATGAAGATCACTTGGAATTTATGATAAAAACTTATCCTTCTCATGAAGGGGTTACCAATGAACTACTTAAATTAAAAGAAGGAGACACACTTATCGTAAATGATATCTTTGGAGCCATTGCCTATAAAGGAGAAGGCACCTTTATTGCTGGTGGTGCTGGAATAACACCTTTTATATCAATTTTCCGGAATTTGAAAGCTCATAATAAATTGGGTAATAACAGACTTATTTTTGCCAACAAAAGAAAAAAAGATATAATACTTGAAGAGGAATTCAAGGAAATGTTAGGAAATAATTTTATTAATATACTTTCCGATGAAAAAACGGAAAATTATGATTACGGAAGGATTTCAGAAAGTTTCATACAAGAGAACGCGAATGTTTTAAAGCTCTTTTATGTATGTGGTCCGCCACCCATGATGGATGCTGTAAAAAAACAATTGGAACAATTAAAAGTGGATAAGGATAAAATTGTAACGGAAGAGTTTTAAATTTTTCGGACTATTATTAAAGTCTAATTTATGACACAGAAAATGACTAAGAAAATTTGGACTATTGGACATTCCAAACATTCAATTGACGATTTTCTTAATATATTAAAATTTTATAAAATAGAATGCTTAATAGATGTTAGAAGCTCACTGGCTTCGGTAAAGGATTTGCATTTCACTAAAGAAAATCTTAAAAAATCACTCCTTGACATCAATATTGAATATAGTTATTCAAAAAGCTTTGTTGGAGAACAAAGAGCAAACCCCATTTCAAAAGACTATTTATGTAGTAATAATTCAGTTAGGGATTATGCATTTTATATGGAAACTGCCCAATTTAAAGAAAGTTTAAAGGCACTTGAAAAAATAGCAGTACAAAAAAGAACAATAATTATGTGTACTGAAACGGTATGGTGGCGCTGTCATCGTTCAATGATTTCAGATGCTTTGAAAGCTAACGATTGGACGGTGATACAAATTATAAGTGTTAATAAGGGACAAGAGCATCCGTATACTCAACCTGCAGATATTGTAAGTGGAAAACTTAGTTATAAAATTAAGTAAAAATAATGAAGCAAATTAGTGGGACAGTAGTTTTAACTGAACCAATCGGGGCTTTGAGGGTGTCACTTCTAAAATTTAAATTAAAAACGACAAAAAAATAGCCTTTTCACCCTTAAGGGATAATGACCGTACCTGAGCGCTGACCCGTTAATTGTGCAGTGAAAAAACTAAACCTTCTTGAGGCTATTTTTTGTAGACACTAACGTGTTAAGAGAATTTTATATTCATAAATCGATTATATTTAAATGAAAAAATCAATTAAGACTATCCTAATAATTATAGTTTCATTCGGAGTATATTTTATACTCGATGATAAATACTTTAAATCTCTAAGAGATTTAATTTTTGACTTTACAAATCAATTCGGCGTAAGTCATATATTAACCTATTCAATTTCTGGAATTCCACTCATTATGGGGACGTTGATTATTAATAAAAAGTCAGGGTTTTTAAAAGGTTTAGGTTTAAATGGATCAATTTTTAGAGGATTTTTGTTTGCATTAATTTGCACACTGCCTATGTATATCGGGTTCAGCTTTATTTTTGATTTCAATACCGATATATCGATTAATGCAATATTAATTTCAGTGGTTGCTGCTAGTTTTTTTGAAGAAATATTTTTCAGGGGATTCTTATTTGGTTTGATTTATAGAAAAACAAATCTTGGGTTTATTCCTTCAGTTTTCTTCGGGGCCATGTATTTTGGGATACTACACCTTTACCAAAGTACAGAGTTATTAGAGTTGTTGGGGATTTTTTCAATTACCTTCTTAGGAGGAATTTTATTTGCCTGGGTCTTTACCGAATGGAAATTTAATATTTGGGTACCAATTTTTATACATGCTTTAATGAATTTTTCGTGGGAATTGTTTTCTGTAAGTGAAAATGCTTTAGGCGGTGTTTATTCAAATATTTTTCGATTTAGCACAATGGGTTTAATTATTGGTTTGACAGTTCTTTTAAAGAAAAAAAATGGACTGAAACTATCAGTAAACAAGAGTAACTTATTGAAAAGCAATTCATTAAAAAAATAGTATAAAGGATAAAACGCTTTTTAAGGTGTATTTTATAATTTTTATTATCAATCAGCTTTTAGAGTGAAGTTTCAAAATTTACTCTAACTCTGAATAAGCCTTCTAAATTACTGCCGTCTCTATTGTTTTGGTGCATTTTATTAAAATAAATAAACCTAAACTGTTAAATCTTCTAATTTGAATTTTAATAATTCAATAAGAATATCAATTTCTCTTTTGTGTGTCCTAAACGATAAAATAGCTGCACGCAAAGTAAATTTGTCGTTAAGCACCGTTGAGGAGATGAATATGCGGCCATCATCAAGTATATAGTTTAATAAAGCTGTGTTCAATAAATCGTTATTAAGACAATTAAAATTATATCTAAATGCGATAATTGTAAGAGCTGGCTCACAGACAATTGTGAATCCTAATTCTAACAATTTTTTGTGTAAATATGAAGTAAGTTTCAACTTTTCTTCGAGATAATTAGAAAAAACTTCAGGACCATATAACTTTAAAGGAAGCCACATACGTAACCCTCGAAAATGTTTACTTAATTCAGGAGACAAGTCTGCGGGGGAATAATGTGATTCTTTGACGGCATCTTGCATATAATTGGCTGAATAATTATTGGCTTTAAGTAAATGATGTATATCTTTTATTAGTACCATACCAGAACCGTATGGCATAAATAGGCCTTTGTGGGGATCTAGAATTACTGAATCCGCACTTTTTAAATCTCGTAACTTATCTTTACCATATTCTGTTAAAGTAAAAAAACCTCCATAAGCAGCATCTACATGAAACCAAATAGAATGTCGTTTACAAATAGTACTAAGATCTTTCAAAGGGTCGATTGCACCCACATCAGTAGAACCTGCATTTCCAATTAACAAAAATGGGTTAAGACCTTCCTTAGCGTCTTTTTCAACTTGATCTTTGAAGTTAGAGGTTGATATTCTGAACTCCTCATCCAGTGGTATTTGTCGAATCACACATTCTTCTAGACCAACTGTATTAATAGCTTTGTAGATGCTATGATGAGCTTGTTGAGAACAATAAATAACACTTTTTGAAATGTTTTTTGAGTTGATATCATGATGCTTTTTTGCAGTGGATAATGCGATTAGGTTGGCAATACTTCCACCAGATGTGATATTCCCTCCAAAACCGTCATCATATCCTATTAACTTGCCGCACCAATTAATAAGTGCATCTTCCATTCTGACCGCTCCGGGTGAAGCATAAAATACCCCGGCGTACCGATTTGTCACTGCTGCAAGGTAATCACCTAAAGAAGAACTATATAGTCCTCCACCCGGAATATAACCTAGGTGTCCCCCCGATGCAGGGTTCAACCCGGTGTTAACAACTCGTTGCTGGATAATATCGAGTATTTCATTTAACTTTAAAGTTTTTTCTTCTATTTCAAATAAATTATCTTGCTTCGTCTTTTTATGAGACTTATTGTGAAAAGCTTTTGATTTACTTATTGAATTTACAAAGTCATTTGCAAATTCTAAAACCACTTTATCTAATTTTTTTCGTTTTTGCCTATTTTCTTCTAGTTGTAAACTTCGATCAGAAATGAAACTATCTTCTCTTTTTTTTTTGCTCATAAATAGTGTGTTATGAAAACTTCGAATTAACATTTTTTATAAATTATACCCTGTTTGAATATAACTTTTTTTAGCGCCTAGTTGTATTAAAGATTGCATAATTTCTTTTTCAAATTGCTTGGGTCCGCAGATGTAAAACTGCTGGTTTAAGTTTTTAATTTGGGCTTTGAGAAAGTGAATGTCAATTCTACCAGAAACCATATTTTGTGCCTTTGATTTGGTTAATATATTAATATAATTTTTACCAAAAAGCTGAGTCAGCTCTGATTTAAAAAGTATATCTTTTTTTCTTTTATTAGTATAAATTAATTTGTGGTCTGTCAAAGTCGTATTGGATTTGATTAACGATTTGAAAATTGCGATGAATGGCATTATGCCAGTTCCAGCTGCGATAAAAACACCTTTACCCTCGTATTTATAGTTGTCATAGGGTTCGCTTATTTGTAAAATTGCCCCAGCTTGTAATGATGCTAGACTGTAAGATAAACTATCTTGATGGGGGCTTATTTTAATATAAAGTTCTAAAAAAGATTGGTCAATAGTATTTGTAATTGTGAAAGGAGCTACATCTAGTTCAAATCCTTTTTGATCAATACTTAAATCGATTGCCTGTCCTGGTGTAAATGCATATCCGTAAGGTTTATCTATATGAAAGCGAACTATATTATGATTAATCTCTTTCTTTTGTAAAATTTTTGACCGATACGGAAAAATAAAACCACCCATGGTGTAATCTACTTTGTTTAACTATTGGATTAAATAATTATGATTCGGTTACATTTTATATTACAAACCAAAAATTTGCTGCTGGTTTTTAAAATTTACAATACAAACTGGGGAATCATTATTATCTTTATTGACGAAACTTAGAATATTTAAATAACCCATGAGATATATTTTTTTCTCTTTTATCTTGTTTTTTACTTTGGTTGCTTGTTCCGAAGCCTCAAAAAACTCACACATTGAAATTACTGGTATAGATAAGACTATTAAACCCGGTGACAATTTTTTTAAATATGTTAATTCCAAGTGGTACGATTCGATAAAAATCCCAGCCTCTCAAGCTGGTGTTGGTGCGTACAGGTTTATGAATTATTCCCAGCGTATTAGACTGAAGAACATATTAGATAGCGTTTCTAATAGTCGAAACACTTTTGGAAGCGTTGAACAAATAGTAGGTGATTTTTATGCGTCAGGGATGGATACTTTAACTATTGAAAAGCGTGGTTTTAATCCTATAAAGCCTATATTAAATGAAATTAATAAAATTAGCGATATTCAATCTTTAATGGGCTTTGTCAATAATGCGCTTAAAGTAAACAATAACTCAATAATAGCCATACATATTGGACCTGATATTAAAAACAGTAAACTGAACATAGCCCACGTCTACCAAACTGGAATTGGTTTACCTGATCGTGATTATTATTTTAAAAATGATCAGACAACAGTGAACATACAAAAAGCTTATAAGACTTATTTGGCAAGATTATTTGAACTTGTTGGTAATAAACCGGAACAATCTGAAATTTATGCTAAAAAGGTATACAAAATTGATGAAGAATTTGCACGTTCTCATAGAACAAAAGTCGAATTAAGGGATGTAGAAGCTAATTATAATAAAATGGCCGTTAAAAATATAAATGAAAGACACACTAATATCGGTTGGAGTCGATTGTTGAAGGATTTAAGTGTTCAAGCTGATTCAATTGATATTGGTCAACCTGATTATTATGATAGCTTAAACGAACTTTTAAATACTGTTTCAATCCAAGATTGGAAAATCTATTTGAAAGCAAAATCTCTTATTAATTACGCTGATGTCTTAAGTACAGCTTTTGTAAATGCATCATTTGAATTTAATAAAATTGTTTCTGGACAAGTTGAACCAAAACCACGAGGTGAAAGAATAACAAATATTGTTGATCAATATTTAGGTGAAGCTTTAGGGAGATTATATGTAAAAAAATATTTCCCTGAAGAAGCTAAAGTACGTATGTTAGATTTAGTAAATAATGTCCAAAAGGCTTATGCTACTAGAATTGATAAGTTAAAGTGGATGAATAATAGCACTAAACAGAAAGCAAAAGAAAAATTGTTTGCTATTACAAAAAAAATCGGGTACCCGGATAAGTGGAAAGATTATAAAAGCGTTCATGTGGCACGTGATACTTATTTTGAAAATTTTGTTTCAGTAAACTCTGCAACATTTCAGCATAATCTAGACAAAATAGGCAAACCTGTAGATAAAACAGAATGGTTTACATCTCCTTCCACCGTGACGGCTTACTATAATCCAACTGCTAATGAAATTGTTTTTCCAGCTGGTATTTTACAACCTCCTTATTTTGATTTTAAAGCTGATGATGCTCTCAATTATGGGGGTATTGGGATGGTAATTGGACATGAATTAACCCATACTTTTGATGATCAAGGGGCACAATTTGATAAGGAGGGTAATTTAAAAAATTGGTGGACAGAAAATGATTATAAAATATTTAAATCTAAAATTCAACAAGTGATTGATCAATATAATACTTTCACTGTTTTAGATTCCCTTCATGTGAATGGGGCTTTGACTGTAGGTGAAAATACTGCAGATATAGCTGGAGTAGCAGTAGCTTATGATGCTTTTAAAATGACACAACAGGGTAAGGACTCTACAAAAATTGGGAATTTTAATCCGGATCAACGTTTTTTCTTTTCAATAGCTAGAATTTGGAGAGTAAAAATGAGAGAGGATTTTTTACGTTTTTGGATTAATAACGATCCACATTCTCCACCAATCTGGCGAGTCAATGGTCCTTTAATGAACACTACACCATTTTATAATGCATTCAATGTTCGGCCGGGAGACAAGTTGTATTTGCCAAAAGGCGAGAGAATAACTATTTGGTAAATTTAATTCTATAGTCTCTGAAACCAGTTAAAATCAATAACTTTAATAAAGGTTATAAATTATAATGTTCAAAGCGAAATGTTGTTTATATTTCAATATATAGCCACAAGGCATCGTGTGATATGATTGCTGAACATAGATTTGCTATAACAAAATTATAGCAACAAATAGTCAATTTTTAGTACTCTCAATAAATCTGGGAAAAGAAATTCTAAAATTTCGTCGAGTTTAGCTGAAATTAAGTCTGCAGTTTCGTTTAAAAAATCATTTTCTTTTTTTATAGTATATATATTATCATCATTAAATTTAATAAAAAAAGATTTTGTAATTATCTCACCTTTTTGGTAACAGTGTCTTCTACCTAAAATGACGTCTTCATTCTTCACAAATTCGACTTCAAAATATTTTAAAAAAAGTAATATTGTCTTGACGTGATTTAAGGTTGTATTCATTTTGTATATATAAAATATCAGATATTCTATATAATCTCAAAAATCATTAAAGAAATTAATGAAATGTATATTGAAAAAGTTATTTTAGCTTAAAGCTAAAAGAAGTACTTTAGAAAAGTACAAGAATTCTTGATTTACTCATAGAGAAATACCCGCAGAATGTCTAAAAACAATACCTCTCTTAAACAACTAAAATCCTTCCTCAATCAACTCTTTCAGTTCGATTCTCAAGATTTGGATTTTGGTGTTTACAAAATCTTACATTATAAGAAAAAGGAAATTGCCAACTTCATAGACCAACTTTTAGTAGATAAGGTAAAAGCAGAATTGCAAACCCTATCGGCTGATGAGACCAAGCAAGTGCAAGACCAAATTACTGAAATGGAGAAATCTACTTCACTTAAAAAATGGTTAGAAGCTGTTGATAAAAAAGATGAAACTCGTTTAGCCATCTATGAAGAAGACTACAAAGGTGAAATTGCCCAGTACAAAGATCTGAAAGCAAAAGTGACTGACTCATCTGTTTCTATTGAAACTGAGAATCAAATTTACAACCATTTGACATTATTCTTCTCCCGCTACTATGACAAAGGAGACTTTATAAGCAAACGTAGGTTTGGAAAGAACGAAAAATATGTAGTGCCCTACAACGGAGAAGAAACTCACTTTCATTGGGCGAATCAAGACCAATATTATATTAAATCATCAGAAACTTTTAATCAGTATGCGTTTAAAATCCCCTCGCCAGAAGGAGAAATAATTGTAAACTTCAAATTAACGGATGCGCAATTGGAACAAGGGAACGTTAAAGAAAGTGATAAAAATTATTTTATTCTTTCAGAAAAAAAAGCTGAAACTAATAAAGAAGATGCCACTTTTTTCTTTGAATATCGACCACTAACCGACAAGGAAAAAAAGAAGATAAAAGGCAATAGCAAACAAGATACCCTTGATGAAATAGCTTTTGATTTTTTAAAGAAGAAGTTTAGCTCTAATCCGGTATTTGCTAACCTTTGGAAGGAACAAGAAGATAAGCCCCTACTCTTAAAGAAACTCCAGCACTACACACGAAAGAATAAACACGATTTCTTTATTCACAAGAACTTGAAAGGCTTCTTGGAGCGTGAGTTGGATTATTATATCAAGAGTGAATTGGTGAATGTAGACGACCTTTATGTAACCGACACAGACTCACATTTTGACCGACTCAAGCACAACTTGAAAACCATTAAGGTATTCAAATCTATTGCCGATACCATTATTACCTTTGTTAGCCAGATTGAAGACTTCCAAAAAAAGCTGTGGGAGAAAAAGAAGTTTGTGCTGAGTACCGAATGGGTGATTACCATTGATCGCTTGGTGGATTATGTGGGCGAAGAAGCTGCCAAACCCATTTTGGAAGAAGTGATTAAAAATGAGAAGCAAGTTGCTGAGTGGAAAAAGTTATACAATCAAGGAGACATAGGGAAAAGCAAAGAGTATAATAAACTCTCTATTGACACTGTTAATTTTTCTCCCGATTTTAAAGAGCGTCTTCTTTCACTCCTTTCATTGAACATTAACTTAGAAGAATCTTCAAACGGTCTCGTTCTAAATTCAGATAATTTTCATGGAACCAGATTAACAGAAGAAAAACTGTACAGAAGATTAGATGGGCTTTATTTAGATCCACCCTACAACACTAATGCTACAGTAATCATATATAAGAATGGATTTAAAGACAGTTCTTGGATTACAATGATGGAGAATCGCCTTAGTCCAATAAACGATTTATTAAAAGAGAAAGGGATATTCTGTATCACAATTGATGATTACGAGTATAGCAACTTGTATAAATTGTTGGAGCAAATAGTCTTAGAAAAGAAACTTAGAACAACAATCATTGAGTATAACTTTAGGGGAAGAGTCAAGTCAAACTTTGCAATAACCCACGAGTATGGTATTTGGGGGATATATCAGGATCAGGATTTGATAACTAAACTCAGATCCACTGCTGATGACATCAAAAGGAATTTAAGACGAACAGGAAGTGGTTCTAGGAGATTTGAATCTCCGTCAATGTTCTATGGAATTGAAGTTGATAATAAGTCATTAGAGATTTTAGAAGTTCATGATGCGATTGGTGAAAATGAACAGATCCCTAAACATAATTCTTCTTCTACCACAATGGTTTGGCCAATCGATGATGACGGTATTGAGCGTAGATGGTATTATGGAATAAAAAGAGTAAGGGAAGAAAAAAACGACACCGTTTATGCAAAAAAAATAAAAGGCAAAATTCACATTCATTACACTAAAGAAGGAAAACCAATAAGACGTAAAGCTGTATGGAACGGCAAAACTTATGATGCAAGTACTTATGGTTCGGAAGTTATAAATAATCTATTTGGGATCACAGAGCTAAAACAATTTGACTTCCCAAAAAGTATTTATGCTGTAAAAGACTCCCTTGAAGCTATGACATATAAACCAAATGCATGGTTTATGGATTATTTCGGGGGGTCAGGCACTACATTCCATGCTACTTTATTAATGAATAATGACGACAATGGAACAAGGCAGTGTTTTTTAATGGAACAAGGTAAATACGTAGAGTCAGTAATTGTTCCTAGGATAAAGAAAGTTGCTTATTCAGTCAATTGGGCAAAAGGTGTAGTCACTGACCAAAATAATGGACCAGGTTGTTTCTTCAAGTACCAACGCCTAGAGCAATACGAAGAAGCCTTAGAAAACATTGCATTCAATGCTTCAGAAGATGCCGTACAAAAGGCTTTGGAGTTTGAGCAGTATATCCCTAAATACTTTTTAGAGTTTGAAACAAAAGGCAGCCAAACCCTAGTAAATACAGCCGCCATGCAAAACCCTTGGGATTACAAGCTCAAGGTATGGGATGGCTTTACCTATGATACCGAGCAGGCCGTTGATTTGGTAGAAACCTTCAACTATCTCATAGGGCTACACATGCAAAAATGCATCACCAAAGAACTGAACGAAAAGAAATATCAATTCATTTATGGACATAACAATGCCAATAAAAACATATTGGTAGTGTGGCGCTCTGTAAAAGAGTGGAGCGTAGAAGATTTTAAAGCAGATGCAGCCACATTGAAAAAAGAAATCAAAGCTTTTGAGTATGATCTACTTTATATCAATGACCAGGCACACGTAGAAGGCTATCAATCCATTGAAGAAGTATTCAAAAATAAAATGCTCTCATAACCATGCAACTAGAAAAACAACTTGTCCTTTTTAGATACATCTTGCATCAGTTAGGTTATAAAGCCTTTGAAGACTTGCGAGATGAGTTTAACAACAAAGAGTCAGGCACTAGCTCAACGGGTTACACCTATTTTGCCAGTGCTTTAATGTCTAACTCAGACAAACTCATTGAAGATCGAGCTATACAACAATACGATGAAGCCATCCAGGGATATGAGAAAAAACTCCGTGAAAACCGCGCAGAACCTTTTCTCACCTTCAAATACTATCAATGGTTTGCCTTGCTATTTACCGAGTACTTTTTTGACCAATACAGCAACAATTCAAATCAACTAATTGCTAAGCTCAATGACTATGCTGAAGGAAGCAAAGACTTTAAGCAAATAGAAGCCTACACAGAAAAAAACTTGAAGAAACTGGCTTATTGGATGGCCACCGGTAGTGGTAAAACGCTATTGATGCATTGCAACTATTGGCAAATCACCAACTACTTCAAAGAATGGGAAAACATCATTCTCATAACTCCAAATGAAGGTTTAAGCAGGCAACATTATGAAAGTTGCGTTGAAAGTGGTATTCCTGTAAAGCTCTATTCGGGAAGTGAAGAAAGCCTAAAAACCAAAGAAGGTGAAATTCTCATTTTAGAGATTACCAAATTGGTTAAAGACAAGGAAGGAGAAGGTGTAAGTGTTGATGTAGATTACTTCTCAGAGTCAAAGAACTTAGTATTCATAGATGAAGGACACAAGGGCAGTAAATCTGATGAGCAAACATGGAAATCATTAAGAGAATATCTTGCTCGTGGAAAAGATTCATTCACTTTTGAATATTCAGCAACATTTGGACAGGTTATTACCAACAAGAATAAGTTTCTCTTTAATGAATATGCTAAATCCATCATTTTTGATTATTCCTATCGCCATTTTTATACAGATGGTTATGGCAAGGACTTTAGTGTATTCAACCTCGATACCAGGAATGAGTACAGCGAAGAACAAAACAAGCTACTGTTAACAGCTAGTTTATTGGGTTATTACGAGCAGCTTGAGCTGTTTGAGAGATATGAGAAAGAGCTGCGCCAATACAACATCGAGAAGCCCCTTTGGGTATTTGTTGGAAGCCGAGTGATTGGTTCGGGTAAGACAAAATCAGATAAATCCACAGTTTCGGATGTCTCCCGAATTATTGAATTTTTCAAGTATGCCTTGTCTTCACCAACTGCCCTACAAGCAGATATTGATAAAATACTTTTCGATTCTACAGGGTTAAGAGATGGAGACGGCAATGATATTTTCAAAGGGCAATTTGAGCATCTTAAAAAGTTCAAACCAATTGCTGAAACTATTCTTAGTAAGGTGTTCAATGGTATTGGAAACATAGAAGCATTTCAGGTAAAGCAAGCCGAAGGTGAGATAGCGTTAAAAACCAAGACAAGCGACCAATACTTTGCTGTTATCAATATTGGTGATGTCTCTAAGTACGCAAAAACACTTGAAGCCGATACTGATGGAGAATTAACCATACAGGATGATAACTTCTCCAATTCGTTGTTTCAAGCCATATCAGAAACCAATTCTACCATCAATATTCTCATTGGATCTAAAAAGTTTATTGAAGGGTGGAATTCGTGGAGAGTTTCAAGCATGGGTTTAATGAATATGGGTAAGAATGAAGGTGCTCAAATTATTCAGTTATTTGGTCGTGGTGTTCGTCTAAAAGGTAAAAACTTATCCTTGAAACGTGAAGAAGCCAATGCGCCTTACCATATCCGAGCATTACAAACCATTTCTATTATGGGCTTGAATGCTTCATACATGAATCGCTTCTTAACTGAAATAGAAAAAGAAGTACCGGATTACACCGATATATCTATTGAAATAAAACTAAACCATGAAGACCTGTGGGATGGGAAAATAATGACCTTCAAAAAACAGGAAGATAAGTCCTTTAAGGATGAGTTGATTGAATTAGAATACAACTCAGACGTAGCCAACAGAGTCACAATTGATATGCGAAATAAAATCAGCATAGCAGCAGGTGGTTTCAACAGTCAGGTAGCAGAAGGTGAGGTAGATTATCAAGAGAATTTCCTGAAAGAATTTCGAGACTTCATCGACTATAATGCCCTTTCATTAGAAGCAAATAGATATAAGTTGTTGAAAGGTTTTTACAATCTTATTATTAAACACTCTGTGCTATCTCAGCTGATAGAAAGTGGTGGCTTCAATCTACTAAGCCATAAAGGTCAATTTACTATCAATGAAGCGGTTTCAGGTAAAATTCAAAGAGTAGCTTTGAGCTTAGTAAAAGATTACATTAATAAGTTCTATGCTGATAAAGAAAAGGCATTCCTTTCTAAGTATCTCACATATGACATGCTTTCATTTCAGAAGCATAAGGCAATGTTCCCAGCATCACAAACTATGATTGTGAAAGTGCCTAAAAAGCATGATTCATTCATCAAGGAATTAGAAAACAAGATCAAAGTAATGGTGAAGAAAGATGATAATACACTTCCTTCAATTCACTTTGATAAACACCTTTATTCACCCATTGCATCTATATCTGATGGCAAAAAATTTAAGGAGATTAAGACTATCCCAGTAAGATTGAATAGTGGTGAAAGAGACTTTGTTAATCACTTGCGCGAGTTTGTAAGGGAATCTGGTATGTTCATGGGTAAACAGCTTTTTCTTCTTCGTAACCTATCTGTTAAGGGTATAGGCTTCTTTATGGATAGCTCATCTTTCTACCCAGATTTTATTTTGTGGGTAGTTGATGGCTCAAAACAGTACATCTACTTTCTTGATCCCAAAGGAATTCTATTGGGAGACAATCATTTTAACAACCCAAAAATTCTTTGGTGCAAGGAAGACGTCGTAACACTTGAAAATAAAATTCAGCAGCAATTAAAGGATGATAAAAAAGAGGTAGAAGTTTCTATTTCCGGGTTCATCCTATCTGTAACACCGTTTGAAAAGGTTAGAAAGAATTGGGGTGACGGATCAGGCACTACAAGAGATGATTTTGCTAAAAATAAGGTATTGTTTATAGAGAATAATAAGGAATATTTAAGCTTGATTTTTAAGAATTTGACAAGAGCCGAAAGAGTATAAAGTAAGCGATTATAGCTAAATTTCATACTCAATTTTGATGAAAATTAAAGCATTGGATGTTCGACCATTCCTTCTTTTGTTAATAAAAAATTTTAATTTACATTTTGTGTTAATTAAAATATCATCTATCTTTGTCCTCAAATAGAGGAGTTTTAAATATACAAGGAGATAAAATGAAAAAATTCTATTTAAGTGAATATAAAATTTCGAAAAAAGAACTTAAACAAGTTTGCAAATAATGATAAAGCTGGAATCAAGAAGTTAGGACCTAAAAGACATAAAGTATTTAAAAAAAGATTAGACCAACTAAAATTTTCTGAGACATTAGAAGATGTGCGATATCAACCAGGACGCTTTCATGAATTATCTGGGAACAGAAAAGGACAATGGGCATGTGATCTAGATCATCCTTATAGATTAATATTTACAGCTCAAGAAGATCCCATCCCTACTGATAAAGATGGTAAATACATTTGGATAGAAATTGTAGGAGTCGAAATCATTGATATTGACGATTACCACTAGGCAATAAACAACTACTTAAAGACAGAACAGATGGCAACGATTAATGATTATTATCCGGAGAGTGTTACACACCCTTCCGAATTTCTAATAGAATCACTTGAAGAGAAAAATATAGGAGCCAAAGAATTTGCAATTAAAACGGGTAAACCTGAAAAAACTATTACTGCTGTTTTAAAAGGAGAGAGCTCTATTACTCCTGATATGGCTGTCCTTTTTGAACAAGTTTTAAAAATACCCGCACATTTTTGGAATGAAGCTCAAAGAAATTATGATGAATACGAAGCCCGCGTAAATTTTCAGAAGAACATTGAGCAATGCAAAGAATGGGCAAGAAATTTTCCATATGCAAAAATGGTAAAATATGGATGGGTAAAAAAAACAAGAAAGGCAGAGGAAAAAGTAATAGAACTTTTTAAATTTTTTGAGGTAGCCTCTCAAAAAGGATTTGAAGATTATTACTATAATCAGAGAACACGAGTAGCATTCAGAATATCTCTAAAAAATCAAGAAAATGCTACTGCTATTGCAGCTTGGCTAAGAAGAGGTGAATTACAAGCTTATCAAATTAACACCCCGGAGTTTAACAAGAATTTATTTAAAAAGAAGTTACATGAAATAAAAGCTTTAATGGCCAAACAGCCTAGGGATTTTTTTGAAGAATTACATAACATATGCAAATCAGCTGGAGTAAAAGTAGTTCATACACCTTGTCTTCCGAAAGCACCAATTCATGGATCAACAAGATGGATAAAAGATGCCCCTCTAATTCAGTTAAGTGGCCGATACAAGAGAAATGACATTTTTTGGTTTACATTTTTCCATGAGGTTGGACATATATTATTACATGGAAAAAAATATATTTCAATTGAAAATATAGATGTGGATGGAGAAAATAAAGAGTTTGAGAAAGAAGCGGACGAATTCGCATCTGATTGGATATTAAGTAAAAAAGAAGAGAATGAAATTCTTAATTCCAATCCTCTTACATATGAAGATATTATAAATTACGCAAAAAAATTTGGAACCCACCCAGCTTGTATTATAGGTCGTTTTCAACATAAAAGAAGGATTCCATATGGAACGGGAAATGAGTTGTTTGAACCTATAAATTTTGAATCGCAGGCATAAATATATGTCCACTATAGAATTAAAGAATTGTTATTGTAGATTTTATAAAATATTAACTACAATTATATAATCAGTATTATGGTAAATAGCAATAGAAGCAACAAGAAGATGTAACTGTATGATTTGACTTTTGATAATTATGTTAGTTGAATTTTTTTTATACAAAATTCTTCATAGTCACCTTCTTAAGATTTGGTTTTGGCTATTGTTATAGGTAATAGCAACTATTCTAAAAATAGAATAACCTAACTTTAAACAATCCATTTAAAACTTACCACTTCATTTGTTCGCCTATCAAAAGCCCTTTGTGGGGCTTTCGGCTCTCTGCATTCAGCTTCGTGTATCTTTTGATATGAAAAGTCATTGGAGGATAAGTGGTCAGATATTAATTACCTATTAACTCAACTAACCCGCCTTAAATAATATTATATATATATCATATGGCTACCCGATTTTAAAATAAACTTTCTTTCTTTTTTTGAATACATACTATTGTGACAGCTTCATTAACCCACAAGGAGTTAAAAAGCCTGTCTCCATTAAAAAAAAGTAAGTAATGAAACTTGAAAGAAACACTAGTACCATCTCAACTCCTAAAAAATATAGATGATAGTATCAAATCATTGTCTGGCTATAATAAATATTCTATAAAGCAAATTAACCGACTTAAAAAATCCTTGATCTCTCTCTGGATGTACATATATGAGCGCCAGAAAGCTTCTAATGTAATATCTTACGATATGTATGTAAATATAGGGTGGAAGGAATTGAAGCCGTTTAAGCTCATTATAAAAGGCCGGATAATTCAATACAGCGAATTGATTTCTTTATTGAAAGAGGCAGAAGTAATTAAGATAAATAAAAGATATAGAGTTGATAGCTTTACCATGTCTTATAAAATTGATCTTTCTTTTCTTAATACTACTCACTTTACAGAAGTAGAGATAGATTTTAAAAAGATATATAGAAACTTAAAGAGCAAAGAATATTGGCTCGCAAAATATCCTCGACATTGTAACATAATAGAAAGCTCATACAATGTCAGTGTAGACCTTGATAGTTATATATATTGGTTGAGAAGCAATATTGGAATGGCATTAAAGCCAAAATGTATTAATGGTGTTGTGCAAAAGAGGAAGCTTACCCCAGAGATCGCTTATAGCTCTGTACAAAAGTGTCTTAAAGTTAATTTTAAAAATCTATGGTTCAAGGTTTCAGATACCGGTCGCTTCTACTCCAATGTTGTTAATTTACCATCCACAGCGATCCCTTTTATATCATTATTTGACCGGCAGGGGTTAACAAGTATTGACATTACTAACTGTCAACCACTGTTATTGGCCACAAGGGTTAATTCAGAAGAGTATAAGAAGGATGTTTGTGTAGGTACTTTCTATGATAATTTATCTACACTAACGAAAAGAGATAGAAATTGGGTGAAATTGCAATCTTTTAAATATATCTTTTTCAACGATAATCTCTTGAAAAGTGGGGAGCTATATAACGCTATGGAAAGTATATATCCGGGAGTAATGGATCAAATAAATGAGTTAAAGCAGAAAGAAAAGCTTTGGAAGGTATTACAAAAATTGGAAAGCAAAATTATTGTGGAACGAGTAGGAATAAGTGCAGGACTAAATGTAATTACTCGACATGATGAAATTTTATGTTATTCAGAAAACAAAATAGAAATTGAAAATTTAATTAAAGATGAATTCGCAAAAATGAATTTAAAAGTGAGATTAAAATAAGTCTAAGTACGTTATTCAGCCTATCTCGAATTTTTAATTTATAAATAACATTTTGAACAAATTATAGGAATAAATCCATTTTATGGAATATTTCCTATAAATGATATTATTTTATACTTTTGTTGTAAATAAATTAACTAATGGAAGATAGAATATTCTCCGTTGTCGATGTAGAAACTACAGGCGGTGGAATGCGAGGTAATAGGATAACTGAAATTTGTATTGTCATCCTGCAAAATGGTGAAATTTTAGATAAGTACACCACACTTATAAATCCTGAAAAGATAATTCCTCACCATATTACAGCGTTAACAGGCATATCCAATGAAACGGTGGAAAGTGCACCATTGTTTTACGAAGTAGCTGAAAAAATTCAAACTATTACTGAAAATGCCATTTTCGTTGCCCACAATGTCCATTTCGATTATAATGTATTGCGAAATGAATTTCGTCGATTGGGAATGGACTTTGACCGAAAGAAGCTTTGTACGGTTCGGTTGTCAAGAAAATTAATTCCCCATCTTTTAAGTTATAACTTGGGTCGCATTTGCAGCTCCATCAATATACCCATTGAAAACAGACATAGGGCAGAAGGAGATACCGATGCTACGGTAATTTTATTTCAAAGATTGATGAGTTTGGATGAAAACTATGAAGTTTTCAATCAATTTTTGAACCCCAGATCAAAGGAAGCTTCTTTACCACCGCACTTAAATTCAAAACAGATATTGGATTTGCCCAGTTCAGCAGGAATCTATCTTTTTAAGAATAAAGATCAGAAGGTTATTTATGTGGGAAAAGCGAAAAACATTAAGAAAAGGGTATTGTCTCATATCTATAATAAAAAGAATAAGGGATATTTAATGTGCCAAGAGACTTTTTTTATTGAACATGAAGAAACTGGGAATGAACTTACCGCGCTCTTATTGGAATCGGAATTAATCAAGAAATATTATCCCAAATTCAACCGAGCGCAAAAAAGACCACAAAGCTCTTATGAAATCATTTCATATAAAAATCAACGGAACATCATCCAATTAGCCATCACCAAAACGAAAGCTGCAAATGATTCTTTAATGACATTTTATAATAGAACACTGGCGCGCGAACGATTGGAATATTTATGTGAGACATATAAACTATGTCCTCGTTATTGTAGCTTGCAAAGTAATGTGGAGGTATGTTCACACTATAAAATAAATAAATGTGAAGGTATTTGTGATGGGACGGAAGAAATAGAGGATTATAACAAAAAGGTGGGTGCAGCTATAGAACACTTAATTGATGATAAACCCACCTATATTATTTATGGCAACGGAAGAAATAGCAACGAAAAATCCATTGTGCTTGTAAAAGAGGGAAGATATCGGGGCTTTGGTTTTGTGGATGAAAGTGAAGGTTTTTCCAATGTAGAAGAAATAGAGAACTTTCTTTCTCCCAGGCATCATACGTATCATACCAGTCAAATTATTAGAAGTTACTTCAAAAAAAATCCAAATAAGAATGTAGTTCATTTTGAAAAGGAGGTGCTGAGTGAATAAATCGATTTTACATTTGGATCTCGACACATTCTTTGTGTCCGTAGAAAGACTGTTGGATTCAAAACTCAATAAAAAACCAGTTCTTGTTGGAGGAACCGGGGATAGGGGAGTGGTTGCAGCCTGTAGCTATGAAACCCGTCGTTTTGGTGTGCATTCGGGGATGGCCATGAAAATGGCTAGACAGTTGTGTCCTCAGGCAATTGTGATTCGTGGAGATGCTGGGACTTATATGAAATATTCCGATATGGTTACTGATATCATTAAAAATGAAGTTCCCGTATTTGAGAAAACAAGTGTTGATGAGTTTTATGCAGACTTAACCGGGATGGATCGTTTTTTTGGAAATTATAAATTTTCAAAGCAAATACGAGAAACAGTTATTAAAGAAACAGGATTGCCTATATCTTTCGGGTTGTCCCAAAATAAAGTGGTTTCAAAAGTTGCCACTGGCGAAGCCAAACCCAATAATCAGATAAAAATAGATATTGGTTTTGAGAAAGAATTTTTAGCCCCTTTGTCCATACGGAAGATTCCGATGGTAGGTAAGGTAACTGCCCAAAAACTAAGAAACCTAGGTGTTCATCATATAAAAACATTGCAGGAAATGCCTTTAGAAATGGTTGTTTCAGTATTGGGTAAAAATGGTAGAATCATATGGAATAGAGCTAATGGAATTGACAGCTCGCCCGTAATTCAGTATAATGAAAGAAAGTCAATTTCCAACGAGCGTACTTTTAATAAGGATACTATTGATGTTAAAAAGATTGAGTCCTGTCTAAGTGCCATGGGTGAAAACTTAGCCTATCAATTACGACAAGGAAATAAATTGACCTCTTGTGTTTCGGTAAAGATAAGGTATTCAGATTTCAGTACGTATTCCAAACAAATGAAAATCCCATATACCAGTGCGGATCATATTCTTATTCCGTTAATTCACGACCTATTTAAAAAACTGTACAATAGAAGAATATTGATACGATTGATAGGCGTCAATTTCTCCCATCTTGTCAGCGGTCATTATCAAATTGATCTCTTTGATGATAATTTAAAAAGACTGAATTTATATGCTTCCTTAGACAATATACGTAATCGATATGGCAGTAATACGGTGATGCGCGCCTCTACCATGGATGTTAAATCAATTCGAAGCAACCGGAACCCGTTTAATGGGGAACCTCCAATTTTGTTGGCTCATAGAAAACAATAATGTACACGAATTGTCACACATATTATTCGCTTCGTTATGGCACTTTTTCTGAAATTGAACTTTTGGAATTAGCACAACAGAAAAATATTAAACAATTGGCATTGACCGATATTAATTCTACATCGGCTTGCTTGAGCATTATAAAAAATGCTCCAAATTATAATATTGATGTTTCGGTTGGGGTAGATTTTAGAAATGGTACAAAACAACAATACGTAGTCATTGCCAAAGATAATATTGGGTTTCAAAATATCAATGAGTTTTTGACCACGCACCTTCATAGAAAAGAAGAGTTTCCAGAACTATGTCCGAACCTTAAAAATTGTTTTGTTATATACCCTTTTGAGAAGGTATTAGAATTAGAGAAGAAAAAATTTTCTGCGAACGAGTTTATAGGGATATCTATTGTTTCTTTGCGGAAACTATTGTTCTCTCGTTACAAGCACTATAATAATTTAATAATTCAACAACCTGTATCCTTTAGAAACCAAAATGATTATAATGCGCATCGGTTGCTACGGGCTATCGATTTAAACATTTTATTGAGCAAATTGCCAGAAACGGAACAAGGCTCAAAAACAGACAAAATGGTTTCAAAAGATGAGTTGCTTTCTATTTTTGAACCGTTTCCCAAAGCAATAGAAAACACCGTCTATCTTTTTGAAAACTCCAATGTTCATTTTTCATTCAATAACAATCGGGAAAACCAAAATCAACAATGCTACTTAGCTAGTAAACAAGAAGACTATACCTACTTGCGAAAATTGGTTTTCGACAATGTAGCGTATCGATATCCCGAGGCAGGTGACACCGTATTTCAAAGAATAGAGAAGGAGTTGAAGGCCATAAAAGAAATGGATTTCGTTTCTTATTTTTTAATAAACTGGGATTTACTCCAATATGCAAAATCCAAGAACTATCCATATATAGGGCGGGGTAGTGGCGCAAACAGCATTGTAGCGTATATTATTGGCATTACTAATGTAGACCCTATAGAATTAGATCTTTATTTCGAACGCTTTATAAATGTATATAGATCGTCCCCACCCGATTTCGATCTTGATTTCTCATGGCGGGATAGGGATGATATAACCCATTATATTTTTAATCGATTTAAAAATACAGCCCTAATGGGTACCTATGTTACCTTTAAATTTAGAGCTGTCGTTCGTGAATTGGGAAAAGTATTTGGGTTGCCAAAAGCAGAGATTGACAGTTTTTTAAAGGGAAATAATACCGATACCAAAAATGATGAGTACATTCAATTAATTGTCAAATACGGAAAACTTATTCAGGGATTTCCTAATTATTTGAGTGTTCATTCGGGTGGGATATTAATCACCAAAAAACCAATCAATTACTATACAGCTACCTTTATGCCTCCTAAAGGTTTTCAGACTGTTCAAATTGATATGAACATTGCTGAAGATGTGGGTATCTTTAAATTCGACATTTTAGCGCAACGAGGACTTTCAAAAATTAAAGAATGTTTGGAGATTATTAACTATAATCAACCAGACGTTAAAGTGGCCGATATGGATACGGTATCCAAATTTAAGTCGGATCCTGCTATAAACAATATGCTGAAAACTGGTGATTGTATGGGGGTTTTTTATGTAGAGTCACCCGCCATGCGGGCTTTAATGACCAAATTAGAAACCCAAGATTACCTCGGACTGGTGGCTGCCAGCTCCATTATCCGTCCCGGAGTGACCAATGGAGGTATGAAAGACGAATATATAATTAGGCATAAATTTCCTGAAAAACGCAAGAACGGACATCCTGTTCTACTAGAGATTTTAAAAGAAACCTATGGTGTGATGGTTTACCAAGAGGATGTCTTAAAAGTTGCACATTATTTTGCAGGTTTGGATTTGGGCGAAGCCGATATCCTACGCCGCGGCATGAGCGGTAAGTCCCGATCCAATAAAGAAATTAGAGCAATTGAAAAGAAGTTTAAGGATAATTGTATTAAAAAAGGATACTCTAAAAAATTAATCGAGGAAATTTGGGATCAGGTAAGTGCTTTTGCAGGATATGCTTTTGCTAAGGGACATTCTGCTTCTTATGCTGTTGAGAGCTACCAAAGCCTTTATCTTAAAAAATATTTCCCCCTTGAATTTATGGTAGCTGTATTAAACAACGGGGGTGGTTTTTATTCCATTGAAACATATGTTCAAGAAATAAAAATGCATGGAGGTATTGTTGAAAAACCTTGTATTAATAATAGTTTTTCAGAAACAATAATCCAAAACAAAACTATTTATTTAGGCTTTCAATTAATTAAGGATTTAGAGGTTAAAGCCATTATAAAAGTTTTAGAGTCGCGAAGTACCTTTGGCATTTTTGAAAGTTTTGATGATTTCATTGAGAGGGTTCCCATAAGCCTAGAACAGTTAATCATTTTGATTAGAATAGATGCTTTTCGGTTTACAAGGTTGGATAAACATCAAATCATGTGGGAAGCGCATTTAAAAGTCTTAAAGAAAACAAGCGATGTTTCTGCACCAAAACTCTTCCAATCTAGATCTATTAGTTTTAAATTGCCTGAAATTACCACAAATAACCTAATAGATGCTTATGACGAGATGGAGTTAATAGGTTTTCCATTAAATGGATATTTCAATTTAATTGAAAAAGATGTTGTAAAGAATATTTTAGCCAAGGACATTCCGCTATTTGAGAATAAGCAAATAACTATTTTTGGTAAATTGATTACTTTAAAAGGAACCAATACTGCTAAAGGTGATCGGATGAATTTTGGAACCTTTATTGATTTTAAGGGGACTATTTTTGATACTGTTCATTTTCCGAACATAGCACAAAAATATACGGTACGCGCTAATGGAGTTTATTTAATAACAGGTAAAGTTGTTAATGACTTAGGATATTATTCTGTTGTAGTTGACTTTATAAAATTTCAAAAACTATTGCCAGATCCAAGGCTTTCCAATGTGAATAATTCTGATAAAAATATGTTTATTTAAACTGATTGATGTGTAATAATAAAGATTTTGAGACTTCGCATATTGATAAATAAAGAATCACTATATTGCTTTAGGCTTTGATACAGAGACTATGAGAAAAAAATAATTTGTAAAATGTTGTACACTTTTGTTATACACCAAAAACAAAAAACCCTGTAAATCAAAGACTTACAGGGAATTTATGTGGTACCTCCAGGAATCGAACCAGGGACACACGGATTTTCAGTCCGTTGCTCTACCAACTGAGCTAAGGTACCTGCTTAAAGCGGGTGCAAATATAGAACGTTATTTATTTTTTGCAAAACATAAAGATAAAAAATATTAGATTTTTTTTCAATTTAATATCACCTTAACAAACTTATGTCGTTTCAATGTTTATTTTTACGCTTTTATAATAAGAATGAATCTAGTTGTTGACGTAGGGAATACCTTAATCAAACTTGCCATTTTTGAAGGCGAAGAGTTTTTAAGTAAAAAAGTGAATATTAAGGGAGATTTTCTTGAAACTATTTCAGAAATAAAAAAAAAGTATCCTCAAATAACCCATTGTATTGTTTCTAGTGTTGGGAAAATAAGTGAAACACATTTGGCAAAGCTTAAAAAAGAGTATACCGTTTTACTTTTAACGCACAGCACAAAAATTCCTTTTCAAAATAACTATGCAACACCTGAAACCCTAGGTGTAGATCGCATAGCTTTAATAAGTGCTGCAGCTGTTGAGTATCCTCAAAAAAATGTATTGGTAATTGATGCGGGTACGTGTGTAACGTATGATTTTATTTCAAAAACAAATACCTACGAGGGCGGTGCAATTTCGCCAGGATTGCAAATGCGCTATAAAGCCATGCATACGTTTACCGAAAAACTACCGTTATTGGAATCAGAACCTATTGATAAATTAATTGGAAACACCACTATAACTAGTTTGCATAGTGGTGCATTAAATGGAATTGTTTTTGAAATTGACGGTTTTATTACCCATTACAAAAAAACTTTCAAGAATTTAACAGTTATTTTAACAGGTGGAGATATACATTTTTTGCGAGATCGCTTAAAAAATGACATATTTGCCAACTCAAATTTTTTATTTCAAGGGTTAAATCACATTTTAGAACTTAATAAACATTGATGTTGAAACGAATTATAGTAACAGTTTTAGTACTATTGATAACAAGTGTTGCTTTAGCACAAGAGGGGACAACGTCCCCCTATTCATTTTATGGCATAGGCTCACTAAAGTTTAAAGGAACTGTTGAAAATAGAATGATGGGTGGAATAGGTGTGTATTCAGATAGTATTCACCTTAATCTACAAAACCCTGCAGGAGTTGCCGAATTAAAACTTATTAACTTTACAGTTGGTGCTAATCACAGTCAAAATACGTTAAAAACAGATTCAGATTCGCAAAACGCTTCTACAACCTCATTAAACTATTTAGCATTAGGAATTCCTATGAATAAGTTTGGTTTGAGTTTTGGATTGATACCATACACTTCAGTAGGATATCAATTGCAAACTGAAAGTCAAGTAGAAACAGGAAGATCTATTACAAGATACACCGGAACTGGAGGGATAAACAAAGCTTTTTTAACACTTGCATATCAAGTTACACCCGAACTAAGTTTTGGGGTTGATGCAAATTATAACTTCGGAAACATAGAAAACAAAGCACTAAGCGCTCAAGAAGACGTTGAGTTTTCTACCAGAGAAGTTAATAAGTCTGATATTTTAGGATTTAGTTTCAATTTTGGAGCTAGATATAAAACTATGGTTTCAGAAAATCTAGAACTTGCAACGTCTGTAACGTATACACCTGAAACAGATTTCAATTCTGAAAACACCCGAACTTTGGCAACCATAGCATTTACAGGAGATGGAGCCGAAAATGTAGTAGACCTTAGAAATATATCGGTAGCAGATACAGATTTTACTTTTCCTTCTCAACTTACACTAGGAGCGGGAATAGGAGAGCCTAAAAAGTGGTTTGTTGGTGCAGAATATACCAATCAAAAAACCAGCAATTTTACCAATAGGACGTTTACACTTGAGAATGTAACATTTAATGATGCATCAAAGTACAGATTGGGAGGTTTTTATATACCTAATTACAATGGTTACGGCAGCTACTGGAAACGTGTTGTGTTTAGAGCTGGTATGCGCTATGAAGGCACAGGAATCAACGTAAATGGAGAAGATATAGATGAGTTTGGCATATCTTTTGGAGTAGGATTACCTGTAGGAAGAACTTTTTCCAATATTAACCTTGGAGTTGAGGTAGGAAGACGCGGAACAAAGGATGCCGGTCTTATTCAGGAAAACTTCTTTAATGCATTTATAAGTCTATCATTAAATGATAGATGGTTTCAAAAAAGATTGATTGATTAATTATTAAACACTAAACTATAACTATGAAAACGAAAGCGATTTTAATTTTAACGGCTTTAACCTTATTGGTTGGTGGTAAGAGTTTCGCTCAAATGGACGATTGTCAACTTAACTTGTCTTTGTTTGTTGAGCCGGCCAAAGCTAAAAACTACGAGGCTGCATTGCCTTATTATGAAAAACTTATAAAAGATTGTCCAAATTATAATTTGGCAACATATCAATATGCCGAAAAAATGTTTAAGCATTTTATCGACCAAGGAGATAAATCAAAAATCAATGACTTAATTAAGTCTTATAACTTGAGATTAGAAAATTTCCCTGCAAAAACGAAACAAGGTGAAGTATTGCAAGATATAGCTAAACTTAAGTACGAAAATGAAATAGGTACAAAGCAAGAGCAGTTTGATGCTTTTAACGAAGCTTTTACAAAACACGAAGAAGACTTTACAAGTCCTAAAGCTTTATATGCTTATTTTTCATTAGCTGTAGATTTGTATGACGAAGGTAAAAAAGACATTCAAGAAGTTTTTGACCTATATGATTCTGTTACAGCAAAAATTGAAAAAGAAGAAAATGCCTTGGCAGAAAAGCTTACCAAGTATATGGATAAGCAAGATGAAGGAAACGATCTTTCTTCAAAGGAGAAAAGATATATGGGTGCTTATGAAAATAACCTAAAAGCTTATGGTCAAGTAAAAGGTAGTGTAAATGGTAAGTTAGGTATTCTTGCAGATTGTGATAACTTGATTCCGTTATATGAAAAAGATTTTGATTCAAATAAGGAAGATGTAAACTGGTTAAAACGTGCAGCTGGACGTTTAAGTGCGAAGGACTGTGAAACACCACTTTTCTTCAAGCTTGTACAACAGTTACACAACCTTGAGCCTTCTGCAAAATCTGCATATTACTTAGGCCAATTGGCAGATCAAGATGGAAAAGCGAGCAAAGCTATGGAATACTATAACGAAGCTGCAGATCTTGAAACTGAACCTGGTGAAAAAGTAAAAATCTATAGAAGAATTGCAGATAACTTCCGTAGAAAAGGAAGCTATAGTCAAGCGAGAACGTATTACAATAAAGTGCTTCAAATAAAACCATCAGACGGAAGATCATACCTACATATTGCAACCATGTATGCTAAAAGTGCAAATAACTGTGGTACCACTCCGTTTCAAAAAAGAGCAATTAACTGGAAAGCAGCAGAGATGGCAGAAAAAGCCGCTCGTGTAGATGCATCTATAGCATCATCTGCAAACGCAGCAGCAAGTAGTTACAGACAGCGTGCTCCTAGTAAGCAAGATATCTTTAGTGAAGGTATGGCCGGAAAAACAGTTACATTTAGCTGTTGGGTTGGCGGTAGCGTTAGAGTTCCTAATTTATAAGGATGATCACTTTCAATCATAGTATTAAAAGCGTGGTAGCAATTGTTATTGCTATCACGTTTTTTTCATGTGAAGGAAATTACAAAAACGTTAAAAAACTTTCCTTAAAAGACCATGAACCATTAGGGATAGGAAAGGAAGTTAACTTAAAATATACAGACTCAGGTAAAGTGGTCACCAATTTAAAAACACCTTTGTTCTTAGATTATTCAAACTTAGAATTTCCTTACAAAGAATTTCCAGATGGAGTTCAAGTTTGGTTTTGGGATAAAGAAAACCAAAAAAGCACAGTAACGTCAGACTATGCTATTCAATATGAAGATACGGGTATAGTAGATTTACGAGAAAATGTGGTATTAGTAACACACGATAGTTTAATATTACGGGCTAATCAATTGTATTGGGATCAAAAAAATCAATGGGTATTTACCAATCAACCCTATCAAATTGAATTTAAAGACGGTTCATATAATGATGGCGCTTGGTTTGATTCTAGCCAAGATTTTACTACATTTCTATCCCGTAAAAATGAAGGAGTACAATTAATAGACACCAAAAAAGAAGAAAAAGATGCACAAGAAAATATTTAGACTTTTTGAATACGTTTACATCGTGATGGCTGTTTTTTCGCTTTATTTGGTATGGACAAATTGGTCTGAAAACCGAACTCGAGCCTATCTATTTGCTTTTTTTGCCGTAGTTGCTATCTTTATGTTTTTCTTTAAGCGTAACTTCCGTAAAAAGATGGAAGAGCGCAATAAAAATCAATAATGGAAATCAGTATACTGGTTATTGTTAGCATGCTTATTCTTTCTGCTTTCTTTTCAGGAATGGAAATAGCATATGTTTCTTCAAATAAAATTCATATTGAAATTGAAAAGAAACAAAATGATTTACTGGCAAAAGTTCTTCAAAGAATAACCCACCGTCCTTCAAAGTTTATCACCACAATGCTCGTAGGTAATAATATTGCCTTGGTTGTATATGGTTTGTTTATGGGTGATTTGCTAATGGAGTTTATTCCCTTGGGAGGTATGACAGGACTTTTGTTGCAAACTGTTATTTCTACATTGGTTATTTTATTAACAGCAGAGTTTTTACCAAAAGTTTTCTTTCAAATCTATGCAAACAAATTAATCAAGGTATTTGCTATACCTGCTTACTTTTTCTATTTACTCTTTTCGGTTATTTCAGAATTTGTAATATGGATATCAGATCTTGTGTTGAAAGTGTTTTTCAAGACAAAGGGAGATACCATCCAGCTTACATTCAGTAAAATGGAACTTGGTAATTACATAAGTGAACAAATGGAAACGGTTGAAACTCACGATGAAGTAGATAGTGAGATTCAAATATTTCAAAATGCACTAGATTTTTCAGAAGTAAAATCGCGTGAAGTAATGGTGCCTCGCACCGAGGTGGTAGGAGTAGATATTAAAACCAGCCCCAAAGAATTAAGCAAACTGTTTACTGAAACAGGGCTTTCAAAAATAATTGTTTATAACCAAAATATAGATGATATTTTGGGCTATGTGCACTCTTTTGAGCTCTTTAAAAAACCAACTACTATAAAAAAGGTTTTAATGCCGGTAATATTTGTTCCAGAAACGATGTTGGCAAAAGATGTGCTTAATATTTTGGCAAAAAAACATAAAAGTATCGCGGTGGTTATTGATGAGTATGGAGGAACCTCAGGAATAATGACTGTTGAAGATATTATTGAAGAGCTTTTTGGTGAGATTGAAGATGAACACGATAGTACCGAGCTTACAGAAGAGGTGCAAGCCGAAGATCACTATAAATTTTCTGCACGTCACGAAGTAGATTACCTGAATGAAACCTATAAGTTTAATCTCCCTGAAAATGAAAACTATGAAACACTGGGAGGTTTGATTGTTCATTACACCGAAGGAATCCCCAACCAAGGTGAAATGGTTGAAATTGAGAACTTTTTATTTAGAATTCTTGACGTTTCAAATACCAAAATAGAAATGGTAGAATTGTTTATAAAAGAAGAAGACTAAGTTTAAAGATTAACCAATAAGGTTTTGTGTTGTTGGTATCGTATCTTCAACGTTTTCAAAGATTAACACAGCAACTTCAATTTTTTTTAACAAAGTTTTTTATTAATGCGTTGAAAATGGTATTTTCGCCCCCTATAAATTTGATTGACAGATGGCAATATTAAACAGTATTAGAAAAAGAGGAATATTCCTTATTTTAATTATAGCATTAGCACTTTTTGCTTTTATTTTAAGTGATATTCTTACAAAAGGGTCTGGACCGGGTAAAGATCAAGATACCGTAGCAATAGTAAACGGAACTGAGATTTCTCGACAAGACTTTATGCAGCAGGTAGAGGCAACGCAACGTAATTTGGGGCCAAATGCAACTACTGCACAAGCTATGAATATGGTTTGGGAGCGTGAGCTAAGAAGCACCCTTCTTGCAGAGCAATATGAAGAGCTAGGGCTTACAGTTGAAAAGGAACAACTTAACAGCGCAATGCGACAGTCGCTAGCAAATAATCCACAGTTTCAAAATGAGTTAGGTGAATATGATGAAGCTTTAGTGCAAAGCTATGTTTCTAGTATTAAAGGTAATCCGCAATTGTACGGTCAATGGCAAGATTATATTAAAAACATTAAAGAAGCGGCGCTTCAAAACATGTACATCAACCTTGTAAGAGGTGGTTTGGCTTCAACATTAGCTGAAGGAAAACAACAATATCATTTTGAAAATGATAAAATCAACATTCAGTATGTTCAAGTGCCGTACACAAAAATAGCAGATGAGGATGTTTCAGTTTCAGAAGAAGAAATCAAGCAATACATATCTGAACATAAAAGTGAATATGAAGTAGATAAGCAAATTGATATTCAATACGTATTTATCGCTGAAGAACCTTCAAGCGAAGATATTCAAGCTGCAAATGATAATGTTGCAGCGTTGATAAACGATAGAGTTGAGCTTAACGACACGATTGTAGGATTTAAAAACACAACAGATGATGAAGGTTTTGTAAACTTAAACTCAGACCAGAGTTATACAGACCGTTGGTATTTTGAGAAAGACCTTCCGCAGCCTATTGCAGATACAATTCCATCGATGAGTAAAGGTGATATTTATGGTCCTTATCAAGTAGGAAATTCACTTAATTTAAGTAAAGTGATAGCTGTAGAACAATTACCAGACTCTGTAAAATCTCGACACATTTTAATACGTTATCAAGGTTTACAAACTGCTTCACAAGATGTTACTCGATCAAAAGAAGCTGCAAAAAAATTAGCAGATAGTCTTTCAACAGTTATCAATAGAGATAAAAGTAAATTTGAAGCATTAGCGGCTCAATTTTCAGAAGACAATTCAAACAAAGATGACGGAGGAGATTTAGGATATGTAGGTCCTGGTCGTATGGTTCCGGCTTTTAACGATTTTATTTTTGACAATAACGAAGGAACGGTAGGTGTGGTTGAAACCAATTTTGGTTTTCACGTAGCTCAAGTTTTAGAACAAAAAAATAGACAGCGAGCTGTAAAAATTGCAACTGTAATTAAGCAAATAGAACCTTCTGAATCTACAATCAATAATGTGTTTTCAAAAGCAACAACTTTTGAAGTTGCTGCAAAAAAAGGTGATTTTGAAAAAGTAGCCGAAGAGCAAAACCTTACAGCTAGACCTGTGAATAAAATTGGCGAATTAGATGCTAATATTCCGGGAGTAGGTAGCAACCGTTCTATTATTACTTGGGGATTTGAAGAAGAAACAAGTGTAGGAGATGTAAAAAGATTCAATACTCCGGGAGGTTATGTAATCGCACAACTTACTCGTAAAAGTCCTAAGGGATTAATGAGTGTTTCTGAAGCATCTTCAAAAGTTACTCCTATTTTAAGAAAGAAGAAAAAAGCTGAAAAAATTCGTCAGTCAATTTCTGGATCAACATTGCAAGATGTGGCATCAAGTCAAAGTGTAACATTACAAACAGCTACAGCGGTAACAATGGCAAATCCTATTATTCCCGGCGCTGGTAGCGAGCCTAAAGTGGTTGGAGCTGCTTTTGGTGAAAAAGCAGGTGAGACAACCGGTTTAATTGATGGAGAGAAAGGTGTTTATAAAGTAAGAGTACTTGCTGTTAATAAAGCACCAGAACTTGATAACTATGCAAGTTATGTAAATCAATTAAATGCTGCAAACAATGCTGTTAACAGTAAAGTGTATCAAGCATTAAAAAAGAAAGCAGATATTGAAGATAATAGAGCTAAGTTTTATTAATACTAAACTTACTCAATAGTATAAAAGCCTTCTCAACTCTAGAGAAGGCTTCTTTTATAATATCATTTCTTTAAATGGAATAATTGTTTGGTAGCCTTTCTTTCTAAAATATTCTTGTTCCTCGATGCCTCCGGTTGCTAAGATAAAATCACCTCCCCAAGCTCCCAAACTCTTTATTACCCTTGGGAAATCTTTAAAAAGATTTTCTTTGACAGTCGGTGTGTTAAGGATGTCAGAAATACAATTTTCATGGCTTTGAAGTATTTTTTCAAAATCTGAAAGTGTGTAGCATAGCAATAATTTTCTGGTAAGATCTGTAATTTTTTCTATACTTTTTAAATCAATACTTTTTTTTCGATATAAGTTGATTCCCTCTTTGCTGTCCTGTTTTTGGTTAAGGTGTACAAAAAATAATTCATCTTTAAAATCCCAAGATAGTGTCACTTGTTGAACAGCATAGGTATTGTTGTTTTTTTTGTAAAATACAGGACTGTCATTTTGAGCGGCTGCAATATCAAAGCCGCTTCCGCCAAAGCTATTCCAGAGCAGTTTAAAGGCATCTACTTGAGCCCATTGTGCAATATTATTAATTAGTGTAGAAGAACTGCCTAGTCCCCAATTGCGTGGAAATGTAAGGTTGTTTTTAACTATTATTCCTTCCTTATTTGTTAAAAAGGATGGATTTAGTTTTCTTGCTTCTTCAAGAATATTGGTAATGGTGTTTGAAAGTTTGTTTTTTAAAACGCTTTCAAAAGTTGATGTCTCAAAAGTGTCTTCGTACCAGAGAATACCATTTTCATCAAAGCTTTGCCAATGTATTCCTTTTGTAGGAACGGTTTCAACCTGTAAAGATTGACCATATTTTGTAGGTAATGCTAATGACATAGCGCCATCTAGCACAACATACTCCCCTGTGAGCAATAGTTTTCCGTTACTGTAAAATGTTTTTTTCAAAATCAAGCGCGAAGTTTTTCTACATATTCAATTACAGCACTATGCGAAACTGTATTTTCTTTAAAATAATTAATAGCTTCATTCTTCTCTATTTCAGAAGCATCTAGTTGATTCAAAATATTCATTAAGTGCATTTTCATGTGCCCTTTTTGTATTCCGGTGGTTACCAAAGAGCGAATGGCTGCAAAGTTTTGAGCTAAGCCGGCTACTGCCACAATCTGCATCAATTGTTTTGCATTTGGGTTTTGTAAAAGTTGTAATGCAAACTTTGTCATTGGGTGCAAAGAAGTGAGACCACCTATGGTACCTATTGCCAATGGGATTTGTATTGAAAATATAAAAGTATCGTTTTCAATGCGAGCATCTGTCAAACTACTGTAGTGGCCATTTTTTAAAGCGTAGGCATGTATTCCTGCTTCTACTGCTCTAAAGTCATTTCCCGTAGCCAAAATCACCGCATCAATACCATTCATAACACCCTTATTGTGAGTAACTGCACGTCTAGGTTCAGCTTTTGCAATTTCTACAGCGCGCACAAATTTTTTAGCAAACTCATTTCCTTTAATGTCTTTTTGATCTAGGTCTTCAATAGGGCAACTCACTTCTGCTTCTACCAAACATTCAGGTACATAATTTGATAGAATGCTCATAACAACTTCGGGTGTGGTGTTATTTGATTTGAATGATGGATGTGATTCTGCTTTTGCTTCAAAAGTTTGCGCAATTTGTTCTAAGCAGCTATTGATAAAGTTTGCGCCCATTGCATCGAGTGTTTCAAAGGTGCAATGCAATTGATAATAACCGTCTAGCGCGTCAGTTTTAGAAATCAATTCAATATCTAAAAGACCGCCCCCGCGTTTTTTCATGTTTTTTTGAATTTCAGAAACGCTTTCAATCAAAATGGTTTTTATTTCTGAAAAGAAAATGATTAGGTCTTGCTCATTTCCGAAGTAATCAAAGTGTATTTGACCATTTTTTTGAGTAGAAAGTACTTTTGCCGTAAAGCCCCCACGAGATAACCAAAATTTGGCAGCATTACTAGCAGCTGCAACTACAGAACTTTCTTCAATAACCATAGGAAGCGCAAGTAGGTCTCCGTTAATTAAAAAATTGGGAGCTACGCCAAATGGCAAGTAGTAATTGCTAATGGTGTTTTCAATAAAATCATCATGTAGCTTTTGTAGCTTGGTGTCTGTATTCCAGTACTTTTGAAGTGTTTGTTTTGCTGTAGGATTGGCACTGAGATAGGTTTGCGTGAGCCAATCAATTTTTTCTGTTTTGGTTTTTTTTGAAAATCCGGTAACGGGCTTTGCCATATTTTTTAAAATTGAATTACAAAGATACTATTTATACAATTGTATGCTTGCGCAAATTTGCCAACAACAAGACCGTATTTAACACAAAAAAGCACCCTAATTTCACTAAAATTTAGTAACATTGGCATAATAAAATTTTAACAGTTTGAAAAAAACAGCATACACCTCATTATTACTGCTTTTTCTTACAGCAGTTTCCTCAATTACAGCACAACAGAAAAACATTACTTTAGAAGACATATGGAGCGGTGAGTTTAGAGCCGAATACCTCAATGGATTACGGTCTCTTGATAATGGTAAAGAATACTCAGTCTTAAACCGAAGCAGGTCTGGTTCTACTATAGATATTTATGATTATAAAACCGGAAAGAAGGTAAAAACCCTTGTAAGTTCAAATACCTTATCAGGGATTGATCAAATCATCTCATATGAGTTTAGCGATGATGAAAGCAAATTGTTATTGGCTACTCGGTTGCAACAAATTTATAGAAGGTCTTCTTTAGGCACCTATTATGTTTATGATATTGACTCTAAAAAGGTGAGCTTGGTTTCAGAAGAACAAATTCAAGAGCCGACTTTTACAAAAGATGGAAGTAAAATTGCCTACGGAAAAGATAATAATTTGTATGTAAAAAACCTTCAAACAGGCGAAACAACTCAAATAACCAAAGACGGTGAAAAAAACAGCATCATTAACGGAATTACAGATTGGGTATATGAAGAAGAGTTTGCATTTGTTAGAGCTTTTGATTGGAACAAAACTGGTAATAAATTGGCCTACATAAAGTTTGATGAAACGGATGTGCCGCGTTTTTCCATGGATGTTTATGGTAAAGAACTTTACCCATCACAACAGGTTTTTAAATATCCAAAAGCAGGAGAGCCAAATGCCAAGGTTTCGCTTCATATTTATGATTTAAGTTCAGGTAAAACCAATAAGATAGACCTTGCCGGTTACAATAGTTATTATATTCCACGTATTAAGTGGACCAATGAAGAAGATATATTAAGCGCACAGTTAACCAACCGTCATCAAAATACAGTCGATTTGGTTTTTGTAGATGCAAAAAATAATAGTACAAAACGTATTCTTCAAGAAAAAGATGACGCTTATGTAGATATTACAGATAACCTTACTTTTTTAAACAATAATAGCTTTATCTGGACAAGCGAAAAAAGTGGTTGGAATCATATTTACCATTATGATAAAACCGGAAAGCTAATCAATCAAGTTACTAACGGAAATTGGGAAGTGACTAACTATTATGGTTTTGACCAAAATACAGGTAGAATTTACTACCAAAGTACTGAAAACGGAAGTATTAACAGAGATGTATATTCTATCTTAGGTTCTGGTAAAAATAAAGTGCGTTTAACAGATAGAACCGGTACAAACAGCGCAGCATTTAGTGCAGACTTTACATATTTTATCAATACATTTCACAATACAGAAAACCCGTATGTGTTTACATTACACAATGCAAAAAATGGTAAATTAATACGGGTAATTGAAGATAACAAAGCACTTAAAACCAAAGTAAGTAGTTACAACCTTTCTGAAAAAGAATTTTCAACCATTTCAGTAAATGGGAATGACTTAAATATGTATACTATTAAACCTAAGGATTTTGACCCAAATAAACAATATCCTTTATTTATGTATCAATATTCAGGACCAGGTTCTCAAAACGTATCTAATAGTTGGAATGGCTCAAACGACTACTGGCATCAAATGTTAGCTCAAGAGGGATACATCATAGTATGTGTAGACGGAAGAGGTACTGGTTTAAAAGGCCGAGACTTTAAAAAAGTAACACAAAAAGAACTAGGTAAATATGAAGTAGAAGATCAAATAGCTGCTGCACAAAAGTTAAGCGAATTGCCATATATCGATGCTTCTAGAACCGGTATTTGGGGTTGGAGCTACGGTGGTTTTATGAGTTCAAATAGTCTGTTTCAAGGAGCAGACACATTTGAAATGGCCATTGCAGTTGCTCCGGTAACAAGCTGGCGATTTTATGACACAATCTATACAGAACGTTATATGACCACACCTCAAGAAAACCCTAGCGGATATGATGAAAATTCACCTATTTCACACGTAGAAAAATTACAAGGAGATTTTTTATTGGTACACGGTAGCGCCGATGATAATGTACACGTTCAAAATACTACACAGCTTATTGAAGCTTTGGTACAAGCCAATAAGCAGTTTGATTGGGCTATTTACCCTGATAAAAACCACGGGATTTACGGCGGAAATACCCGTTTACATCTTTACAACAAAATGACCAACTTTATTAAAGAAAACTTATAAAAGATAACTTAACTAATCCTTTAAGATCATGGCAGAAAATACAATGCAGTATAAAAATCGTAAAGAACTATTTGGACATCCCGTAGGGCTATATATTTTATTCTTTACTGAAATGTGGGAACGTTTTTCCTACTATGGAATGCGTGGAATACTTGTGCTTTACATGGCTGCCTCTGCAACAGCAGTAGATCCTGGTTTAGGGTGGAGCAATAAAGATGCCATTTGGTTGTATGGGTGGTATACTATGTTAGTTTATGTTGCATCAATTCCTGGAGGATGGATTGCAGATAAATTCTTAGGTCAAAAAAAGACAGTTTTATTAGGTGGAATATTACTTTGTTTTGGTCACGGAGTTTTAGCTATACCGCAAGATTGGGCTTTTTATACAGGACTTATACTAATAATATTAGGAGTAGGAGGTTTAAAACCCAATATTTCTACTATGGTTGGAGGCCTTTATCAAGAAGGAGATATAAGAAGAGATAGTGGATTCACTATTTTTTATATAGGTATAAATATTGGTGCTTTCTTAGCGAGTATTACAGTAGGTTTGGTTGCATATTATTATGGTTGGCACTATGGTTTTGGATTAGCAGGAATTGGTATGCTTCTCGGGCAAATAGTTTTCATGTGGGGTCAAAAATATTTAAAAGGTGTTGGTGAGTTTACTGGAGGTGATCAGGTTTCTGAAGCTGAACGAAAAGCTGCTAAGCGGCCTTTGAATAAAGTTGAGAAAGATAGGGTTGTAGTACTTCTTATTTCATTTTTAATTGTTGTTGTATTTTGGGGTGCTTTTGAGCAAGCAGGAGGATTAATGAACTTATATACAGACGCAAAAGTAGATAGGGAAATAGGATTAAGTTGGTTAGAAGAAATACCTGCAGCAGTTTTTCAATCTTTGAATGCAGGGTATATTATTATATTCGGGACTTTAGTTGGAGGGTTTTGGATATGGTGGAAAAAGAAAGGGAAGGAATCGTCTTCATTGTTTAAAATGGCAATCGGAACAATAATCATGGGACTTGGATATGTTTTTATGATGATTGCTTCTAAAGAGGCTAGTGCAGAAGTATTCGGTAAAGCAGCAATGATTTGGATTTTTCTAGCTTATTTATTTCATACATTAGGTGAACTTTGTACATCTCCTGTAGCTTTATCATTCATTACAAAATTAGCACCACTTAAGTATGCTTCAATAATGATGGGTGTATATTTTGCCGCTACTGGTTTTGGAAACAAACTAGCAGGAAGTATTGGAGAATCAGCACAACTTGAACCCTATAAAGGTAGTATGACTGTGTCTAAAGAAGAGGTTTTGCAATATCTATCTAAGGACTCAATAGAAATTAAAGATGATAAAAATAATATTCTTACAGTATATGACTATCCTATAAATGAGGACAAAAACTTTAGTTTAAAGGCAGATGTTTTTATAGAAAAAAATCAGATAGTTTATAAAGAGTTTGATACCGGTGATAAGATTAATAACTTATTTAAACTATCAAATGGTGAAAGTTCGGATGTTGAAAAACTTACTAATACATTAAAAGAGAATAATGTTACTGCCTCAAACCCTTATCACGCAAAATTAGTGTTTGAAAAAGATAAAGATAAGGCTCAGAATATTGCTAATAAAGGTGATGGTAAAGATTACGGAGTGTCATTTGTATTAGAAGAAGAACAAAGTGAACAAGAGTATAAAACTTTTATGTGGCTTACAATTTTCACGGTAAGTTTTGGAATTTTGCTCATTATTTTCCTTAAGAAACTTAAAAAGTTAACTCACGGAGCAGAGGATAATGAACGAGAAATGTTAGAACAAGAAAACTACGAAATTGCAGACGAAAGCATTAACTAACCCTTTTAACATACAATACAAATGAATACAGATGTAGAAAACCTGTTTAAAGACAAGGTAATGGGCCATCCGGCCGGATTATTTGTTCTTTTCTTTACCGAAATGTGGGAGCGCTTTTCCTTTTACGGTATGCGTGTTTTACTTGTAAACTTTTTAACCATGGCAGCAATTGGGTATAATCCCGGTTGGGAATGGACAGCTGCCAATGCAGGAGCCCTTTTTGGTACGTATGCAGGTTTACTATATTTAACCCCTATTCTTGGCGGTATCATTGCCGATAAGCTTACAGGATACCGTTGGGCAGTTGTTATAGGTGCTTTAATCATGACTCTTGGTCATGCAAGTATGGCACTAGAAACCGAAGCCTCACTATATGTTGGTTTGGCACTATTGGTTATTGGTACAGGTTTCTTTAAACCCAATATCACATCAATCATTTCTGAAATGTATAAGAAAAACCCTGAGAAAAAAGACGGTGCATATACCATTTTTTATATGGGAGTAAATGCCGGGGCTTTCTTCGGAATGATGCTATGTGGTTACCTGGCCGAACGTGTTGGATGGTCTTGGGGCTTTGGTTTAGCCGGAATCTTCATGTTGTTAGGAACCTTGCAGTTTTGGCTTTCTAAAAATTTATTCGGAAAAATTGGAGCAAAGCCTACAAAACAACATGAAGTAGAACTTCCTCAAAATATAAATGAAAAAAGCACTGAGCAAGATTTAGAAGATTCTGAAGAAAAACAAAATCCGTTTACTTTACTAGATAAAGTATTAATAGTAATTACATCGCTAATAGGCTTAGGCTATTTGATAAATGACCCCTTATCAAAAATTGGAAATATAAACCTATTTCCTTATGAAGCCTTTGGTATTTCAGGTCAAATAGTAACAGTTTTAATCGGGTTGCTATTGTTTTTGGTGTTGGTGATAAGACGTATTTCAAGATATAGTAAAGTAGTACGAGATAGAATGATTGCCTTTGTGATTTTTGCCTTTTTTACTGTATTCTTTTGGTTGTCATTTGAACAAGGAGCATCATCATTAATTTTGTTTGCACGAGATAATGTTGATCGCGTTTTAAGTGGAAATTCAGCGGTAATTTACAACATAGTAAACATTCTTTTAACTGTTGTTCCGTTGGCAATAATCACCTATGTGTTAATTCTGCTTTGGAAAAAGACTTTCAAAAAAATCCCAGGATCAAATATTGTGTTGGTGATTTGTTTCTTAGGAATGTGGGGTCTTGTAGGATGGATGTTGAACAGAGACCTTTCAACCACAGCGTATGATGTGACTTACAAAGCCGTAGAAGTTCAAAACACAGACGAAGATGGAAATACCACAACAGATTACATTCCTGTAACAGAAGATACCAATCTTAAAACGGGAGTTACGGTTGTAGATAGAGTAACATCAATTTCAGAACCACAAGATTTTGCAGTAGGTTCAACTATAAAAATTATTAATAAGGATAATGAAGGAACCATCTTTGGATACCTTAACGAAGAGAAACTTGCTTTTGCTAAAGAAAACGCAATTGCACAAGGAAGAGACAGTGGTATAGTTGAAGCGACTGTTACCGAGGTAAAAGACAACCAAGTTGAGATTACCGTGTCTTGGTTCAGTATTTTAAACTCTTTCTTTATTATTGCTTTTGCTTCTTTCTTTTCCAAATGGTGGGATAGTAAATACAATCCTTCTGCAGCTGCGAAGTATGCATTAGGTCTTATTATTATGGCAATAGGATTTGGCTTACTTGCTTACGGCTCACACGGTATTACGGACGGTGTAAAAGTGAGTATGATTTGGTTAGTCTTTGCTTATCTTTTCCATACTTTAGGAGAACTATGTTTATCGCCTGTTGGGTTGTCGTACGTTTCAAAACTGGTGCCAGCTAGAATGATTGCACTTATGTTTGGAATGTGGTATTTGGCAATCGCAATAGGAAATAAACTAGCTGCTGTACTAGGAGGTCAAATTGAAAATATAACCGAGCAATATTCATTATCAACCTTCTTTTTAATTTTTACAATTGTACCAGCGGTAGCAGGTGTTTTAGTTTTCGCTTTAAATCCATTACTAAAACGACTAATGCACGGCGTTCGATAATACACACAACAAATTCAAATAAAAAACGTTCCCAATGTGTGGAACGTTTTTTGTTACAATAAAACATAAAAATTTCGCAAATCGATATGAAAAAATTAATACTACTTTTAATACTGTTATCGGCAGGGACACTCACAGCTCAAAAAATTAATTGGATGACAATGAATGAAGCATTAGCCGCCCAAAAAAAAGAGCCTAAAAAAATCTTTATGGACGTCTATACAGATTGGTGTGGCCCTTGTAAATTACTAGACAGAAATACATTCAGCAATAAAAAGGTTATCAATTTTATCAATGAAAACTATTATGCTGTAAAGTTTAATGCTGAAGGAACAGAAGAAATAACGTATCAAGATTTCACTTATACCAATCCTAATTATAAGGAAGGAAGAAAAGGTCGAAACGCAACCCATTTTTTTGCTGATGCATTAAAATTAAGAGGCTATCCAAGCTTGGTCTTTTTTAAAGCCGATGGAAGCTTAATACAAGCAATCCCTGGTTATAAAACACCTGAGCAATTAGAAATTTACCTCAAAATGATTGCCAATAACGATTATAAAAAACTAACATCGGCCGAAGCTTGGCAGGAATATCAAAAAAACTTTAAAGGTACTTTTTAAGAGTAGGTTTTTAGTTAAGTGTTTCACTACTCTAAAATGAAGGCTCCCTTGTTACCAGTATAGTAAAAAGGGAGCTTTTTCTTTTCACACGTTTGACTCCATCTTTTTACATATGACTTGTAATTATTTCCGTCAGCTATAATTTGTGAAGGTCTAACAGTTTTAATCAATCGCTCTAGATTTACTCGGGGACTGCTTGTTAAAATAACAATATCTATAATTTTGTTTTTTGGAACAATGCCTAGGCTATCAAGTATTAAAATTGACTTATTGTTGTAGGAAAACACACTAGGTATTTCTCTTTCTGAAAAACTATCAATTTGCATTTCAGTGCGATATCCTTTAAAGGGATAAGTATCTAAGTTTAAAAGGCTATCATTGCGTAAAATCATTAAAGTAGTCTTTTGTTTTATACCAATTGCAGTAGTTCTACTTTTATGAAATACAATCAATTCATTGCTTGACGCTTTATATTTATCATAAATGTATGCTGAAAGTAGCAAGCAAACGGCTACTAAGGCTGCCTGTAAGCGTCTAGGAGAAAATCGTTTCAGTAATACTACTAAAGAAACAATTATGAGGTATAAGGAGATTACTTTTATTTCAGAAAAGTGAATGTCTTGAAACAAAAAAGCATCTTGTTTGGCAACCCAGTTGATAAAAGAATTTAACGTAGAAACAAATTTATTATAGAGAAAGGATAACCATTCAGGAAGTAAATCAATCGTAGAAAGTAAAACAATTAAAATACCGGCTCCTAGCAAGATTCCCAAAAAGGGTAACACCCCGACATTTGTAAGTATAAATAATCCAGGAAATTGATGAAAATAATATAAACTTAAAGGAATTACACCCAGTTGTGCGGCTATCGTTACAGTAACAATAGCCCAAAATTTTCTTAAAAACCAGTTTTTTGGATACCAATACCCGAATAGTTTTGGTTGTATCAATAATATAAAAAGAACAGCCAAGTAACTTAACTGAAACCCTACTTGAAATAACCATAAAGGGTTTATAAGTAACAACAGCAAATACGATAAAAATAATGTGTTTATGCTATTGGTGGGTTTCTGTATTTGTTCGGCAAAGAGAAATAACGAAAACATGGTTGCAGCTCTCACTACAGATGGTGACAAACCGGCAAGTAGTGCAAAGCAAAATAAACATAGTATTATTAATATGCCTTCAACTAGTTTTCCACGTTTTATGCTTCTTAATGGATAAAACAGCCATTTTAATATGAAAAATAAAATACCAACGTGTAAGCCTGAAACTGCCAAAATATGTACAGCTCCAGCTGCGGCATAATTAGCATACAACGTTTTATCAATATCTCGACGCTGTCCCAAAACCAAAGCCTGAATAATTGATTGCTCATCCTTAGTTATAGAGCTTTTTTTAAGTTTGCTTATAAGATGTTGTCGAATCCTTTCGGCAATTCCGCGAAGTGTGTACTCTCCTTTTTTTACTTTTAAAATGGCATTACGACTAATGCGTACTTGATTGTATACACCTAACTTTTCCATATAAGCTGCATAGTCAAATTGATGTGGGTTTAAGGGTTTCTGAATCTTGACAATTTTGGTAGATACTAATAAAATATCGTCAATAGTATGTTGCTTAGTAAGAGAATCTTTTTGAATGTTTACTAAGAGTTTGCCTTTAGTTTTTTTGTTTGAAACCGAAATACATTCGGCTAAATATTTATTGTTTAAGCGATCTGGTTTTAATATTTCAGTAATTTTTAAAGAAAGTAATATGTTTCCAGGCTTTGTTTTTTCTGGAATACGGTGTGAATAGTGATTTTTTTGAAATTGAGGAAACGTTACTTGATAACCGGAAAAACCCACTCCGAAGAAAAATAGATACGTTAATAGCCCAAATACAAATGACTTTTTAAGTTGCTTTTTTTCAATTTTCCAAATGATAAAAAGCAATATTAAAATTACCGGTAAATAGGGTAACATTAAATACGAAACTGAAAAGTAATAAGCGGCTAGTATTCCCAAAGTGAGGAACACCGCAAATTTTACCACAGCAAAGTTTATAAACTTCATCTCCCCATACGAAGTTGATTAGTAAAAAGGGGAGCGTTCTAGTTTGAAAGATACTACAGTTATCTCAATTTAACAAATTAATGTAATATCCTGATTTATAGCTGGTATCTTAAACAAATTCTTAACAACGAATCACTTGTAAATCTAACTAACAATCGTTAGTTTTGTTATATTAATACGACTAAAAACTGTGGCAAAATTTCATAAACTAAAAATAAAAGACATCTACAAAGAGACAGATGACTGTTCTGTAGTTGTTTTTGACGTACCAGAAAACCTTTCTGAAGTTTTCAAATTTAGACAAGGACAACATCTTACTTTAAAAGCTGATATTGATGGTGAAGATACTCGAAGATCGTACAGCTTGTGTTCAAGTCCGGCAGACAATGAATGGAAAGTAGCTGTAAAGCAAATTTACGGCGGTAAATTCTCAACTTTTGTCAATGAAACTTTACAAGCTGGCGATGAACTTGAAGTAATGGAGCCTAGTGGTATGTTTGGAGTCAATGCCGAACCTGAAAAAGCGAAAAACTATCTCTTTTTTGCTGCAGGTAGTGGTATAACTCCAGTTTTATCTATGATCAAAACGCATTTAGCGTTAGAGCCTGATGCCACTTGTAAGTTGTTTTATGTGAATAAAACCGCAAAATCCATTATCTTTAAGGAAGAGTTAGAACAACTTCGTAATCAGTACTTTGGCAGATTAGAGATTTATTATTTCTTAACCCGTGAAAGACGAGATATAGAATTATTTAACGGTCGTTTTGATGATGAGAAAATGAAAGTATTAACCAATACGTTTATTGATATTCCAGATACTAGTGAAGTATTCTTATGTGGTCCAGAACAAATGGTTCATTATGTAAGTAATTATTTAGTAGAAGCTGGTCTCCCTAAGCATTTAGTTCATTTTGAATTATTTGTTACAGGTCTTTCAGAAGAAGATAAAAAACGTGCCGAACGTTTGGCAAAGCAAAATGTTGAAGGAGTTGAAGTAACCATAGTAGATGGAGGAAAAGAGTTTGAGTTTATCATGACAAAAGAGTATGATAATATTCTAGATGCCGCCCTAGGGGCAGGAGCAGATTTGCCGTTTGCGTGTAAAGGTGGAGTTTGTAGCACTTGTAAATGTAAGTTGCTAGAAGGAGACCTTGAAATGAAAATAAATTATGCCTTAGAAGATCACGAAGTAGCACAAGATTATATACTTAGCTGTCAAGCTGTGCCTACATCTTCAAAAGTAAAGGTAGATTTTGATGTTTAATAGCTTATTGAATTAAGCTTAAAACCCAAAAAGTTATGAGTGAAAAAGAAGTGAAAAATTTAGAAGAAATATTTGAAGCACGCATTGCGCGTGATGATAAGATAGAGCCAAAAGATTGGATGCCTGAAAAATATAGAAAAACGCACATTAGGCAAATATCACAACACGCCCATTCTGAAATTGTAGGGATGCTTCCGGAAGGGAACTGGATTACCAGAGCACCCTCGTTGCGAAGAAAAGCAGCCTTATTGGCCAAGGTTCAAGATGAAGCTGGTCACGGGTTGTATCTATATTCGGCTTGTGAAACGTTAGGAATTTCAAGAGAAGACATGTACGAGCAGTTGCATTCAGGAAAAGCAAAATACTCATCAATTTTTAACTACCCAACAATCACCTGGGCAGACATAGGTGCCATAGGTTGGTTGGTAGATGGCGCAGCTATTATTAATCAAGTGCCACTGTGTAATACATCTTTTGGTCCTTACGCTCGTGCTATGGTACGTGTTTGTAAAGAAGAAAGTTTTCACCAACGTCAAGGATACGAGATTATGTTAACGCTTTGCAATGGAACTGAAGAGCAGAAAGAAATGGCGCAAGATGCATTAAATCGCTGGTGGTGGCCAAGTTTGATGATGTTTGGACCTACAGATGATATGTCTACGCATACTGAACAATCTATGAAATGGAAGCTAAAACGTAAAACCAACGATGAATTGCGTCAACAATTTATTGATCAAACCGTTCCTCAAGCCGATATTTTAGGAATTACCGTTCCAGATCCAGATTTAAAATGGAATGAAGAAACCGGTCATTATGATTTTGGAGAAATTGATTGGGATGAGTTCTGGCAGGTAGTAAAAGGTCACGGTCCTTGTAATAAAGAACGCATGAAAGCCAGAGTAGATGCTTGGGAAAATGGAGAGTGGGTTCGTGATGCAGCAATGGCGCACGCTCAAAAGAAAGCTAATAAAAACGTAGCAAAAGCAAGTTAAAATGGAAAACAATAAAAAAAATTGGCCCTTGTGGGAAATATTTGTTCGAAGTAAAAACGGACTAGAACACCGTCACTTTGGGAGTCTTCACGCTGCAGATGCCGAAATGGCCTTAGAAAATGCACGAGATGTCTACACAAGGCGCAATGAAGGTGTAAGTATTTGGGTTGTTGAAAGTAAAAATATTACAGCGTCAAACCCTAAAGATAACGGTGAGTTATTTGAACCAGCACAGGATAAAGTATACCGTCATCCTACTTTTTATGATTTACCAGATGATGTAAAACACATGTAATGTTTTCATACGCTATCTGGTTATAATTATACCGTATTTCAAACAATAAAACTATGAAAAAGAGTTTATACAATTACATAATTGGCATTGCCGATAATTCGCTTATTCTTGCTCAAAGGCTGGGTGAACTTTGTGGTCACGGTCCAACCCTAGAAACCGATATTGCAACCACAAATATTTCACTAGATTTATTAGGCCAGACCCGCAGTTATTACCAATATGCAGCAAAACTCACCGAACAAGAAGAAAAAACAGAAGACGATATTGCCTTTTTGAGAATTGAAAGAGAGTATAAAAATGTACTCTTAGTTGAACAGCCTAATACTCATTTTGGCTACATTATAGCACGTCAATTTTTGTTTGATGTATATCACTTAATGTTGATGCAAAAACTTCAAAATAGCAAAGACGAGGTGCTTTCAGCTATTGCAAAAAAAGGAATAAAAGAAGTAAGTTATCACAAACGATTTTCTTCAGATTGGGTAAAACGTTTAGGTGATGGCACAGCAGAAAGTAAAGAAAAAATGCAAGAGGCTATAAATGATTTGTGGCGTTTTACAGACGAGTTGTTTGATGAGACTGAAGCCGACAAAGAAATGATTAAACAAGAAATAGGAGTAGCTGTTTCTGAAATGAAAGAAGCTTATTATGAAGAAGTTTCAGAAATATTAAAAGAAGCTACACTTAATGTACCAGAAAGAAAGTACTTCACTCGCGGAGGGAAAAAAGGTATTCACACCGAACATATGGGCTATATTTTGGCCGATTTACAGTACATGCAACGCACCTACCCAAATATGACTTGGTAATATGACCGAAACACTCAAAGCAAATATAGATTCACATTTAATTCCGGTTTTGAAAACAGTTTCAGACCCCGAAATTCCTGTGCTTACTGTATTAGACTTGGGAGTAATACGTGAAGCTACCGAGCAAGAAGATGGCGTAGTATCTATTAAATTAACACCCACCTATTCAGGTTGTCCGGCTATGGATGTTATAGGTGATGATTTAAAAAAAGCCTTTTCTGAAATAGGAAAAAAAGCAACCATTGACCTAATTCTTTCTCCAGCCTGGAGCACCGATTGGATTTCAGAAGAAGGACTTCAAAAAATGGAAGCTTACGGTATTGCACGTCCATTAACCGAAACAGCAGACAAAGGCGTATTGCTAGACAATAAAAAATTAGTAAAATGTACCAATTGTGGGAGTACAAACACCCACTTGGTCAGTCAATTTGGTTCAACAGCCTGTAAAGCGCTCTTTAAGTGTGATGACTGTCAAGAACCATTTGATTATTTTAAGTGTTTAAAGTAATAGTTCCCGTGAAGACAGGAATCTTGATAAACAAAAGAAAAGACTAACAATAAAAAGATACCCGCCTTTGCGGGCATTAATATGAGCAGCATAACCACACATATAGAAAACAAAGTAGCAACCATTACCTTAAACCGTCCCGAAAAGTTTAACAGCTTTAATCGTGAGATGGCTTTTTTATTACAAGATGAATTAGATGCTTGCGAAAACAATGCAGATGTTAGGGCTATTGTTTTAGTCGGAAATGGGAAAGCATTTTGTGCGGGACAAGACTTGATAGAGGTGACATCACCAGAATTGAATCCCGGTTTCAAAAAAATACTAGAAGAACATTACAACCCAATTATAAAAAAAATACGAAGCATTGAAAAACCAATTGTAGCTGCCGTAAACGGTGTAGCAGCCGGTGCAGGAGCCAATATTGCATTGGCGTGTGATATTGTAATTGCTTCAGAGGCGGCGAGTTTTATTCAAGCATTTAGTAAAATTGGTTTGATTCCAGATAGCGCCGGGACTTTCTTTTTACCTAGATTAATTGGGTTTCAGAAAGCATCTGCTTTAATGATGTTGGGTGATAAAGTTTCTGCTACAGAGGCAGAAAAATTAGGAATGGTGTATCGCGTTGTTTCTTCAGAAACGTTTATGCAAGAGGTAAATAATGTTGCAAACAACTTGGCGAATATGCCTACAAAAGCACTAGGGCTCACTAAGCGCTTGTTAAATGAATCAATGTCTAACGATTTAGAAAGTCAGTTAGAAATGGAGTCAAAGCTACAAATTGAATCTGCTCAAAGTGAAGATTATGCAGAAGGTGTAGACGCATTTGTAAACAAAAGAAAACCAAATTTTAAAGGAAAGTAAAAAATAGAAAATTAGAAACCAATAAATTTAAAATACAAAAGTGAGTAGAACTTGAACTTTTAAATTTTATAGTTAAAATATATGATTAAACACGTTGGAATAATAGGAAGTGGAACCATGGGAAGTGGCATTGCACAAGTTGCAGCAACTGCCGGATGTTCTGTAAAACTTTATGATACAAATTCCGAAGCATTAGATAAAGCTAAAACAGCTTTAGAAAAAATTTTAAATAGATTAATAGAAAAAGGACGTATTGATGAAGCCGAAAAAAACAGGATTCAAAGTAATATTTCATACGTTGATTCACTTAAAGAACTTAGTGATTCTGAATTGACTATTGAAGCTATTGTAGAAAATCTTGATATCAAAAAGAAAGTATTTCAAGAGCTAGAAAGCTATGTTTCAAAAAAAACAATTATTGCTTCAAACACATCATCTTTATCTATAGCATCTATTGCTTCATCTTTAAAGAAGCCAAAACGTTGTATTGGAATCCATTTTTTCAATCCGGCACCGTTAATGAAATTGGTAGAAGTAATTCCAGCAATCCAAACATCAGATAAAGTACTTCGGAAAACAATGATGAATATTCAAAACTGGGGTAAAATAGTTGCTGTAGCAAAAGATACACCCGGTTTTATCGTAAATAGAGTAGCACGGCCATTTTATGGCGAATCATTACGAATTTACGAAGAAGGCGTTGCAGACTTTGCTACTATTGACTGGGCGTTGAAATCAATTGGCGGTTTTAGAATGGGACCTTTTGAGTTGATGGATTTTATAGGAAACGATGTTAATTACACCGTAACCGAAACTGTTTTTAAGGCCTTTTATTATGATCCACGATACAAACCTTCTTTTACTCAAAAGCGCTTTGCTGAAGCAGGATACTTGGGTAGAAAATCTGGAAGAGGATATTATGATTATTCTGAAAAAGCAACCGAACCGGAGCCTAATCAAGATGTAGCAATGGCACAAAAGATTTTCGATCGTGTTTTAGTGATGTTAATCAACGAAGCCGCAGATGCATTATTTTGGAATATTGCTTCAGCAGAAGATATTGATAATGCGATGACAAAGGGAGTTAATTATCCGAAAGGATTACTCGCTTGGGCAGATGAAAAAGGTATTGACTGGTGCGTAGAAAAGCTCGATGCATTGTATGATGAATACCGTGAAGATCGTTATCGCTGTTCGCCCATTCTTAGAAAAATGAGTAACGAATCTAAAACATTTTTTTAAGATGATTGAGGGATCAGACATTCCGCATAAAATGTTAGGCCAAGACGCTTTTAGTTCTTGGTTAGGGATTGAGATACTAGAGGTTGAATTGGGTCGCTGTAAAGTAGGTATGACTATACGTAAAGAAATGCTCAACAGTATGAATAAAGCTCACGGAGGTATCAGCTACAGCTTGGCAGATACCGCTTTTGGTTTTGCAGCAAATACTCACGGTAAATATGCTGTATCAATAGAAACATCCATAAATCATATTGAAGCCTTGAATGAAGGCGATTACCTTATCGCAGAGTCGGTAATAGAAAAAGTAAATAATAAATTAGGGTTCAATATTGTAGAAGTAAAACGAGGCGACGAATTGGTTGCTTTGTTTAAAGGAGTAGTCTATCGAACCTCAAAAGATTGGGAATAAATTCCTGCGTAGGCGGGAATCTCATAGAAAATAAAATATTAATTCGAAGTTTAATTTTCAAACTTTGATTTCAACTTAAAATATGGAAGCATATATAATAGATGGTATTAGAACACCAATAGGAAATTATAAAGGAACACTAAGTACAATTCGTACAGATGATTTAGCAGCTCTAGTCATTGCTGAAGTGGTTAAAAGAAACCCTTCAATCCCTAAAGAAGCATTTGATGATGTTATTATGGGGTGCGCAAATCAAGCTGGTGAAGACAACCGTAACGTAGCCAGAATGGCGCTTTTACTTGCGGGGTTGCCTTTTACCGTTCCAGGCGAAACAGTAAATCGATTGTGTAGTAGTGGGCTATCTGCCATAATTCACGCCAACAGAGCTATAAAAGCCGGTGATGGTGATTTATTCATTTCCGGCGGTGTGGAGAATATGACAAGAGGTCCTTATGTGATTGCAAAACCTTCCAGCGCGTTTGGAACCGACGCAAAAATGTATGATAGTAGTTTTGGGTGGCGATTTGTCAATAAGAAAATGCATGATATGTACGGCACCGATGGGATGGGTAATACTGCCGAAAATTTAGTCGAGAAACATAAAATCACTCGTGAAGACCAAGATGCATTTGCATATAGCAGTCAGATGAAAGCTTCTAAAGCACAAAAAAATGGTCGTTTTGCTAAAGAAATTGTACCGGTAGAAATTCCACAGCGTAAAAAAGACCCGATTATCTTTAAAGATGATGAATTTATCAAACCCGGAACAACCAAAGAGATTTTAGCCAAATTACGTCCGGCCTTCAAAAAAGAAGGTGGAAGTGTTACAGCCGGAAACAGTTCTGGTTTAAATGATGGCGCTGCGGCGACGATTATTGCTTCAGAAAATGCCGTAAAGAAATACAACTTAAAACCAATGGCAAAGATTGTCAGTTCTGCAGTTGTTGGTGTAGAGCCTCGTATTATGGGAATTGGCCCAGTAGAAGCTTCAAACAAAGCATTGAAAAAAGCAGGCTTAACAATGGACGATATGGATGTAATTGAACTTAATGAAGCATTTGCATCGCAAGCATTAGCGTGTATTCGCGAATGGGGATTAAAAGATGATGATCCACGTATTAACCCGAACGGTGGATCAATTGCAATTGGTCACCCACTAGGCGTTACCGGAGCTCGTTTAACCTATTCTGCAGCGTTAGAACTTCAAGAAACTGGAAAGAAATATGCTTTAGTGACCATGTGTGTAGGAGTTGGACAAGGTTACGCAGCTGTAATAGAAAATATTCCTACGTAGGCAGGAATCTCATACTCGGCAGAAAAACATGCTGCTGAGAGTAAAGTTTAATTATTTAGAAACAAAAAAATACCCGTTTACACGGGCATAGATATGAAAATACTAATTATAGGAGGAAATGGAACCATTGGAAAAACGGTAACTAAACGTTTTTCTGAAGAAAATGATGAGGTTATAATCGCTGGAAGATCTTCAGGAGATGTTACAGTAGATATTGCAAATCCAGATTCTATTGAAGAAATGTTTCAGAAAACCGGAAACGTAGATGCAATTATAAACATAGCTGGTGATGCCAAATGGGATTCGTTTGATAACCTTTCAGAAGAAGATTTCTACATTGGGATTAAAAGTAAAATGATGGGGCAAGTTAACCTAGTTAGACTTGGTAGAAACTATCTGAATGACAATGGAAGCATCACATTAACCACCGGAATTCTCGCAGACGAGCCTGTAGATAAAACAACAAGTGCTGCAATGGTTAATGGCGCTGTAGAAAGTTTTACAAAAGCTGCAGCGTTAGAACTAACAAACGGATTGCGGATAAATGTAGTTTCAGCAGATATGGTTGAAGATGCATATGAGAAATACAAAGATTATTTTCCTGGAAATACACCTGTGCCAATGCGAAAAATAACCGATGGCTATTTTAAAAGTGTAAAAGGAAAAATTAATGGTCAAATAATTAGAATTAGAGCTTAAATACAATTTATGGAAGAACGAGTTTTTGGTGATATTGAAGGTGTTTATGAAGGACAAATATTCAAAAATAGGTTCGATTTATCCTTTAGTAAAGTTCATAAACCAACTCAAGCTGGTATAAGTGGAAGTCAAAATGAGGGTGCGGATTCGATTGTTATTTCAGGAGGGTATGAAGATGATGAAGACTATGGAAATATTATAATTTATACAGGTCACGGAGGTAGAAAAGATGGTTCTACTAAACAGGTGGTTGATCAAGAATTAGTAAGAGGTAATATGGCACTTGCTTTAAATGTTAAAACAGGTTTGCCAGTTAGAGTAATTAGAGGAAGTCATAAAGGTTCTGCTTTTTCACCTGCAGAAGGGTATAGATATGATGGACTTTATAGAGTTGAAGATTACTGGAAAGAAAAAGGCATAAGTGGTTATAATATTTGGAGGTATAGGTTAAGAAAAGTTAGTGTTAGTAACAAAGAAGAGTCAAATGTCCTTCAAGAAGAAGAAAGTGGTTATAAGAAGACAAAAAGAATAGAAACTACTGTACAGCGAATTATTCGAGATACTGCTATAAGTAGAAAAGTAAAAAAACTGTATAATTTTAAATGTCAAGTGTGTAATAGTACGATTGAAACATCTTCTGGATTATATGCGGAAGCGGCACATATTAAACCGCTAGGTGTGCCGCATAACGGACCAGATTCTATCGACAATCTTTTATGTCTTTGTCCCAATCATCATGTAATGTTTGATTTTGGAGGTTTTTCAATATTAGAAGATTTTTCTTTAATTGGTATTGATGGTAATCTTACTATAAATAAAAATCACAACTTGAATAGTGAGTTTATTAAATATCATTTCGATCATTTTTATGACGAAAAAAACAGATTTTAAATTATGACAAAAACGCAACACTACATACAAGGTCAATGGATTGATGGCAAAGGCGAAGGAACACCCATTCTCGATTCAGTAACCGGTGAGCATTTTACCAATGTCACTACTGAAGGACTAGACATTCCAGAAATTCTTCAATATGGAAGACAAAAAGGAGATACTTTGCGTAAAATGACGTTTCAAGAACGTGGTTTAATGTTAAAAAAACTAGCCTTTTACCTTCAGAAGAAAAAAAGACAGTTTTACGAAGTAAGTTACCGTACTGGTGCAACCAAAGTGGATAGTTGGATTGACATTGAAGGAGGTTTTGGTAATTTATTTGCCAATGCTTCACTTCGAAAATTATTTCCAAATCAGCCATTTCATGTAGAAGGTGATCCAGTAGATTTATCGCGTGGTGGGCGTTTTATGGCGCATCATATTATGGTGCCTCGAGAAGGCGTGGCTGTACATATAAACGCTTTTAATTTTCCGGTTTGGGGTATGCTAGAAAAATGTGCCGTAAACTGGATGGCAGGAATGCCTGCAGTTGTATTACCGGCACCTCAAACAGCTTATTTAACCGAGGCCGTTGTGAAAGAAATCATCGCTTCTGGTATTCTTCCAGAGGGATCATTACAGTTAATTAGCGGTACCGCTAAAAACATTTTAGACACAGTAGAATCACAAGACGTAGTTTCATTTACAGGTTCGGCAACTACTGGAAAAATATTAAAAAAGCATCCGCGTTTAATTGAAGAATCAGTTCCGTTTACTATGGAAGCAGATTCTCTTAACGCTGCTATTTTAGGTGAAGATGCTGTTCCCGGAACACCAGAATTTAATCTTTTCATTAAAGAAGTACGTAATGAAATGACCGTTAAATGTGGTCAAAAATGTACTGCGATAAGACGTATTATAGTTCCTGAAAAGCTAATTGAAGATGTTCAAATAGCATTGGGAAAACAACTCGATAAAGTTACCATTGGTGACCCGCGATTAAAAGAAGTACGCATGGGTGCACTAGTTAATGATACGCAACGAACCTCTGTAAAAGAGCAAATTGAAAAAATTACCAAAACAGCTCAAATGGTTTACGGTGATTTTGATGACGTTAAAACAGTAGGTGCAGATGCCAAAAAAGGAGCTTTTATTAAACCTATTTTGCTTCGAGAAGATAATCCTTTCAAAAATGAAGCAGCACACGTTACTGAAGCATTTGGACCAGTAAGTACATTGATGCCTTATAAAAACTTGGATGATGCTATCAAGCTTTCCAAAATGGGTAAAGGTTCATTGGTTAGTTCTATCGTTACAAATGATGATAACATTGCAAAAGAATATACTGTTTCAGCAGCTACGCATCACGGTCGTATTTTAATTTTAAATCGTGAAAGTGCTAAACAAAGTACCGGTCACGGTTCGCCATTGCCTAACTTAATTCACGGTGGCCCAGGTCGCGCTGGTGGTGGTGAAGAAATGGGTGGTGTTCGCGGTGTAAAACACTACTTACAGCGTTGTGCTATTCAAGGTTCGCCAACTTCATTGACTGAAGTCACAGGAATTTATCAACCAAAATCGGCTTACAAAGAATCTGAAAAACATCCGTTTACATATCATTGGGAAGATATTAAACCTGGTATGTCGTTAGAGACCCATAAACGAACGCTTACCGATACCGATATTATTAACTTCGGAAATGTAACTTGGGATCATTTCTATGCACATACCGATATTACCTCTCTAGAAGGGAGTATTTTTGAAAAACGAACAGCTCACGGGTATTTTATTATCTCTGCAGCAGCAGGGCTGTTTGTATACCCTAATAAAGGTCCGGTAGCGGCAAATTATGGTCTAGAAGACATCCGCTTTTTACGTCCGTTATATCACAATGATACTATTTATGTGCGTTTAACGTGTAAAGAGAAAGTAGATCGTGAACAAAAAGGAACCGAATTACCTTCCGGAATTGTAAAGTGGTATGTTGAGGTGTTTGATGCCGAACCGAATGAGGATCAAGAACCTTTAGTAGCGATAGCAACCATTTTAACGATGGTTCAAAAAAAGCAAGAAACATTTGTTGAAATGACCGATGAAAAAATAGACGAATGTTTGTCAAAATTAACTGCAGATGCTAAACCAAAATGGGGTATTATGACGCCTCAACATATGATAGAGCATTTAGAATACACATATAAAATTGCTTCTGGTGAAATTCAAGACTTTGAAATTGCTACACCAGAAGAGATTTTAGAAAAGGTACATGCAAGCTTATATAACTATAAAAAATTTCCGCAAAACTCTCAATTTCCAATGCTTGAAAAAGATAAGTTGGATGATTTAAAACATCCAGATTTAGAAACAGCCATTGAAAAATTCAAAGAGCAACGCGAAAAGTATATTAAATTTTTTAAGGAGAATCCCGAAGCTAAATTAAAGAATTTAGTTTTTGGAGAACTTAATAAATACGAATCGTATTTATTGGAGAGAAAACACCTTAATCATCATTTTGAACAATTTAGATTACTATAATAATTATGTCAGAACAACAACCATACGTTAAACAAAACATAGAAAACGGAATAGCAACGATAGAATTTTTTCACCCTGCTCACAATTCACTACCAGGAGATATTCTTTCAAAACTCGCAAATACCATCACTGAAATGGGTCAAAATGATGAGGTTTTGGTACTTGTTGTAAAAAGTGGAGGCGATAGAACTTTCTGTGCAGGAGCCAGTTTTAAAGAGCTTATCTCTATCGAGAATGAACAAGAAGGCGAAAAATTCTTTAGCGGTTTTGCTAATGTAATAAACGCAATGCGCAAATGCCCTAAGTTTATTATTGGTCGTGTACAAGGAAAAACTGTTGGAGGTGGTGTTGGTCTAGCAGCAGCGATGGATTATACCATGGCAACTAAGTTTTCAGCTATAAAATTGAGTGAGTTGAATCTAGGTATTGGTCCGTTTGTGGTGGGTCCGGCAGTACAACGAAAAATTGGAGCCAGCGGTATGTCGCAAATAGCAATTGATGCCAATTCATTCTATTCACCAGAATGGGCGAGAGACAAAGGGTTGTTTACAAAAGTTTTTGAAACAACCGAAGAACTTGATGAAGAGGTACAAGCACTTGCAGAACAACTTTGTGGGTACAATCCTGAAGCGGTAAAAGAAATGAAACAAATGTTCTGGAGAGGTACAGAAGATTGGGATGAACTATTACAACAACGCGCCAAAATAAGTGGACGCTTAGTGCTTTCTTCATTTACAAAAGAAAAATTGAAACGATTTAAGTAAATACACATGATTTATAGTTTCAAAGGTCATATTCCTGTTGTGCACAAAAGCAGTTTTGTACATCCATTAGCTGCTGTAACGGGCAATGTAATCATTGGTAAAAACTGTTACATCGGTCCTGGAGCAGCAATTCGGGGTGATTGGGGAGAGATAATTATAGAAGATGGAGTAAATGTGCAAGAAAACTGTACCATACATATGTTTCCTGGCAAAAGTATTGTGCTTAAAGAAAGCGCCCACGTAGGTCATGGAGCTATCATTCACGGAGCCAATTTAGGGCGTAATTGTTTAATTGGTATGAACAGTGTGATTATGGATGATGCTGAAATAGGCGATGAATGTATTGTTGGTGCTATGAGTTTTATAAAAGCTGAAACTATATTTCCGAAGCGAAAATTAATTGTAGGAAATCCGGCAAAAGCGATTAAGGATATTTCAGATGAAATGATAGATTGGAAAACCGCCGGAACAAGACTTTACCAACAATTACCCACAGATTGTCACGAGAGTTTGAAAGAAGTAGAACCCCTACAAGAAATTCCAAAGAACAGACCCATTCAGGAAGATTTTTATAAAACATTACAAGAGATTAAGAGAAATGAAGGAAACTGAATTTAAGATGCCCAAAATGGGTGAAATATTCCTGCGAAGGCAGGAATCTCAAATTTAAAAGAAATGAAAGAGTGGTACATCTATATAATGGCAAACAGACCAAATGGAGTGCTTTATATTGGTTGTACCGACAATCTTGACGAAAGAGTAAAAGAACACAAGTTAAAAGTTTATCCAAATAGCTTTACAGCAAAGTATAATTGTGATAAATTAATGTACTTTGAATTAGTTGAAAGTGGAGCTGTTGCTTCAATACGAGAACAACAAATGAAAAAGTGGAAAAGAGCGTGGAAAATAAATCTGATTGTTGATATGAATCCAAATTGGAGTGATTTGAGTCTAAATTGGAATTTAAATTTTAATAAACTTAGAAATGAGTGATAGTGATAAGGAAAGATTCCTGCCTACGCAGGAATTTAAGATGCCCAAAATGGGTGAGAGCATAACCGAAGGAACAATCATTAATTGGCTAGTTAATGAAGGAGATTCTTTTGAAGAAGGAGATATTCTTTGTGAAGTAGCGACCGATAAAGTTGATAATGAAGTGCCTGCGCCTGCTTCAGGAAGTATGGTTGAACAAGTGAGAAAGGTGCAAGAAGTTGTACCGGTAGGCGATGTGATTGCTATTTTAAATATTTCTGAAGAAGAAGGAAGCTCTAAAAAGTCAACTTCATCAAGAAAAACAGATACTTCAACACCTGACCAATCTTCAAAAAAAGCTGCTATCTCTAAAAAAAAGATGCAACCTTCAGCATCAAAAAATGTAGAAACAAAATCTTCTACATTTACTGTTAATGAAAATATATTTATAAGTCCGTTAGTAGAAAGTATTGCTAGAAAACATCATATAAGTTTTGAAGAGTTAGCTAGAATACCAGGAACAGGAAAAGACGGTAGACTTCGTAAGAGTGATTTGTTCAGTTATATTGAAGAGGGTCGTCCATTTAAATTTGCACAACCCATACCGGAAGCATCCGGCTTTCAAGTACCCGATTTAAAATTTGATAAAGGAAAAGGTAAACTTGTAGAAATGGACAGGATGCGGCAAATGATTGCCGATCACATGGTTTTCAGTGCTAGCACGGCACCTCACGTAACAGCTTATGTTGAGGCAGATCTTACTGAAATGGTTCAATGGCGAAACGCCAATAAAGTTGCCTTTAAAGAAAAATATAATGAGAAATTAACCTTTACCCCGCTTTTTATCGAAGCAGTAGCCAAGGCCATTGGGGATTTCCCAATGATTAATTCGAGTCTTGATGGGAAAAACATTATTGTAAAAGAAGAAATAAACATAGGAATGGCAACCGCATTACCGTCTGGTAATTTGATTGTTCCGGTAGTGAAAAACGCTAATAAAAAAGACTTAAAAGCCCTTGCTGAAAACACAAATGACTTAGTTAATAAGGCAAGAGATAATAAGTTGAAAGGAGATGAAACTAAAGGAAGCACCTTTACAATTAGTAATGTAGGCACATTTGGAAGTTTAATGGGAACTCCTATAATTAACCAACCTGAGGCCGCAATACTTGCAACCGGAATAATAAAAAAACGTGCCGAAGTGATGGAACGTGAAGAAGGCGATAGTATTGAGGTGAGAGATATGATGTACTTATCATTATCCTTTGATCATCGTATAGTTGATGGATATCTGGCAGGCTCTTTTTTAAGAAGAGTAGCAGATAATATGGAGCAATTTGACATTAAAAGAAAAATTTAAAATGGAAAAAAATTCAAAAGATATATTAAAGAAAGCTTATCAAAACTTAGTCACTGCAAAGTCAATGACCGAGTTGTACGAAGAAAATTTTAAAACCGTTTCAAAATATGTTCACGCTACTTCTAGAGGTCATGAAGTAATTCAAATGGCTGTTGGAATGCAGTTAAAACCCCAAGATTATGCTTTCCCTTATTATCGTGATGATTCTATTTTGCTTTCAATAGGTATGAAACCTTATGATTTAATGCTTCAAGTATTGGCAAAAAAAGATGATCCTTTCTCTGGCGGTCGTACGTATTATTCACACCCTAGTTTGAGAGATGATGATAAACCCAAAATTCCGCATCAAAGCAGTGCGACCGGTATGCAAGCTATTCCTGCAACTGGTGTGGCAATGGGGTTTCATTACCGTGAAGGCGGTAATCTTTTCGAAGATGAAAAAACGCAAAATGATTCAGAAAAAAGTGACAAAAGTGCTGTTGATGGCTGGTACAATCAAGAAGTTCACTCAGAAGATTCCCGTCTGCAAGGGAATGCTCCAATCGTAGTTTGTTCGTTAGGAGATGCATCTGTAACCGAAGGCGAAATTGCCGAAGCTTTCCAAATGGCAGCTTTAAAACAATTGCCCATTTTATACTTAGTGCAAGATAACGGTTGGGATATTTCAGCAAATGAAGCTGAAACCCGTGCGCAAAACGCTTTTGAATACGCTAGAGGCTTTAATGGTTTAGAAGCGGTTTCCATAGATGGGACAGATTTTGAAGAAAGCTACAATACGCTTCAAGATGTGATTTCAAAAATAAGAACTGAACGACGTCCATTTTTGGTTCATGCTAAGGTTCCGTTGTTAAATCATCACACATCTGGAGTGAGAATGGAGTTTTACAGAGATGATTTAGACGAAGCTAGATCTCGTGATCCGTATCCGAAACTTAAAAATTTATTATTAGATAACGGTTTTTCTGAAAAAGAACTTTCAGAAATAGAAACTGAAATTAAACAATCGGTTCAAAAAGACTATGAAAAGGCGTTAAAAGCCGAAGATCCTAAACCGGAAGATTTATTCACACACGATTTTGCACCTACCGAAATTACAGAAGAAAAAGGAGAACGATCACCAGAAGGTGGTGAAAAAGTAGTGATGGTAGATTGTGCGCTCTTTGCTATTGAGGAGTTAATGGGTAAACACAAAGAGTGTTTGCTGTACGGTCAAGATGTAGGAGGACGTTTAGGCGGCGTGTTTAGAGAAGCAGCAACCTTGGCGCAGAAATTTGGTGACAACCGTGTGTTTAATACACCAATTCAAGAGGCATTTATTGTAGGATCAACTGTTGGGATGAGTGCTGTAGGGTTAAAACCCATTGTTGAGGTTCAATTTGCCGATTATATTTGGCCAGGACTGAATCAATTATTTACCGAAGTAAGCCGTAGCAACTATCTTTCTAACGGAAAATGGCCGGTATCGATGATTCTTCGTGTACCAATTGGCGCATATGGTAGCGGTGGGCCGTATCATTCTTCTTCAGTAGAAAGTGTAGTGACGAACATTCGTGGGCTTAAAATTGCTTATCCAAGTAACGGAGCAGATTTAAAAGGGTTAATGAAAGCCGCTTATTACGATCCTAATCCTGTGGTGATTTTTGAGCATAAAGGGTTGTATTGGAGTAAAGTAAAAGGTACTAAAGGCGCAACTTCTTTAGAGCCTGCTGAAGATTATGTGCTGCCGTTTGGTAAAGCGTGGTTGCTTCAAGAGATTTGGAAACAAGAAGATGAAGAAACCCTTTCTATTATTACTTACGGAATGGGGGTACATTGGGCTGTAAACGCTTCAGCAGAATTAGGGATGGAAGACCGCATCGAAATAGTTGACCTTAGGACGTTACATCCTTTGGATTATGAAACGGTATTCAAGTCGGTTAAAAAATGTGGTAAGTGTTTGGTAGTGACCGAAGAACCTTCAGATAATAGTTTTTCAAGAGCGTTACAAGGTAGAATTCAAGAAGAATGCTTTCAGCAATTAGATGCACCGGTTATGATAATCGGTAGTGAAAATATGCCGGCAATACCATTAAATTCAACATTAGAAGAAACAATGATTCCTTCCACAGAAAAAGTAAAAGCTAAAATTAAACAACTAATAGAATATTAAAAGCAAAAAGGAGTACTCTCAAGTACTCCTTTTATAACACTTAACAAAAAACAAACATTATAACTTGATTAGTTTTACAGATTGAACTGCTTTTCCGGCTTGAACTTTAGCAATATAATTTCCTGCTGCAAGTTCAGATATGTTTATGGTTAGGTTTGTTGTCTTATTACCCACAAATTCTTTCACTTTTTGTCCTAACAGATTGTATATAGAGACTGAAGTAATAGCACTTTTTGAAGTAAATGTAACTTGATCTCTTGTAGGGTTAGGGTAAGTAGTGATATTCGCAATGGTTTGGTCATTAATACTTAAAGGTTCGCTAGCAACGTAGATATTAAATTTTATATCTTCAGGCATAGTTGAGGTATCTTCAGTGTAGATAGTCCAATTATTACCGTTGTACCAAACTCCAATAGTTTTGTCAAGTATATTACTCCAACTGTCTGAAGCAGTACCCCAATTGTGAGAAATTACTGGGTATGCTTCTGGTTTTCCATTCAAGCTTGGATGATCTAAAATTGTATAGTTAGCCGTTGTATTACCAGCAGTAGTTATATGGCTGAACGCGTCAGCATTACCGGTACCTTCATCAATCAACAAAGAAAATGTAGCATTTGCAGGAATCTCTGTGGTTGTTTCTTCATTGTATATATTCCAACGTTGAGAACTATCACTATACCAAAAGCCATAATTGTGATTGTTGTAAACTTGATTTGGATTCCAATAGTTTGCATAAACGATAATTGCATTTGGGTTTCCGTTAATAGCAGGGTCATTCAGCTCTAAGGTGTAACTTGAGCCATCAGCTTCTTCAGTGATTAGTTTTCCTCCCTGTGGTATGTAAATATTATATGATGAGCCTTCAATAATAGAACTCAAATCTTCATTAAAAACTGTCCAGTTTGATCCATCATACCAAGTGCCAGTAATTTTATTATTGTATTGCACTCCTTCACTGTTGAGGTTATGTGATATAATGATATTTGCATTGGGATTACCATTTAAATCTGGATGATCTAATGTGGTGACATTTCCAGTTGAATTACCTGTTGTTGCTTTGTGCACAAACACCTTGTCTTGAGCGATTACTACTGAAATAAGTAGTGACATTAAAATTGTAAAAATTGTTTTCATAATACTAAGTTTAAATTGTTATTTACTTTCTGAAATCAAAAGTAGATTACAGTGCTTTAACAATTAGTAGTTAAACACTTGTAAATGAATGGGGTAAACACCCTGTTTTATGAGGGGTTAATATTATGAGCCCAATTTTTGAATTATTTTTGATTGGGACGCTAATACTCGTGTAGGTTAATCAAGAGGAATTTTTACATATTATAAAACATAAAAAAAGTCCTCAAACTGAGGACTTTTAAAACTATTTTTTCATTGCTCCGGGCGGGTACTCTGCTAAAATTTCTTTTACAATTTCCCTAATACGTTTTTCTTTATCTTCTATATCGCCACTTGTGATGAGACGAGCGCTTCCTATACCCTGCCAAACCAATTCATTTGTCTTGGCGTCAATAAGGTCTATATAAAGGCTTCCTTCAGTAGAACGGGAAACAGTGTTACCGTAATACCCTCCAAAGTACCAAGGTCTCCAGCCCCAACCATAGCCAAAATTATTATTGTAAACATCTACGCGCTCTCTCTCTTTAGTAAAAATACTTACTAAAAGGTCTGCAGATTTATTTTTAACTAGGCCTTTAGCATTTAACTCGGTGTCAATTGCTCGTAAAATACGTTTTTTATCAAGATCGTTTATTTCTGCTTTGTCAATTCCTGGTTTGTAAAAAGCAAAAGTTTGATAAGAATTAAAATTTGCTTTTCTGTCATAATCTGTTGCAACTCGCACTGAAGTACAAGAGGTAACTAGAAAGACAAGCAATAGTGGTAATAGTTTTAATGCTTTCATAATGTTTTAATTAATTTAATAAATCATCATCTACAAAATTGGGAAGCGTTATTTGTAAATTTTTATTTTGTTTCATAGCTCTTTTAATAGCAAAAACAGCTTCGTCATTTCGTGCCCAACTTCGGCGTGCAATTCCGTTATTTACATCCCAGAACAACATACTTTCTAACCTTCGTTGTGCATCCATAGTACCATCAAGAAGCATACCAAATCCTCCATTGATAACTTCGCCCCAGCCAACGCCACCACCGTTATGAATACTTACCCAAGTAGCGCCTCTAAAACTATCGCCTATTACATTTTGAATAGCCATATCTGCAGTAAATCGGCTTCCGTCATAGATGTTTGATGTTTCGCGATAGGGAGAGTCTGTGCCAGATACGTCGTGGTGATCACGTCCTAAAACTACCGGCCCAATTTTTCCTTCCTTAATAGCTTTGTTGAATGCTGAAGCAATTTTAATTCTTCCGTTGGCATCTGCGTATAAAATTCTAGCTTGAGAACCTACAACCAACTTGTTTTCTTGAGCACCTTTTATCCACGTGATATTATCTTGCATTTGCTGCTGAATTTCTTCAGGTGAATCTTTCATTAATTCTTCAAGTACTTCTGAAGCAATAGCGTCTGTTTTTTGCAGATCTTCGGGTTTTCCTGAAGTACATACCCAACGAAATGGACCAAAACCATAGTCAAAACACATAGGCCCCATAATATCTTGTACATATGAAGGATACTTAAACTCTTTGTTTGAATCTTTGGAAAGAATATCGGCACCGGCGCGAGAGGCTTCTAATAAGAATGCATTTCCGTAGTCAAAAAAGTAGGTTCCTTTTTCGGTATGTTTATTAATAGCTGCTGCTTGACGTCGCAAACTTTCTTGTACCTTTTCTTTAAATAAACCTGGATTGTTTGCCATCATTTCATTGGCCTCTTCATAGCTCATTCCAGCTGGGTAATAGCCTCCTGCCCAAGGATTGTGGAGAGACGTTTGATCGCTGCCAAGATCTATGTGAATGTCATTTTCAGCAAAATACTCCCAAACATCAACTACGTTTCCATCATAAGCTATAGATACAGTTTCTTTTTCTGAAATGGCTGTACGTACTCGTTCTGCTAATTTTTTTATATCATTTATCACCTCATCAACCCATCCTTGTGAGTGGCGTGTATGCGTAGCTTTTTTGTTTACTTCGGCGCAAACTGTCACACAGCCGGCAATATTTCCTGCTTTTGGTTGTGCTCCACTCATTCCTCCCAGACCTGATGTCACAAATAGCCCTCCTTTAGGTTCTTTTTTAATTTTTCTGAAACCATTTAAAACAGTAATTGTTGTTCCGTGAACAATACCTTGTGGACCAATGTACATATAACTTCCAGCTGTCATTTGGCCATATTGAGTAACGCCGAGAGCGTTAAACTTTTCCCAGTCATCTGGTTGCGAATAGTTGGGTATCATCATACCATTTGTTACAACTACTCGAGGTGCGTCTTTATGGCTTGGAAATAATCCCATAGGATGACCAGAATACATTGCGAGGGTTTGCTCATCGGTCATTTCGGCTAGATATTTCATTGTTAACAGGTATTGTGCCCAGTTTTGAAATACTGCTCCATTACCACCATAGGTGATCAACTCGTGCGGGTGCTGTGCAACGGCATAGTCTAAGTTGTTTTGAATCATTAGCATGATAGCCTTTGCTTGATTGCTTTTTCCGGGGTATTCTTCAATTGGCCTTGCGTACATTTTATAATCTGGCCGGAAGCGATACATGTAGATACGGCCATACTTTTCTAGCTCTTCTTTAAATTCAGGAAGAAGCGTAGGGTGATGTTTTGAATCAAAATAACGAAGGGCATTACGCAAGGCAAGTTTTTTTTCTTCAGCTGAAAGGATTTCTTTACGTTTAGGGGCGTGGTTTTGTTGAGTATCAAAAGGTTTTGGGTTTGGTAAATGATCTGGTATACCTTGCGTTATTTGTTCTTTAAAAGTCATGCGCTTTTTATTTAGCAGAAATTTTATGTTTTTGAGTTTGTTTTTTTGTTAAAACCGTAAGGGCAATGCCTACAGCCGCTTTCACAGCAATAACCTCGCTTTAAGTGATATTGTTCTGTGAAACATTTATAGCCTTCTGGTGTGAGATAAAAATCACCTTCTTCTATTTTTATACGTTTTTTTGGAAATAACATGTCACAAAAATACAAAAATCAATCTTGAGTAAATAGGGAGAGGCATAGCTTCAGAATATATAACTTTGTAAAAATAGGTTGTTGTGATTGTATTTGTAAATCGTTTTATTTTACCTAAACATATTAGTGGAGTTGCGTTGTGGCCTTTTGTGATAATTAAAGAGTCTCACTTGAAAGTAGATGCTGTTTTTATGAATCATGAACGTATTCACTTGCGGCAGCAGCTAGAACTATTAGTGTTGCCTTTTTACCTTTGGTATGGGGTTGAGTATGTTATGCGGTTACTTTACTATAGAAATAGACATACAGCATACAGGTCTATTAGCTTTGAGCGAGAGGCGTATGAAAAGGAACAAGATGTTTTGTATTTAAAAAACAGGCCTTTTTGGGGATTTTTAAAGTTTTTTGTGTAGTTTTTTCAAATCTTATTTTAAAAATAAACCTGAATTATCTTTGGTTTTAGTCAAGAGGAATCTTTTGAGTAGGAGGTATGAGGGGTAGGCAATAAGCTATATGCACTATGCAGTTGATTTATATAACAATAGGGGTATGGTGTTGTATGTGTATTTAAGGATAATTGGGCTGTGGTTAATAATAAAAAAACCTCCGCAAGGTGATGTTGAGGAGGTATTAGATTTAATTAATTTTCAGTTGCATCGACTTTCTTTTTATTTTTTATTTTTTTTTTGCCTATGGGATTAATAGATAAAAGAGGATTATTATCAATTCTAGTGGTATTTTTTAAAAGAGAGTCAATTCTCTTTTTTTTACTTTTATCTCTTTTTTGGGATTGACTAAAACTTGATTTATCATTAAAGGAATTTTTATTTAAGACGGCTCTTTTATTAATCATTTCAAGCGAATCTGTTGTTTTGATTTGAACGATAAATTGTGTGTCAGTTTTTCTTTCTTGATTGTATTCTTTTCTTTGTGAGTAAGAAATTTGTGTTACTAGCAATAATATAAAAATAGTAGTTATACTTTTCATTTTGATTATTTTTTAATCGAATATAGTTAAACTTCTATGCGAAACATCTGGAAGAGAGTTTACATTGCATCTAAGTGTAGTAGGGAAAATACCATCTCTAAGCCATTGAACTTTTAATGTATTTGTAACACCGGGAGTTACAGATACAGGAAACATGCTGATATTAGCATTCCAAGATACTGCACTAATCTCTCCGAACATATCATCATAATCATAATCTGTTGCTAATGTTGTGGCTCCAGCTTCAACTCTATTGCTAGCTGTAACATTTATTAACCTAAAAGTGGCATGACTTGCTGCTGGAAGTGGATTTGTATCCATATGACCTGAGGCACTAAAAGTTACATATACAATAGAGTGACTAGGGGTAAAAGTTATAGTCATACCATTCATGTCACTAAAACTATTAGAATTTGTAGAAGTGTCAGAAGTAGCTTTAACAGAAACAATATTTGTACCATAATTTCTGTCTGCATAACTATTTACCATCCACCTAGATTCAGATTCATTATATTGCAGAGTTACACTTCCATTTTTAGATGAAAGGACAAGGTTGGTTTCACCAGGACAATAAATTCGTCTTTGAGTATTAGCATTAGAACCTTGATTATGAACAATGGTCATAGTATGGTCTGTGGTGTTTATTAAGGTTAAAAGTTGGCCGTCAGCTGCAGATTCACCATTAGGAGTTAGAAACGTTAATATATTAAAATCACTTGTAGGGCCTATAATTCTATACTTTGAGTACTTAGTAGTTCCCAGATCTATATTGGTATTATTTCCATTGTTTAAAGTTAGAGCGGGTCCTTCTCGTAAGGAGAATGATCCATTAACATCTAATGTTGTTTCCGGATCAGTTGTATTAATCCCAACTTGAGCGAACGTGATAGATGCAGAAAAAATTAACACAAGTGTTAAAATGTTACGATATTTTAGTTTAATTGTCTTCATAATCGACACATCATTATTATTTGGTGTCATAATGATAAGAAATCTATTTATTGAAATGTGAGAAATTCGATGAAGCACCAAAAAACCTATATAACTAACATTCAGAGGGTTGTTGGTTAATAGGTAGAAGTGTAGCAAAGATTGAGAATGAAGCGTATAAAAAAAGCCTGAAGAAAAATCTTCAGGCTTTTCGGTAGGTTTGTTATCGGGGGCTATTCTTTAATTAACTTTTTAGTGACAGTACCTAATTCTGTGTCAATTTTTACAAAGTAAATCCCAGTGTTTAATGTTTTTAAACTTAATTGATGAGTATTATTGTTAGGACCTACTTTTTCATTAATTCTCCTTCCTAATAAATCATAAACTGCAATATTCTTTAAATAGGTGCTAGGTGATGTTATATTTAATAGTTGGTTTGCAGGGTTAGGAAAGATTGCAATTTGTGATAAGCTTTCTGATGTGTCAAGCTCTTGATTGCTTTTGAACTGAAGTATAAAACGACTATTGAAGTTGCCTTTTTCTGCAGTAAACTCATAATCTTCTTCACTTAAGTTGGTTACTGTACTACTTTTATTATCAATCAAGTAAACGGTAGCATTTTCAATAATTGGACCTTGAATATCACTTATAGAAATATGATAGGTTGTTTCTTCATTAATTTGAGTATCAAACCCTAACAAAACTTCGGTTTCATCAGCAAGAGGTGCTCTACCTTGTATGGCTAATTGTTCTCCTGAAGCAATTTCAGAATATAAAGATACTGGAGTTGCTAACCGTTTACTGTCATATTTGCTTTCAAATGCATCGGTTGAAACTTCAGAAAACCCAACGAGTATAGAACTTCCCATATCCCACTTTTCATTTCTAACTTGTAACCAAATGCGGTCACTTTCAAAAGCTGTTCTTCTGTAAGTATCATTATTTTCATTAACGCGCATACTATTATTAAAAACTGCTGTTGCTGCTGCTGAGGTTTTTACGCCAAAGCCTTGTCCTGAAGCAATAAACCCATTAGGACGTGTTGATGTTCCTGGGTCATTTCCGGCTTCAGATCCTCCCATTTCGTTATACATAGAGATATCATTCATATTGTAGTTATTCGGGTTGTATCCCGGATACGAGGGATTGGGTGCTGTTAAATGCTCCCAAAAATAAAGTGTTTCGATTGTAGGGTTAGCGTCTAAAAAAGCATCTGCATCAATTGCTGAAGGGTATGGATTACTTAACATATTTGGGCTGTCATTTGCTTCTGTATTAAAAAGTAAATCAAATGTAACCACGCCATTATTAAGAGTTCCTTGTGTATAATCTAATGTAAAGGAACCCGTTTCTGTTGGTGTGGTTTGTGGGCGTACTAAATATCCTTCGCCAGGATTAATGGTTCCTGTGTAATTCACCCAGTTGTCTCCATTGTCATCAGCAAAATTTTCAGCTAATGGAAATTCGTCATTCACTTGTTGATTAGGGGTGAAATTCGCTGTAATATGATTACGCACCATTACTGAGGTGCCATACACTCCATTGCGCGTTTCACCAGAAACAGGACTTCCTAGTATCATAAAATCACGTTCATCAAGATTTGGAGTTATTTTTTCTACTGAAATAGTACCGTTGTTTATAGTTGTTGCATCGTTATCTTGTTGTACAACACTACCTTCATGAGCTATATACAGATTTCCGTTTACGGTTATGTCTCTTTGTACATTGATATAATCTCCGGCGGCAACTGTAAGTGTTCTGCTGGCGTCAACTTCACACGTACAGGTCTCAAAACTTGAATTGGTAGCTGTGTTATAATTAGCACTAATTTTTGCATTAGATCCTAATGAAGGAACCCCGTTAGACCAAGTAGCTCCATTATAGCTAGTTGTTTCAGCTTCAACTGTTACAGTTGCAGTACAGGATGATTTGTTTGCGTAATCATCTTCCACAGTAAGTGTTACTTCAAAAGTTTTTCCAACATCAGCACATGTGAAGGTTGTTTTTGAAGCCTCAAGACTTTTTTTAACAATGCCAAAATTATCTGTAGAACCATTGTCTATATCATCTGCTGTAATAGTAACTGTACCAGTGACACGATCTAATGTTGCTGTAAAATTTTGACAAGATGCAGTAGGAGGGGTGTTGTCATAATTTGGATCTTTCAAGATGAATAGACCACCATCACCGTTTGTGCTTAGGTTTCCAAACCCTGTTGCAATTATATTACCACTTTCAAAAAATGGATATACATTCCAAGTTCCATGAAAGTTAGCAGAGTTATCTGGTGTGTACATGTCAAAATAATTGATTTCATCCATAGTTGGGTTTGTTTCATCATACAATCCATCCACTTTAAAAACTCTCATTCCAGCTGCGTAATTGGCAAGATAAAACCGGTTTCCGCGAACATAACCGTTATGGTCTGTTGCTGAAGTCTCTCCATAATGTACATAATGTTTTAAGGGGTTGTCAAGATCTGTTAAATCAAATACTATTGTTTTAGTATTAAAACCATGAGTTCCTTCATCTAATTCGTCACCAGCAATAAAGAAACGTTTGTCTTCTGTAAACCAACCTTGATGGGTGTATTCTTTATTTATATAGTCTATAAAACTTATGCGTGTTACATTACTTTTATTAGTGACATCTAAAATTTGTACATAATCTGAGTTGCTAAAACTACCAATTAGTATTTCTTTGCCTTGGTAATCGGGGTCTGGACCGTCATAAACTACAACTTGGGCATCATGACAATAGCCGTAGGCAGAAATATCACCGGCCAAAGTAGGGTTTTTAGGATCTGATAGGTCTAAGATTCGGGGTCCGCCACCATTTCGGTTTGAACCAAGAACGTAGGCGTAACCTGTTTCTTCATTAATAATGATATTATGGGCGCTACCTACTCCGCTATAGCGTCCATCTCCATTTTTATTGAAATTGAGTGCTGGGCTTCCGGTCAACCCCCGTAATCTGGTTAAGTCAAAAATTTGTACACCATGGCTTCCATTGCTATCACTAACAATATAGGCGTGGTTATTATAAATTTTAACATCTCTCCAATAACTACTTCCCGTGTATGAGTCCATCCGTCCTAAATATTTAATATCGGTAGGGTTGGATATATCCACAAAAGCGGTTCCGTTATCCAATGCAACTATTGCATATTCTTTATTTGTTGATGGGTCTGTCCATCCCCAAGAATCTTGAGCTTCAACAGCTCCCATTGCTGCCGAGGATATGTAATCCTGAAGGGTTATTCCATCACAAGGATAACCATTTGCAAAACCTCCCGAACAAGGAGTTTGTGCAAAACAAACAGTACTTATAAACAGAAGGACTAGTAGTGATTTTTTCATTTTTTAGCGGGGTTAAATTGAGTACATTATGTTATTCTTCTAAATAAATAAATTCTACGGTACAGGGTAAATCTATACCTGCATATGCTTCATTCTGAAATTCATTGTCAACCATAACATCAACTCTTAAACCGAAAGAGTACGTCACTCCAGCTCTTAGGTTTTCATAAAGAATAAGTGATGAGTCATGTCTAAAGGCTTCATATCCAGTTCCGGCACCAATTAATTGATTGTTGATTGAGTATGCGTGAGTATAAATGTCATAGTTACTTCCATTAAAATTAAATCGGAAATACCCTTCTTGAGTCGCCATTCTCACATTGTTAGGTGTTTCTGGGGGGTTAAGTTCTCCTGCTCCAAAATTGAAGTTGGCTTCAATACGATACGTTCCTGAATATTTAGGTGTAAATGAAGAGCCATTCGCTAAACCAGGAACATCTCTAAAAGATCCATTTTTAGGTACTCTAAATTCTAATGTTGATTGTTCAAATTTTTGATTATCTTCTTTTATGTATTGTGCTATCCATTCATTACCATCCCAAACGTAAATTCCGGGATATACATCATTACTTCCTGATTGTGTGGTATTTGTGTTATATACAACAGTGCCTTCAACAATTCCGCCACCATTAGGGTTTGTAACTGGGCTTTCTGAAGCTCTTGATGTTAAAGATACTTTTGGAAAAACAAAGCCTGAAGAAGTGCTTTCTATGTCCAACATTCCTTCTGGGGTCGTTGTTCCTATACCTACTTGTGCTGTTATGTTTCCCATAACAAAAGAAAAAAGCAAGAAAATAATGTTGTTATAGTAGATTTTTAATTTCATAATATTTTGTTAAAAGTAATATAACTTTTTAATATTTTAAGATTTATTCACTGATATATGTAAATTCAACTGTGCAAGGTACATCTGCCCCAATATATCCCCTTCCTGAGTTGTTATTTCCATTATTTACAAAACCTGGTGAAGGCTCTTGGTTGAAAGATAGAGCAAAAGCGTAACTTTGGTTTGCTACCAACGAGACATAGAAAATTTTATATGATTCAACCCAAGAGTTTGAATAGTCGTTGGTGCTATAATTGGTGTTATAAATAGAGATTGATTTGGAAACAAAATTGTGATCTGTCCCGTCAAACGTAAATTTAAAATCTCCTTCTTGAAAAGCAGTATTAATATTTGCAGAACTTGGAGAAACCATAGTTCCTCCACCGTAATTAACATTTACTTTTATACGGTACCATCCGGTATAGTTTGCTGTAAATGAAGCTGACGTAAAACCTGGTATATATTGGTATCCTCCGTTTGAAGAATGATTTGAACTTGTTCTTAACGAAGTAGTTTGTTCAAATAATTGTGATTGTCTTTTACTAAATTGCGGAACCCATTTACTCCCATCCCAGCTATAAATACCCGGTACAACATCGTCTGTTCCTGTTGTAGTTGTATTAGTATTATATACTAAAGTACCTACAGCTAAATTAGGATTACTAGGGTTTGAAACTGTTCCTTCATCGATAATAGATGATAAAGATACAGTAGGGTATATAACCCCCATATTTGAGCTGTTTACGTCAAGCATACCGTTGGGATTGTTGGTGCCAATACCTACTTGAGCTGAGCTTGTGCAAATTGAACCAAACACAATTAGAAAGTGAAAAAAAGTAATTTTAATTTTCATGATTATGTTTTTTAGTTACCTAAATAGGTGAATTCTACCGAACAAGGAATATCAAAGCCAACAAAGCCAGCTCCTCCGTTAAATCCACTTCCAGAATTACCATTGTCTTCAAATTCTGGAGAAGGATCTTGATTAAATTCTAAGCTAAAATTATATGATTGTCCAGCTCGAAGCGTTTCATAATAAACCACTTTATGTTGTTCCCAAATAAGGTAATATTGTGTAGCTCCATCTGTTGAAATGGCTTTAGCAGGAATTAATTTTGTTTCAGTGCCTGATTCTGTGTCATAAATAAATCTAAAATCACCGCTCTGAGTGGCTACATTGACGTCATAGTCAGTTCTTATATGACCGCCTCCAAAATTTACACTTAATTCTATTTTATAAGTTCCTGAGTATTTTGCTGTAAAACTTTCGTTATCAAGGTTGTGTATAGATTCAAATCCTGCATTAGATCTTGATCTTAAGTGATTAATTTGCTTAAAAATTTCAGCGTGTTTTAAAGGAAATTGATTGACCCACTGACTGCCATCCCATACATAGATACCTTTATAGACATCATTAATACCATTACTTGTGTTATTGGTATTGTATACAGTTGTACCAATAGGAATGTTTCCGCTTTGAGGATTTACTGCAGGTGCCATTACATTTGTGGCAGTTAATGCTAAACGCGGAAGCACTATACCAGTAGTGCTACTGTTTACATCTAAAATTCCGTTAGGAGATGTTGTGTTAATACCAACTTGTGCTACTAGAGATAGTTGGCTCGTGAGAAACATAGCAAAGATGAAAACACAAAATTTGGGGGTAAAATTTGTCTTCATAAGCGTTAGTTAGTTTGATTTAGGAAAACAAGTATAAGGCAGAAATCGGACTAAGTACAAAAATATTCGATGAAACGCATTAAAATTTAAGAATTATCCGAAAAAACCTACAATTTATGCTAAAATTTCGCATATTATTGATGTTTTTTGAATTAAATCTATTTTAAGATTAACTTAATTTGCTGAACCAAAAAGTGATTTTTTTCACATCTAAATAAATCAATATTTCTATCTAATTCATTTATTTTTATCAAGGCAGTTTTTAATATAATGATCGAAGACATACACTCTTTTTTAGACTTAGAAAAACCGGTTAACACACAAAAAATTGATCTTTCACCTTTTGTGAAAACCAATTGTGAATTGTATTTACTTCGCGAAGATGAAATTCATCCTTTTGTATCTGGAAATAAATTCAGAAAACTTAAATACAATATTTCTCAAGCCCTTTCTGAAGGTGTTGATACGCTACTTACCTTTGGAGGTGCATATTCAAATCATATTGCGGCAGTTGCTGCAGCTGGTAAGCTTGTAGGTTTAAAAACTATTGGAGTGATTCGAGGTGAAGAACTTTCAGAAAAAATATCCGAAAACCCTACGCTCTCTTTTGCTAAAAAAGAAGGAATGAAACTTCATTTTATAACACGTGACAATTTTAAGTTAAAAGAAACAGCAGCCTTTTTAGCAGCTTTAAGGCAAAAACTAGGTGCATTTTATTTAATTCCGGAAGGCGGGACAAACGCTTTGGCCGTAAAAGGTTGTGAGGAGATTTTAACTTCTCAAAATGAGGTAATTGATTATATCTGTGCACCAGTAGGAACCGGCGGAACCATTGCAGGGCTCATAGAAGCATCAAAAGCCAATCAAAAAGTAGTAGGCTTTTCTGCTTTAAAAGGAACGTTTCAAACTACAGAAGTGAAAAAATATACCTCAAAAACCAATTTTACCATTTTGGATGATTACTGTTTTGGGGGATATGCTAAAATAGATTTAAAATTAATACGTTTCATTAATAGATTTAAGGAAGAAACCGGAATCCCTCTAGATCCTATTTATACCGGCAAAATGATGTATGGTATTGTTGACTTGCTTAAAAATGGGTATTTCAAAGAAAATAGCCGTATTTTTGCCATTCATACCGGAGGATTGCAAGGAATTTTGGGAATGAATCAACGGTTACATAAAAAAAACTTACCACAAATTAAGGTTTAATATGGTTTATAGACTTTGCGTTATTTTACTTTTAAGTACATTGGCTTTAAGTAGCTGTAAGTCCAAAAAAAGAACAGTTACTTCCAAAAAAAAGACGCGTACTGAGCGTGTTGTAATCCATGATAAAAAACAAGAAAAAACGATTGTCCTTCCTGAGAAAACCGAAATAAAACAACCACCTGCAAACGCCTCATATACTGAGATTGTCGCAACTTATATTGATAACTACAGTAAAATTGCAATGGAAGAAATGTTGCAATATGGAATTCCGGCAAGTATAACATTGGCACAAGGAATTTTAGAAAGTGGTGCCGGCAGAGGTGATTTAACCAAAAAAGCTAATAATCACTTCGGAATAAAATGCCACGATTGGACGGGTGACCGTGTATATCACGATGATGATGAGTTGCAAGAATGTTTCAGAAAATATAAAGATCCAAAATATTCTTTTAGAGACCACTCTTTGTTTTTGACTGAACGAAGCAGGTATCAAGACCTTTTTAAGCTTAAAAAACACGATTACAAAGGTTGGGCTAGAGGATTAAAAAAAGCAGGGTATGCTACAGATCCTAGATATCCTGATAAATTAATAAGTATCATAGAGCGCTACAATCTTAGACAGTATGATACTATGGTTTTGGGCGATCAAGTAACCTTAATTGAAGAACCAAATTCAAATAAAATTGAAAGCTATACCGTAAAAAGAGGGGATACATTATATAGTATTTCTCGCAGATTTAATATAACGGTAGATACATTAAAAGAGTACAATGGATTAACATCAAATACCATTTCCATTGGTCAAGTATTGTACTTGCATTCAGTAAAAAATCAATAAATAATTATGTTATACAAACGAAGTAGTGCCCTTTTTAAAGAGGCACAACAAGTAATTCCGGGTGGTGTTAACTCACCAGTAAGAGCTTTTACAGCAGTAGGAGGAGAGCCTATTTATGTAGAAAAAGCAAAAGGAGCCTACTTGTATGATGCAGACGGAAATAAACTAATCGATTACATCAATTCTTGGGGTCCTATGATTTTGGGTCACGCTCACGAACCGGTTGTTAACGCCGTGATAGAAAAAGCTCAAAAAGGAACTTCCTTTGGTATGCCTACAGAAATTGAAACCAAAATAGCTTCATTGGCTGTATCTATGGTGCCAAATGTTGATAAAATACGTTTTGTAAATAGTGGTACCGAAGCCTGTATGAGTGCTGTAAGACTAGCTCGCGGATATACTGGAAAAGATAAAATCATAAAATTTGCTGGATGCTATCACGGCCATAGTGATTCTTTCTTAATACAAGCGGGTAGTGGTGCCGTAACTTTTGGAACTCCCAATAGTCCGGGTGTTACACAAGGAACAGCCAAAGATACCTTGCTGGCAAAGTATAATGACTTAGAAAATGTTAAACACGTTATTTCTGAAAATAAAGATGAGATTGCTTGTATAATCTTAGAACCGGTTGCAGGAAATATGGGCTGTATTCCACCTGTAAAAGGATTTCTTGAGGGACTACGCAACCTTTGTGATGAGCACGATATTTTGTTAATTTTTGATGAAGTGATGACAGGTTTTAGGTTAGCAAAAGGAGGTGTTCAAGAGTTATTTAATATAAAAGCAGACATTGTTACCTTCGGAAAAGTAATAGGTGGCGGCTTACCTGTTGGTGCATTTGCGGCACGAGCCGAAATTATGAGTCACTTAGCTCCCGAAGGACCCGTTTATCAAGCCGGAACATTAAGCGGAAATCCCTTAGCGATGGCTGCAGGATTGGCTATGCTTACAGAGCTTAACAACAACCCAGATATTTTCACTTCTTTACAGAAGAAAACCGAATATTTGCATAAAGGTCTAGATTCTGTTTTATCTGAAGCTGGTATAACTCATACCATTAATCGACTAGGATCTATGATTTCTGTTCATTTTTCTGAAACACCGGTTATTGATTTTGAAACAGCAGCATTGGCAAATAACGATACCTTTAAGAAGTTTTTTCATGGGCTGTTACAGGAAGGTGTCTACATAGCGCCAAGTGCTTTTGAAACTTGGTTTTTAACCGAAGCTTTAACATATGATGATTTGGATAATACAATAGAGGCATGTAAGAAAGTAGCTAAAACACTATAAAAATAAAAAACCCTCCCGTGTTGAAACTAGGAGGGTTTTATTTTAATCTTTATTTTTTTATAAGTCTTCTTTAAAAAAGCCCAGCCATTTATTGTATTGCTCTTCATTTAAAGTCTTTTTTATATTAGCCTTTAAATCATCAACATACTCTTTTTTCTCGGCTGCAACTTTTGGCTCATTCAAGTCTTTACCGGCAATATTTTTTTTATACTTCATTTCATACGAAGTATAATATCTAAATAATGCTCGTTCTTGACTGTCGTTAAGTTCAAGTTTTGAAGCAAGTTCAGTTACTTTCTTTTTTGCAATAACTTCTGGTCTGTCTGCGTCTTGTGAAAGACTCTGGGCGTTTGCAAATTGAACGCCAGACACCATAATAAAAGCAATTGCAAGTATTTTAGCTAAATTTTTCATGGTTGTAAATTATACTATTACATGCTAATGTAATTAATTTTAGTGTGTATACTCCAAAAATTAAGCCAATTTTAATAGTTTAAAAGAATTAATTACGCATTTTAGCTTTTCTTCTTTTTTTGAAATGCTTCTTTTTTTGCTTTCCAAAAGATTCTTCCCACTTGGTGTATTGGCTTTCAGATAGTATTTGTTTCATTTCTTTTTTATAAGCAATTTTATCATCAAGCATTTGTTTTTTTCTTTCAAAACGTTCAGTTTCTGAAAGGTCTTTTTTTGCTTTACTTTCTTTCATTGTTGCTCTTTTTTCAGCTTTTTTTGCTAATAATTGAGTGACTTCTTTTTCTTGCTTTTCAGAAAGGTCAAGTTGCAAAGTAAGTTTTTTAGCGTGTAGTTCTGCTTTTTGTTGAGGAGATAGTGATTTCATATTTTCTCTCATCTCTTTTCTAGCTTCCATTTTTGAAGGCTGCTTTTTTTGAGCAAAGCCCGTAAACCCCAACAAGACAATACAGATAATGATTAAATTTTTCATTTTTTTCAATTTTAAGTTTATGTATTTATGACCTTTTATTTTAAAAAAGGTTTAATCTTAAAAATAAGGCATAAAAAAAGCTGTTCTTAAGAACAGCTTTTTTTATGATTTATAGTTGGTTAATTTTCAATAGCTTCTAGATAGTCAATGAGCATATCAACAGCTTCGTCGTGTACAATTGTTCGTCCTAGTTGTGGCATCATGTAAACAGGTGCTGTACTTTGTATACGAGCTTCAATTTCACCTCTGTTTGCATAAATACCGGTTTCTTCAAAAGGAGTTTCAAGCCTGAAGTCTAAATTAAAATTGGTTACTGCACCACCGGGTTGATGGCAATGAGCACAGTTAATATCTATATAAGCTCTACCGCGATCAAGAATATCATTGCTGGCATCTGTCCAATCGGGTAATACACTTATATTTTCTGAAGTAGCTCCTTCCATCATACCAATACTTTCTAAATAAGCAAGTTGATTTTGGTTTGTGTATGAAGGTGTAAAATTCATACTTCGTAGTTTCATACCAATTGGGAACGTGCTATTATTATTGTTGTGGCAGGTAAAACAATCTTGTTTTGATGGTACTTTATAATCTATATTTAATGTTTGACCATCACTGTTTGTGTAGCTTATAGGAGTAACATTGCCATTTTCAGAATAAGTAGCTTCTGTTTGAGCTTCGTTCCATATATAATTTCCTACTTCCCAAACGCCATTTATTTTTAAAAGAATTCTAGTTTCAATAATTATCTTTTCTGAATTTGGGTTTTGTTCATTCAAATTATAATAGAATGTTTTGGCAATTAGTGTATTGTCTGGGAATACTGGCAATAGATCGTCACCTTTGTATTTTAAAACTTCACAGTTAGGCAATCTTACAAGTCTTTGTTTTTTTGCATAATCTGTAAATAGGGTGCTATTAATTTCATAAAGTTGTACGCCATCAGCGGGTGTTAATTCTGAGAGATTTTGGGTAAAAACTCCCATTTCAGAAAGGTTGGTTTTAAACTCTAAGGTAATCGCTAGCGTACAGGTGTCAAAAATATCGCTACTTTCAGATTGATTATCGGCTTCGTCAAAAGCTACAACAGAAAAACTGTAAGATGTTTCGGGTGTTAAACTTTCTATGGTTAAAGTTGTAGCTGTAATATTGTCGTTTATAATATTACCATCTTGAAAAACAGCATATTTTTTTACACCAACGTTATCTGTAGAGGCGTCCCAACTTAATTGTAGACTAGTTTGGGTTTTATTGGTAGCTCGTAGATTGGTAGGTTGAGATGGATTTTGTGTATCTGTGGTATCAACAGGTGTGTCGTCATCTCCGCCACAAGAGATAAAGAAGACGATACTTAATAATCCTAAAGACTTTAAGACAAATTTTTTCATATTCTAAAATAATTTGCCTAAAAGTAAAAAAATCTTTCTAACTACTGTTTTTTGTTGTGTATAATGTGAAGGTAAGTTTTGAAAAATGCTTTAATTTGGAATCAATCTAATCAAGTATCAAAAATCTTCACAAAAAAAAGACCTTTTCAATTTACTGAAAAGGTCTTTTCGTTTTTACTAAACCAGTTCTACGAAGAGGCCGTCATCTGTTTTGTTGACCTTAGCCAATTTATGTTTGGTTAGGGCTTTAATGCTTTTGTCCCATTTTTTATTGCTCAATCCACTTTGTTCTTTTAGTTCGTTAAGATCGATTTTGTTTGCTTTCTTTAGTAATTCAAAAACAATTTTTTCAGAATCATTAAGCGCTACGGTTATTTTCTTTTCTGGTTTCATTTGTGGGAAGAAAAGCACTTCTTGAATAGATGGATTATTGGTTAAAAACATGATTAAACGATCCATTCCGATGCCCATTCCGCTGGTAGGAGGCATACCGTATTCTAAAGCTCTTAAAAAATCAAAATCTATAAATTGAGTAGCTTCATCATCACCACGATCTGCTAGTTTTAATTGTGCTTCAAAACGTTCTCGTTGATCGATTGGGTCATTGAGTTCGCTATACGCATTAGCGATTTCTTTTCCGCAGACCATTAGCTCAAAACGTTCTGTAAGTTCTGGGTTGTCTCGATGCTCTTTACATAAAGGGCTCATTTCTTTTGGGTAATCTGTGATAAAGGTAGGTTGTATGAAATTTGGTTCACATTTTTCTCCAAATATTTCATCAATCAACTTTCCTTTACCCATAGTATCATCAACTTCAACACCTAAGTCTTCGGCAGCTTTTCTAATTTCTGCTTCTGTTTTTCCGGTAATATCAAAACCGGTATATTTTTCGATGGCTTGAGCCATTGTTACTCTTGGATAAGGTGCTTTAAAGTCAATTTTATGTTTTCCAAACGTGGCTTCGGTGGTTCCATTTACTTGGGTAGCACAAAACTCTAAAAGCTGTTCGCAAAAATCCATCATCCAGTTGTAGTCTTTATAGGCTACATAGATTTCCATAGCGGTAAACTCTGGATTGTGAGTGCGATCCATTCCTTCATTTCTGAAGTTTTTAGAAAACTCATAAACTCCATCAAAACCACCTACTATCAATCTTTTTAAATAAAGCTCATTGGCAATTCGCATATATAGTGGAATGTCAAGTGAGTTGTGATGCGTTACAAAGGGTCTTGCTGCAGCACCGCCGGGTATAGGCTGTAGAATTGGAGTTTCTACTTCAAAATAATTACGCTCATTAAAAAAGGTACGCATTGCGTTAAATAGCTTGGTACGTTTTATAAAAACCTCTTTAACGTGTGGGTTTACGGCTAGGTCTGCATATCGTTGACGATAACGCTGCTCGGGATCATTGAATGCGTCATATTTGTTCCCGTCACTATCTACTTTTGGTAATGGTAAAGGGCGTAGCGCTTTTGATAGCAACGTAAAGTTTTTCACCATAACGGTTTTTTCACCTACGTTTGTGGTAAATAATTCACCTTCAATACCGATAAAATCACCTATATCTAGAAGTTTTTTATATACATCATTGTACAAAGATTTGTCTTCTCCTGTACAAATTTCGTCACGGTTAAAATACACTTGTATGCGCCCTTCACTGTCTTGTAGTTCAGCAAATGAGGCTTTACCTTGAATACGACGAGACATTAATCTACCTGCGATAGTAACTTTTTTACCTTCAGAAAAATCCTCTTTAATGTTTTTGGTACTATCTGTAATCTCAAATAAATCTGCCGGGTACGGGTTAATACCCATTTTTTGAAGTTGTTCGCGCTTTTGGCGTCTTACCTGTTCCTGTTCTGAAAGTTGCATATATTATTTCTAAAAATGAAGTCGCAAAGATACCAACAAAGATGCTGCAAACCAATAGTTGTAACAAAAGGAAATTACAACGACTTATACTTAAAATTTTTAATTGTAAATTTGTTAGCGATGAGTGTTTGGAGAGTAATTCTATCCATTTTATTTCCGCCATTAGCGGTTATTGATAAGGGATGTGGTTCTATTTTGATTGTATTAATTCTTACAATTATGGGCTGGATTCCCGGTGTAATAGCTGCACTCATAATTTTAAATAACCCTAACAGAAACTAATTATGATTAAAAAACTACTCCTTTTATTACTTGTGGTGGTAATGTTTACTGCTTGTCAATTTACCGAAACTCTTGTCATTCAAGAAGATGGTACAGGACGCGTATCTATGAATATTGATATGAAAGAAATGATGGCGATGGGGCAATCTATGGATATGGATAGTACTATGATAAAAATAGACAGCACTGTGGCTTTTAAAACGTTTTTGGAAGAAAAAAAAGATAGCATTGCAAAGTTGCCTAAAGAAGAACAAGAAAAATTGATGAAATTAAAGGATTATAAGTTACGTACATTTATGGATCCTGAAACCAGTGAATTTTTTATTGATGTTTTTGTAGATTTTTCTTCTATAGAAGAAGCAAATAACCTTATGAGTAGTATAAATCAAGCATCTTCATTGATACCTAGTACTCCCGGAGGAGGTGAAGTGAGTAGTGACCCTTCGAGTGATGTAATTGGTATTCGGTATGAATATTCAAACAATACTTTTACCAGAGACTCTTACATTAAAGATGAGGCAATGTATCAAAAACAAAAAGATAGTTTACAAAGTGCCGAGATGTTCATGAGTAGTATGAATTATAAGTTGAAGTATACGTTTCCGAAGAAAATAAAATCATCATCAATTGAAGATGCTAGTTATTCTTTGGACGGAAAAACTATTATTGTAGAAAAAAGCTTCCTAGACTACTTCAAAAATCCAGATGTTTTAGACTTACAAGTAGAATTGGAGAATTAATTTTTATAAAACTTTATTGATTTTTAAGTACCTTACGTGTTAAACTTAAAAATTAATATATGAAACTTTATTTTTTATTTCTACCCTTATTGTTGGTAAACGCTTGTAAAACAACCAATACCAACACGGTGTCTGATGGTACTACAAATACAGACCAAATGGAAATATCTACTTCGTGCCCTGAAAATGGTGAATGTTCGGCAACTATTCAAAAAGGTAAAACATTAGTTGTAAAAGAAGACGGAACCGGCGCATTATATCCTGAAATTACATCGGGAGATAATATCGTTGTGGTTTATTCCTTTTCACAAAAAGGTCCTGAAGGAACTGCTGATGGTGATTATTCTGAAACAATTCATTTTGAAATTCCTGCTAGTGCTACCAAGTTTACCAAAAGCGATGCATCTTTACAAGATGTTCAATTGTTGTATGGAAAACAATGTTATTGTAAAGGAGAAGCAGGGTTTTATAAGGTAAAATCTGGTACGCTACAAGTTACTAAAAAAGAAAATGAAGTTCAGTTTATGTTGCGTTTTAAAGTAGATGAAACCTCTCATAAATTAACTACTATTAATAAAACAATACAATTGTAAAAAATAAAAGGGACGCATAAAGCGTCCCTTATTAATTATACGTTGTGAAGGTTTTTAATTCTTCAATAGTTTAGTTGTAACTTTTCTTCCGCCATTTTCAACAGTCATAAAATACATTCCTGAATTTAATGAACTATAATTGAATGACTCTTTAAACGTTCCGCCTTGGTTGTTAAACTCTTGGCTAGCTACTTTTCTTCCTCGTATGTCATAGATTGCAACTGAAACCTTACTAGAACCGTTAGTAATGAATTCTAAGTTAACAATACCAGTAGTTGGGTTAGGCCATACGCTGAAGTTCTCTAAAGCAACTTCATCAACGCTTAAGTTTTCATCAATTGTTATATCTTCTGCATTTAAAGCATAGAATAGGTGGTCTGTTCCTGCTACCATAACTCTAGCAGTAGAAGTATTGTCCACATCTGGTACAGTAATTACTTGACTACCATCGTTAGGTGTAGCAGCAGCTAAAACTATATCATAGTTAATACCGTCTAAACTTAATAAAATATCAACATTAGGGCTATCTACAGGAGATGCATCAGTTCCTGCCACATCCCAAGTGATAGTTTGTTGCGTGCCTTGTTTCCAACCTGGTGTTTCGCTTTGAGAGGTAACTACAAAAGGTCCTGAGTCTCCGTCAACTGTAAGTAATGTGTTGTCACTTGCACTAGCAGATCCTCCCGCTACGTTGTCACGTACCGTTAATCTAAATCTTAAAATACGTCCTACAGAAGGTACAACTTCCCAAGTTGATTGTGTAGATCCATTTAATACGGTAGATAAAGCTGGCATATATCTATCAGGTGTCGCTACCGGGTCTAATGAACGGAAAGCTGGACCACCGGTTGAAGTGCTTTGTGGTGGCATAGCGGCAACTTGAGCATCAAACTGTTCCCAGTTGTATGATAATACATCACCAGAGTTAGGATCTGAGCCTTCACCTCTTAAAATAAACGGTGTAGATTTTGGCAGTGTATAGTTTGGTCCCGCATCTGCAGTTGGAGCATCGTTACCTGTAGCTGATTCAGCTCCACAAGTACTATTTCCATTTGTTATGTTATTCCACATTTCTTGAATACTGATAGCATGAAAATAATCATCACTTACGTTTTGAACGTTTGGAGGGCAGATACCTGCATATCCCATAATTGTAGAAGCACTACCAGGCTCTACTGAAGCAGGTGAGCGTTGGCAGTTGTTGTTTTGTGTATGATTACCACCATATTGGTGTCCCATTTCGTGAGATACATAGTCAACATAAAAACCGTCTCCAATAGGTTGTGGCAAGCCAGTTACACCTCTTGCTTTACCTCCTGAAGTACAAGGTGAGTTTAATTGAGCAATACCACCGCCACCGGTACTAAATACGTGGCCTATATCATAACCTGCACTTCCAATAATGTTATCACAAGTGTTTTGGTTTTGACTCAACATAGCTCCACCATCATTGTTTGTATAAGGGTCTGTTCCGCCATCTAAAAAGATAAGATCTTCGTTATCTGCAATAATTTCCATAGTTACAGCTAAGTCTCTTTCATAAATACCATTTACACGAGTCATTGCAACATTCATAGCGCTTAAAACAGCTGCTTTTTTTACGCTGTCAGGCTCTCCTGGATCAACACCTTGTTCGTTTAAATGATATTGTGAATATTCACCAGTACAAGCTAATGCAAGTCTAAATGTACGTAAAGTACCGTCATCTGCATTTCTTACAGGCTCATCATCCATATCTGGAAGGTCTTGTGGTAAGGTGTCCTCTACGTGACAAACAAAATTGTTTGTATCTGCAGGAAGACTTGCTCTAGAATATGTGATGTAACTAGACTTGTCTTTTGTGTAAGGATCAACATATATAGTTGAGTGCTTAGCAGATAAAATCATCACGTGCACACCTACTTGTGATACACTAAAACGTGCCATAGCCGAAGGATCATCAATACCTTGACCTATATATGAGTCAATCCCCGGAAACTTTTGTTGTAATTCTTCATTAAGTATTGACGCTTCAAAAACTTTAAACTTTTCAAGCTTTCCATTCACTCCAGGAAGCTCAATAATTACGTTTGAAGTTGTAGTGCTTTTTCTCGAAGGAGCATTAGCCAAAATAGATTCAAAATTTTCAGTGTTTAAATTGAAAAGGTTAAATTCAGAAGGCATAAAATTCCTTGTTCCTTTTGCTTGTAAAGCTACATCATCTGCGGTGATAGGAGTCCACAAAGACGAATTGCTTTGAGCTTGCATTCCTACACTAAAAATAGTGAATAATAGAAATGCAACTTGTTTACATGTAATTTTTTTCATCATTAGGATTTAATTCATAAATATTTAGCGTAAATATAACGCTCTTTAACGTTTATTTAAAGAAATGTAATAAGTTTTTAGTGTTAAAGTGATAGTAGTGGTCAATAATGCATCATTTCTGTTATTATAATGGTAATTTTGCTATTGGAAATGCAGAACTATTAAAATGGTAAATACTAAGATAGAATTACAAGATTTAGGTAAAAAAGAATATCAAGGTACTTGGGATTATCAAGAAGTGCTCTTTAAAAAAATTATTGATGCCAAAGTAAAAAACAGGCGTCAACAGCTTGACGAAATGACTCCTAATTACTTCTTATTAGTTGAACATCCACATGTGTATACATTAGGGAAAAGCGGTGACCTTTCAAATCTTTTAATTTCTGAAGAAAAACTAACTGAAATTGGTGCAACATTTCATAAAATTAACCGAGGCGGCGATATTACCTATCACGGCCCAGGACAGATTGTAGGATACCCTATTCTAGATCTTGAAAATTTCTTTACAGATATTCATAAGTACCTTAGGCTTCTAGAAGAAATGGTTATTCTTACCCTGGCAGAATATGGCCTTAAAGCAGAACGCTCTGAAGGTGAAACCGGTGTTTGGCTTGACGTAGGAACTCCTTTTGCACGTAAAATTTGTGCAATGGGTGTACGAGCAAGTAGATGGGTAACTATGCATGGTTTTGCCTTAAATGTCAATACAGATTTAGGGTATTTTGATCATATGATTCCCTGTGGAATTAAAGGAAAAGCTGTTACTTCATTACACGTAGAATTAGGAAAAGCAGAAATTTCAGAAGCGGAAGTAAAATCAAAACTTTTGAAGCATTTCGCAACCTTGTTTAATGCACAACTAATCGAAAAAAATACTGCAATTTTATAATGCGTATAGAATTAATTCTTTGTCAGAACCTTTTGTGACTATACCTGCTTTTCTTTGTGATGACAATGCACCCATATCTACCGATGAGGTTCCATAAACCGGAAACCCATTAAGTAAATTACCTGTATTATCAAACACATACACTTTGCTTTCTTGAGTTTCAGTTGTGGTGATGTATTTGGTTCTATTAATTGTGAAAATTTGGGGTTGCGTGTAGATTCCAAAAGGCAATTCTGTCAATTTTCCATTAATGCGCAATAAGTTATCATCCATCGTGGCTTTTACATTACCATTGACTACAAAACCGTAACTATTGCTTACGTCAAGATTTTGAGTGGTCGTTTTTCCGCTTTGAGATATGCTTATTTTTGCATTATCTTTTGTGATAACTACAAAATTTGTGTCTTCTTCTTCAATAGGAATTTCAGAAAAATCAAATTTTTTGGATACTGGTACGCGTACTTTTCCTGTTCTGTGCAAAATGTTTAAGTGACCATTTTCTTCAGCAATCACGATGTAATCTTTATTGCCCATACGTATGTGTTGTGGCGGCAATACAAGGTTGCTTTTTGCTTTTTCAAACGTAAAACCTTTTACAATTTTACCCTCATTATTGTACATAAATATCTCTTTCCCTTGCGTGATGATAAAACGGTATTTTCGGTTATTATCATAATCAAAAACGGCTAATGGCTGTGTGATTTCATCTTTAAACTGAAGCGGAAATGGAGAAACATTATTTCCGGTTCTGTCAAGAACATAAAAGGTGTTTTGGGTTACAAAAGCCAATTGTTTTTTTCCGTTACGCAATAGATCTACTTCGTGAATTTTACCAAGAATAGGTTCTTTTAAGTTTTTGGTCCAAAGCGTTTTTCCTTCTTCAGAAATAAAATACAGTTTATTCTCAATATCTTGAACTACAATATCTTTTCCGTTGGTGCGATGATTGGTAAATAGTTGAGGTTGACCTAAAATTGTATTTTCAAGTTCAATGCTGAATTGCTCTGTAACGCTTCCTGTTTTTTGCTTTTCTGAAGAGGCTTCTTTACACGCCAAATTAACGTGTGCAAAATTACTGTCATAACTAAACTGAAGCATTGCAAGCGGATATTTCTGTAAATTAATAGCTTCAATTTCAGAAGCAGTTTTTGTAGAAAAATAAGGAGCAAATGAAGTTGTAATTTGATTACCCAATGCATAGACCAAAATAGAAGATGCGTTGCTCAACTGCTCAGAAGCATCTTCAAAATTGTGTCCTTTACCTAGCACATCATTGTTTTTGTAAGCTGTGATAATGGCTTGTGTTGTGGCTTCGTTTTCTGTAATCACAAAAAAATCATCCAATTGAAAAGCTTGGCTTAGTGTGGTTGAATTGATAAGCGGGGCAAGGTTTTGATGTATAATTTTGGGTTGGTTAAAATCATAAATAACCGTTTCTCGATAGGTGTTGTTTTCTGAAACAAAACGCCCCAAAGCTTCGTTGGTCATATCAACATCAATACTTTTTAACACCACAGCATTTCCTTCTCTAAGGTTTATTTGGCCAAATTCATTTACAGAACCTAACAGCGTATTAATATCACCTTCAGTCTGTTTTTTTTGGAAGTTTTTTAAGTTGTTTGTAAACTGTATCGCATCATTGTAAGTATATGAAACAGCAAATTGAGCAGCAGAAGGGATAATTTGTTCCAGATCATTTTGTTGAGGTACTTGACCTTCAAAAACATTTAATAACTGCGGTATTGTATCTCGAGCTAAAACTACACCGGTAGCGGTTAATGCATTGGGCAACACAGAAACATCTAGCGCCATTGTAGAGGCAAATTGAATTTTAGTAGAGTCAGATGTAAAAACAAACGGGTTGTTAATGACAGTTGTAAGTTCGCTGTTTTCTTTAATTGAAATCGCTTTTTTTATATCGATATTAGTTTCGGTTTTACCTTTTAAAATATCTTGAATAATCTGTTGAGAAGAACTCACCATAAAAACACTATCTTGTATTGCAGTGTAAGCAACTTTATTGTCAATAGTTACTCGCTGCAGAGCAATACCGTCAAACTTTAATGTTTCAATAGAGCGGTTTTTTATAGAATCGGTAACAAAAAGAGTTGAGTCTTGGCGGGTGATGAACGTGTAATCTGTGATACTATCGTTACGGTTGCCAATACAGAGGAAACTCTCATTTTTTGGTTTTAAATACTTAAAAATAGCATGGTCTTTAGTAAAATAGGAGGAAACTTTTGTTTCGCTTAGAGCAGAAACAATACCGTTGTTTTTTAAATCACTTTGTAACGTTTCAAAATTTGAAATTTTAAAAATCACCTTACTTTCCTTCGGAATAAAATCTATTAATTCCCCTTTTTTTGAATTGGATTGATTACAACTCCAAAACAAAACAAGTAGTAAAATTGCTAAAAAATTTTTGTGCCTCATTACTACAAAAATAACAAGTAATTTGCCTAGAATAAGTTAAGATGAATATGATTTATTGACGGGTTGTTAACAGCTATAAATTAAGCTTTAGTTGTTCTGGTAAAAGTTTAAAACTTTTGCGATGGTAAGCTGTTGTACCTAGTTCTTTAATAGCATGACGATGTTCTTTGGTGGGATATCCTTTGTTTTTTTTCCAATTATATTGTGGGTGTTCTTGATGAATACGAGCCATAAAAGCATCTCGTTCGGTTTTTGCTAAGATAGAAGCTGCAGCAATATGCAGGTATTTACTGTCTCCTTTGATTACACATTCAAAAGGTGTATTTCCGTAAGGTTTAAAGCGGTTGCCATCAATGGCGATAAATTCTGGTTGCTGGGTGAGTTTTTCAATAGAACGATGCATAGCCAAAATAGAGGCGTTTAAAATATTTATTTCGTCAATTTCATGCATCATTACATGCGAGTACGCATAACAGATAGCTTCTGTTTCAATAATTTTTTTAAGTTCGGTTCTTTTTTTTTCTGAAAGTTGTTTACTGTCGTTTAAAAAAGGATGCGTAAAGTTGTTTGGTAATATTACTGCTGCAGCTGTTACTGGACCGGCAAGACAGCCTCTTCCGGCTTCATCTGTTCCGCACTCTAGTAAATTTTTATGTATTTTAAGTTTCAGCATTAAAATTTAAAAGAAAGAATTCCGTTCAAAAGTATACCTTTGCTTTGAAAGTAAAAAATCTATGAAAAACCCGTTTTTATTACTTTTTTTCCTGCTGTTAACAACAAATTTGATTGCCCAAGAAGCAACAAAAGTTGATGAGAAACCTGAAAAACCTCCCATAGATTTATATAAAATCGTTTCAGCAGATAGAGATACTACTTATGTAGATACTTCTTTGAGTGTAAAAAAACTTTACAAGTTTAACTATTTGCGAAGGGATCAATTTGAGTTGTTGCCTTTTTCAAATGTAGGACAAACCTATAATTCGCTAGCATACGATTTTGATCAATTAAATTTAAAACCTCTTTTTGTAGCGCAGTCACACCATTTTAATTATATGGATAGTGAAGACATTAGTTATTACAATGTTCCTACACCTTTAACTGAATTATACTTCAAAACAGCTTTTGAACAAGGACAACAACTTGATGCTTTTTTTACTGTAAATACAAACGAGCGATTTAACTTTTCAGTGGCTTATAAAGGCGTTCGTTCGTTAGGTATTTATCAAAATATTCTCACTAGTACAGGTAATTTTCGTTTTACAACCAATTATACCAACAAAAACAAACGTTACAAAGTGCGCGCCCATGTGGTGGCACAAGATATCTTAAATGAAGAAAATGGTGGTTTGCCTGCAAACTCAATAGATTTATTTGTAAATGACGATCCAGAATTTAATGATAGAGGTAGAATAGATGTAAATTTTGAAGATGCAGAAAACTTATTAAAAGGGTTGCGTTTTTATGCTGATCATGAATATGAATTAATACGCCAGCGTGACAGTACCAGCTATAATGTATTGGCTGTTGGAAACCGTTTTAGCTATGAAGAAAAGTCTTTTCTGTATACACAAGATGCTCCTTTTGAAAACTACGGAGACGCATATGAAACAACCAACCTGAGAACCAGAACCAATCTAGAAGATTTTAATGTGCAAGCTTACGCTAGGCTTGAAAACAGTCTGTTAGGTACCATAAGCGCTTTTGCCGGTTATACCGATTATAATTACGGATACAATTCTGTCTTAATTTTGGATGAAGGAAGAATTAACAACCGGTTACAAGGAAATTTAATACAGTTTGGTGCCGGTTATAAAAAACAATATCGTGGTTTTCAACTTTCCGGAAAAGGGGCTATTAACATCTCGGGTGATTATGATGCTAATTATTTACAAGGAGCAGCGTCATTTTCCTTTAACGATGATACAAAAGTAGAAGCATCTGCTACATTACATTCGGTAGCGCCCAATTTTGGTTTTCAATTGTATCAAAGTGATTATGTAAATTACAATTGGCAAAATAATTTTGAAAATGTAAAAACACAAGAATTAGCTTTTGAGTTACAATCAGAAAAGTTATTAAATGCGTCGGTAAGTTACACGGGTATAGATGATTATACTTATTATACAATTCAGCAAAATGATTCTACGCCTACACCGCAACAATATGGTGAGCGTGTAGATTATCTAAAGGTGAAGGCGCAGCGTGAATTTAAGTATGGAAAATTTGCACTAGATAATACTTTATTGTTTCAACAAGCAGTAGGAGGAGATGAAGTGTTTAATGTGCCACAATTAGTGACTAGAAATACACTTTATTTTCAAGACGAATTATTTAAAAAAGCATTATTTCTACAAACAGGAGTTACATTTAAATATTTTACAAAGTATAATATGAATGGATATGATCCTGTTTTGGCCGAATTTTATGTGCAGAATGATCAAGAACTAGGAGGTTTTCCGTTACTCGATGTTTTTATAAGCGGAAAAATAAAACAGACACGTATTTTCTTTAAATGGGAACACTTTAATCAACTGTTTAAAAGTACCAACGATCAATTTTCAGCTCCGGGATATCCATATCGAGATGCTGTGATACGTTTTGGTCTCGTGTGGAATTTCTTCTTATAAGTTAATATTTTACTCAATAAAAAAACCCGACTTAAAGCCGGGTTTTATTTTATAATGATATTAAATTTTAATCTCTCAATAACCCTCTAGAGATTACAATTTTCTGAATTTCGCTAGTTCCTTCATAGATTTGAGTGATTTTTGCATCACGCATCAATCGCTCTACATGATATTCTTTTACAAATCCGTTTCCACCGTGAATTTGTACGGCTTCAACTGTTGTGTCCATTGCAACTTTACTAGCGTATAGTTTTGCCATAGCGCCACTCATGTCATAATTATTACCTTGGTCTTTGTCCCAAGCAGATTTCATTACTAGATGGCGTGCAGCAGCAATTTCGGTATACATATCTGCTAGTTTGAAAGCTATAGCTTGATGGTTTGCGATTTCAGTACCAAACGCTTTTCTTATTTTTGAATATTCACGAGCCAATTCATACGCTCCCGAGGCAATCCCCAATGCTTGTGCTGCAATACCAATACGGCCACCACTTAGGGTTTTCATTGCAAACTTAAAACCAAATCCATCTTCGCCAATTCGGTTTTCTTTAGGTACTTTTACGTCGTTAAAGTTTAAGGTGTGAGTGTCACTTCCGCGAATTCCTAGTTTATCTTCTTTAGGGCCTACTTCAAATCCATCCCAACTTTTTTCAACTATAAAAGCGTTAATACCTTTGTGACCTTTTTCTTTATCTGTTTGCGCAATTACCAAATAGTAATCTGCACTTCCACCGTTGGTAATCCAGTTTTTTGTTCCGTTTAAAATATAGTGATCGCCTTTATCAATGGCAGTTGTTCTCTGTGATGTTGCATCACTACCTGCTTCTGGCTCGCTTAAACAAAATGCTCCAATAGATTCTCCGGTTGCAAGTTTGGTTAAATATTTTTGTTTTTGTTCTTCAGTTCCGTAGGTTTCAAGTCCCCAGCAAACTAAGGAGTTGTTTACTGAAACAATTACAGAGCATGACGCGTCTATTTTACTAAGCTCTTCCATGGCTAGCACATAGCTTACTGTATCCATACCGCCACCGCCGTACTTAGGGTCTACCATCATACCAAGAAAGCCCAATTCGCCCATTTTTTTAACCTGCTCAGTTGGGAATTCTTGTTTGTTATCGCGCTCAATAACACCTGGTTTTAATTCATTGTTAGCAAAATCTCGTGCTGCGTCACGAATCATGATGTGTTCTTCGGAAAGACTGAAATCCATAAGTTTAATTTAAAAATAGTGTTTAAAAAAGTGCTGCAAAGATACCGTTTTATATGCATAAATCCCAAAGTCAACTTTTATAATTATACTGAGCGTTTATTTACGCTGTTTTTACCTATACATTTTTTAATTTTATACAATGGAAAAAACCGAATATCACGTTGTAGGTGTAATGAGCGGTACATCACTAGATGGTGTTGATTTGACAGAGTGTTTCTTTACGGTTTCAAAAGATAATACGTGGAGTTTTTCAATAGGTGTTTCAGAGACAATACCTTATCCCACAACTTGGAAGCAAACACTTCGAGAAGCGGTGCATTATTCTGAAGAAAAACTAACCGAACTGAATGCTAATTATACAAATTATCTTTCTCAAATACTTACTTCGTTTATTTCAAGAAATGAATTAAAAGATCTAGACGCAGTTTGCAGTCACGGCCATACTATTTTGCACAAACCAGATATGGAAATTACTCTTCAAATAGGAAATTTACCAGAACTTGCAAGTTTGATTAAACAACGTGTAATCTGTGATTTCAGAGTACAAGACGTGGCATTGGGTGGTCAAGGAGCACCATTGGTTCCTATAGGTGATCGTTTGTTGTTTTCAGAATTTGATTATTGTTTAAATTTAGGAGGGTTTGCCAATTGCTCTTTTGAAAAGGATACAAATCGTATTGCTTATGATATTTGTCCTGTAAATATTGTTCTCAATCTGTATGCAGAAAAATTGGGGAAACCTTTTGACGAAGATGGAAAAATGGCAGCTTCTGCAGAGGTTGATGAAGTGTTGCTTGCTAGGTTAAACCAGCTGCATTTTTATAATGAATCACCACCAAAATCTTTAGGATTAGAATGGGTTAAAGCCTATGTTTTTCCGCTTTTGGAATCATCAGAGCAGTCACCAAGCGTTATTTTGCGCACTTTTACAGAGCATATTGCAATACAATTAACACGTCAATTTTCCGAAGGAAAAAAAATATTAATCACGGGTGGTGGAGCTTACAATTCTTTTTTAATTAAACGGTTGCAATCATTAAAAAAACTGGAGGTTGAAATACCTTCAAATCAACTGGTAGAATACAAAGAAGCCTTGATATTTGGGTTGTTGGGGGTTTTGCGTTTGCGTGATGAAATAAATTGCCTCTCAAGTGTTACAGGGGCATCAAAAAACCATGTTTCGGGCTATGTGTTTGGTTGCTAAAATTTACTAAAAAAGAAGAGCAACCGTTTGTAAGTTTTTTATATTTGCTACTTAACTCACCAATTTGATGAAAGAACTACTAAAAAAGTACGAAAATAAATCACCAGAAATTGTTTTTCATTGGAATGATCCAGAAACCGAAGCAGAAGGTTGGACAGTCATTAACTCTTTAAGAGGCGGCGCTGCCGGCGGAGGAACTCGAATGAGAGAAGGGCTAGACAAAAACGAAGTTTTATCTCTAGCAAAAACAATGGAAGTTAAATTTACCATTTCTGGGCCACCGATAGGCGGAGCTAAATCAGGAATCAATTTTGACCCTGCAGATCCTCGTAAAAAAGGCGTTCTTGAGCGTTGGTATAAAGCTGTGTCACCTTTATTAAAAGCCTATTACGGAACCGGAGGTGATTTAAATGTAGATGAAATTCATGAAGTAATTCCTATTACCGAAGAAAGCGGTGTTTGGCATCCACAGGAAGGAGTGTTTACAGGACATTTTACACCAACCGAAGCCGATAAAATAAACCGAATTGGTCAATTAAGACAAGGTGTTATCAAGGTTTTGGAAAACAACACCTACTCTCCAGATGTGATGCGTAAATATACTGTGGCAGATATGATTACCGGTTATGGTGTAGCCGAAGCAGTGCGCCACTATTATGATATTTATGGAGGTTCTGTAGAAGGAAAAAAAGCAATAGTTCAAGGCTTTGGAAATGTTGGTGCAGCTGCAGCTTATTATTTGGCTCAAATGGGCGCCAAAGTAGTGGGGATTATAGATAGAGCAGGCGGTATTATCAATGAAGAAGGTTATACTTTTGAAGAAATCAAGCAACTATTCTTAACCAAAAAAGGAAATACGCTTGTTGCAGATTCTATGCTTTCATTTGATGAAATGAATGATAGAATTTGGACTCTAGAAGCAGAAATTTTTGCTCCTTGTGCGGCTTCTCGGTTAATAACCAAAGATCAAATATCACAGATGATAGAAAGTGGCTTAGAAGTTATAAGCTGTGGAGCAAACGTGCCATTTGCAGATACCGAAATTTTCTTTGGTCCTATTATGGAATACACCGATGAGCGCGTAAGTTTAATACCAGATTTTATAAGTAATTGTGGGATGGCCCGCGTATTTGCTTACTTTATGGAACGTAAAGTACAAATGACAGATGAAGCAATTTTTAATGATACTTCTATGACTATTAAAAATGCCATTCAAAATACATTTGATAATAACAGTTCAAAAACCAATATCAGTAAAACTGCCTTTGAGATTGCTCTTAAGCAATTGGTATAGATAGTAGTCATTAATAACTTCACTTAATTTACTATGGAATCAATTATCATTTTAATTTTTGTAATAGGGTATCTAGCTATTACACTTGAACACCCTTTAAAACTAGATAAAACTGTACCTGCCTTAATAATGGCAGCTTTGATTTGGGCAGTACTAGCTGTTGGTTTTCATAGCGGATGGTTTGATATTATAGATACTCATGAAAATGCTTTTAACTTTCTCTCCGGCGGTGAAATAGCCGAAGAAGGTTTTGAAAACACGCTCTTACACCATTTAGGAAAAACAGCTGAAATTTTAATTTTCCTTATAGGAGCGATGACCATAGTAGAAATTATTGATCTACATAGAGGTTTTGAAATACTTAAGGGAGCTGTAAAAACCAAAAGCAAACGTAAATTGCTATGGATTATAGGAATATTAGCTTTCGTTCTTTCAGCAATAATAGATAACCTAACTGCAACCATAGTACTAGTTACATTACTTCGTAAGTTAATACATAAAAGAGAAGATAGGTTATGGTATGCAGCTTTAGTTGTTGTAGCCGCAAATGCTGGAGGAGCTTGGTCTCCAATAGGTGATGTTACCACCACAATGCTATGGATCGATGATAAAGTAACAGCAGCAGGATTAATAGAGTTTGTTATTCTGCCTTCAATTGTGTGTTTTGTTGTTCCGTTTTTTATTGCAAGCTATTTAAAACCTTTCAGAGGAATGATTGAAGTAGATTCTACAGAAGATTCAGAGGCAGTAAGACTATTAAGTAGTAAAACAATGTTATTTTTAGGATTGGCAATGATAGTATCGGTTCCGGTTTTTAAAACACTTACACATTTGCCGCCTTATGTAGGAATGATGCTTGCACTAGGTGTTGTGTGGCTAGTTTCAGAATACATTCATCCAGAAGAAGATTTTACCAGTGAACGTAGACATTTATATTCTGCTCATAAAGCCCTGTCACGAATTGAAATATCAAGTATCCTATTTTTCTTAGGAATTTTAATGGCAGTCGCCGGACTTGAATCTTTAGTTTATGGAGTAGTAGGAGGAGAAGAAGTAGGAACACTTCGTTATGCCGCAGAAAAACTAGATATGGCTATACCTAATCAAGATATTGTTGTGATTCTTCTAGGAATATTCTCTGCAATCATTGACAACGTACCGCTAGTTGCTGCATCTATGGGAATGTATGAATCTCCAACCGATTCAGTTTTATGGCATTTTATTGCCTACTCAGCCGGTACCGGTGGAAGTATGCTTATCATTGGTTCTGCTGCAGGTGTTGCTGCTATGGGAATGGAAAAAATTGATTTTATCTGGTATCTTAAGAAAATCACTTGGTTGGCCTTTATAGGATTCATTGTAGGTGCCGGAGTATTTTTATTATTTGAACGTGTGATATTTCATCACGCTTAACAATTTCTAAGACTATTTGTCGTTATTCAATAAAACTGTAAATAATTTATGCTAAACTTCTTAATTCAGGAAGGTACTGAAGAAACAACACAAGCTGTTGACCCTGAAACAACTGAAAAAACACTTTCTGTACTTGAACTTGTAATGAATGGAGGCTTGGGAGCCCAAATTATTATCGGTGTACTCTTCATTCTACTCTTTGTTGCTGTATACATATATTTTGAAAGGCTTTTTGCTATCAAAGCTGCTTCCAAAGTAAATAGCAACTTTATGAATCAAATACGTGACCATGTAGCAAGTGGCAACATTCAAGGGGCTAAGGTACTTTGTGCTCAACAAGATAGTCCTGTTTCAAGACTTACTGAAAAAGGAATTTCACGAATAGGGAGTCCGCTTGAAGACATTAACACCGCTATTGAAAATGCAGGGCGCTTAGAGGTATACAAACTAGAGAAAAACGTAAGTATACTAGCAACGATAGCCGGAGCTGCTCCTATGATTGGTTTCTTAGGAACTGTAATTGGTATGGTTTTGGCATTTCATCAATTGGCTACAAGTAGCGGTCAAGCAGAAATGGGTGCCTTGGCAGAAGGAATCTACACGGCTATGACAACAACTGTAGCAGGATTAATAGTTGGTATTATTGCGTATATGGGTTATAATCACTTAGTAGTACGTACCGATAAAGTGGTGCATCAAATGGAAGCTACTGCAGTTGACTTTTTAGACCTTTTAAATGAACCGGCATAATGAATTTGCGAGGAAGAAATAAAATAAGTCCCGAGTTTAGTATGAGCTCCATGACAGATATTGTATTTCTGTTATTGGTATTTTTCTTATTGACTTCACCAGCAATTACTCCAGATGCTTTAGATTTAATTTTACCTAAGGCAAAAGGGAAAACAACAAACGTGCAGAAAGCATCCGTAAGTATTACCAAAGACGGAGCGTATTATGTAAATAAAGAACGAGTAAGTGAATATACCATCGAAAAAGAATTAAAAAGTATTCTTTCAGGTCAAGAAGAGCCCACAATCGTTTTACGTGCAGAAGAAGGCGTACCTATTGAAGATGCTGTTTTTGTTATGGACGTCGCTAATAAAAATAACTACAAAATTGTATTGGCGGTGCGCCCCAACTAACCAACGCATAGCAATACAAACATTTTTAGTGTTTAATTATAATTAACCCGAACCTCACAACATGTCCTTTTTAGACACAAAACATAAAAAAAAGAGTATGACAATCACGGTAATTTTACATGTGGTTTTACTCATTTTGTTATTTTATGTAGGGTTAACGTACTTAGATCCGCCTCCTGAAAATGGTATTGCAGTCAATTTTGGTACTATGGATACTGGAAGCGGAAACATTCAGCCAAGTGAGCCTATCAAATCTGCACCCAAAGAAACTACACCACCACCTGTTTCACAATCAAAAACTGAAATTAAAGAAGAAGTGTTGACGCAAGATGTAGAGGAAGCTCCTGTTATTAAAAAAGAAAAACAAAAAGAAGTTCAAGAAGAAACGCCTGTAAAACAAAAACCGAAAGAAACACCAAAAAAACCAGACCCAAAACCTGATAAAACCACAACCGATGCATTATCAAATTTAATTAATGCTCCCAAAAGCGACGGTACAGCAAAAGGAAGTGAAGGTAATGATAAAACAGCAGGAGATAAAGGAGACCCCGATGGCGACCCCAATGCAAAAAGCTATTATGGAACCGGAAAAGGACTAGACGGTGACGGAAACTATTTATTAGGGGGCAGAAAAGCGCTTAATAAAGAAAAGTATGTGCAGGACTGTAATGAAGCGGGGAAAGTAGTGGTGAGTATTGAAGTAGACCGAAACGGAAAAGTAATCAGTGCAACACCCGGTGTAAGAGGTACTACAAATAACTCTCGATGCTTACTAGAACCTGCAAAACGAGCAGCTTTAGCAACACGTTTTAATTCAGATAGTGAAGCACCTGCCAAACAAATAGGTAAAATTATTTACAATTTTAGTCTTTCAGAGTAAACTTAAAACTATAATCTCATAGACTATCAAGAAACCATATCCTGGCTATATCAACAGTTGCCTATGTATCAACGTATAGGCAAAACTGCTTTCAAAAAAGATTTATCAAACACACTGGCTTTAGCTTCACATCTTCAGAATCCTGAAAAAAAATTTAAATCTATTCACGTAGCCGGAACCAATGGAAAAGGATCTGTAAGCCATATGTTGGCTTCAACTTTACAAGAAGCAGATTATAAAGTAGGATTGTATACGTCACCACATTTAAAAGACTTTAGAGAACGTATAAAGATTAATGGAACTATGATTTCTGAAGAAGAAGTCGTTTCATTTGTACATTTAAACAAATCTTTTTTAGAAAAGCAAAAACTCTCTTTTTTTGAAATGACTGTGGGCTTGGCTTTTGATTATTTCAGTAAACAACAGGTAGATATTGCTATTATTGAAGTAGGAATGGGCGGTAGGCTTGATAGTACCAATATTCTTATTCCCGAGGTGTCAGTGATTACAAATATCGGTTTTGATCACACAGCTTTTTTGGGAAATACATATGCTGAAATAGCCACAGAAAAAGCCGGAATTATAAAACCATCTGTACCCGTAGTGATAGGTGAAACTGTTTCAGAAACAAAAAGGGTGTTTAAAGCCATTGCATCTTCAAAAAAGGCACCTATTTTATTTGCTGAAGACTTAACTCTTTCAGATTATGAAAGTGACCTTAAGGGAGTTTATCAACAAAAAAATAAAAGAACTGCAATAGCAACTTTGGGTGTTCTTCAAAGTAAAAATTGGAATATTTCAGAAGCAATAATTCAGCAAGGTTTTTTAAATGTAATTAAAAATACAGGTCTTCAAGGGCGGTATCAAATTTTAAGAGAAGGGCCAAAAGTGATTTGTGATACGGCTCACAATAAAGAAGGTTTGCAATTGGTGCTTCAGCAAATACAAAGTGAAAAGTATGCAAAACTTCATATTGTACTGGGTGTTGTAAATGATAAAGACTTACAGATCGTATTGCCGTTGTTTCCTAAAAAAGCTGCGTATTACTTTTGCAAACCAAGTGTTCCTCGAGGTTTGAATGCTTTAACTTTAGCTGCTGAAGCAGAAAAGTTTGAGTTAACAGGGGCTGTTTATAGATCGGTACTTGATTCTTATATGGCGGCTTTACAAAATGCTTCAAGACAAGATTTAATCTACATTGGCGGAAGCACATTCACAGTTGCTGAAGTTGTTTAGTCCTTTTTAGTTTTAAAGTTGGTTTTCTTCTTTTTATCAGGATTGGTAAAAAGACGCTTGAAAAATCCGTCACGTTTGGTAGGTTCACAATCTAGCATTTTAATTACACTGGCAGAAGGTTGTTTAAATTGGGCTTCGGTAAGTTTATTAAAAACAGTGTCTTTATTCATTTTTTGAATCAATTTTGCAGCAATTGGCAATGCTGCATTGGCTCCTTGACCGGTTCTAGTTGTTTTAAAACCGATACGATGGTCGTCATTTCCTACCCAAGTAGCGGTAATTAATTTTGGCATTACAGAAACAAACCAAGCATCTTTATTTGATTGTGTAGTTCCGGTTTTTCCTCCCATATCATTTTTTATGCCATATGTGCTTCTTATGCGAGTAGCCGTACCGTTATTAACAACAGATTGTAGCATTTCTATCATTATCTGTCGGGTGCTTTCAGAAAAAGCGGGTTGTATAGTATCTTTTTTAGATTCAAACGTTTCTATTAATTCTCCTTTATCATTTTCAATTTTTAAAAGATAATGTGGTGAGGCAGGTTTGCTGCTGTTTACAAAAGCTGCGTAAGCACCTGTTAACTCTGCTAGGGATATTTCGGCAGTTCCGAGTGCTAATGAAGGTACTTTTGGTAAGGTTGATGTAATGCCCATTTTTTCTGCCATTTTTATGGTATTGTCAATCCCGGCTTCTTCCAAAACTTTTACTGAAACTGTATTGATCGATTTACTCAATGCAGTTTTTAAACTATAATTAAGGTATTTTTCTTCAATATCTCCCGAGTTTGAAGGGCTCCAGCCTTCCATATTTTCATACTCAACTTCTCTTGCTGAAAAATAATCACATGGTTGTACGCCATTGTCCAAAGCAGTTGTATACACAATTGGTTTAAAGGTAGACCCTACTTGTCGTTTACTTTTTTTAACGTGATCATACTTAAAATGCTGAAAGTTTACACCGCCAACCCAAGATTTTACTGCTCCTGTATATGGGTCTATAGCTAATAACCCTGCATTTAAAAACTTTAAGTAATGTTGAATGCTGTCTATGGTACGTGCACTTACTTCTTTGTCACCATCGAGTGTGTACCATTGCATTTTCTTTTTCTTGCTCAAAGAATCGAGAATAGCTTTTTCTGAAACTCCAGTTGCTTTAAGTTTTTTGTAAGCAGTAGTTCTTTTTACAACCGAACTAATTAATGCTTTATTTTTAAGCCAAGGAGCGTTATTTCCGTATTCGTTTTCAAAATTTTTTTGAAGATTTTTAAGATGTTCTTCAACTGCCTCTTCGGCATATTGCTGCATTTTTTTGTCTATTGTTGTATAGATTTTTAAACCGCTTGTGTATAAATTGTATGGAGTTTCCTTTGTTGAATTTTCTTTGCACCAAGCTGCCATTTTTGTACGTAACTCTTCTCTAAAATAAGCTGCAAGGCCTTTTTGTTCATCAAAATTTCCGAAATTCAATGTTAATGAATCTGTTTTATACGTGTTGTAATTGGTGTCGTTTAAAAAACCATATTTATGCATTTGATAGAGCACAACATTTCTTCTTTTTCGGCTTCGGTCAGGAAACTTGTTTGGATCATAGGTGTACGTAGCTTTTAAAGTTCCTATTAATGTTGCTGCTTCAGACGGTGATAAGTCTGAGGCATTTTTATTAAAAAATTTGAGCGCGGCACTTTGAATTCCGTAGGTGTTACCACTAAAGGGAACGGTGTTAAAATAGAGTTCGAGTATTTCTTTTTTATCATAATTGTTTTCTAGTCTTCTAGCTACAATCATTTCTTTGGTTTTAACCACCGGAATTGTCAAAAATCCATAATTTTTTCTTTTGAAGAGGTTTTTGGCTAGTTGTTGTGTAATGGTGCTTCCTCCGCCACTACTAGCGTCCTGTAGTAAAATTGTCTTGAAGAATACGCGCACTAAACTTCTAGTGTCAATACCGTTATGGTCATAAAACCGAACATCCTCTGTAGCTAATAAAGCGTCAATGGCGTGTTGCGGTATTTGAGAGAAGGGAATGGGTTGTCTGTTTGAAAGATAAAACTTTCCTATGAGTTCATTATTTACGTCATAAATTTCAGAAGCTTTATACTGCGAAAGGCTTTGTATTTCTTTCTTACCTGGAATGGAGCCCCAAACCCCAAAATAAACGCTTAAAATGAATAGAAATAAAATACCTAAACAGCCTCCAGCAATTTTAAGAAGTAATTTACCGTATTTTTTTAAGGTTGTTTTTTGCATACTCAATTGTGCTATTAACCTGACAAATAAACGTAATCTTATCTCGTAGATTATGTGTTTAACGTAACTTTATCATCTGCATAAAAGATATTTGTTGAAAATGATATAATTTTTTTAAATTTTTGTTTGTGGGTATTAAAAAGTAGCTTATATTTGCAACCGCTAACAGCAAGGGCGCGTAGCTCAGTTGGTTCAGAGCACTTGGTTTACACCCAAGGGGTCAGGGGTTCGAATCCCTTCGCGCCCACCACTTTAACCCGATGATTTTTTCATCGGGTTTTTTATTTCCCTATATTTTTTAAATATTACAACTTAATCACACCTACTTACTGTGGGTTGCTTATCTTAGTATCACAAAAAAAACCTGAGTGAATCCAATAATTAGAAATATTATAGTTGAGAGTGTTAAACGTCGTTATAGAAAGGATAATACGAATAATGATGAGCAACTAATTCAAAAAAAAGCTGATAATCTTGTTGTAGAAATTAAACACGAGATTTCAGATTTTATTTACTTGATTATTGGTGTATTATCAGCAACTTTAGGATTGGAAGGTTTCTTATTACCCAATTCTTTTATAGATGGTGGCGTAACCGGAATATCACTTATTGTGAAAGAATTGACTGGTATTTCACTACCTATTTTAATCTTTTTTATCAATTTACCATTTTTAATTTTGGGCTACTTTGCCATAAGTAAACGCTTTGCTATAAAAAGTGTTTTCGGTATTTTATTTTTATCTCTTTCTCTTTATTTAATTCCTATTCCTTCAATAACTGAAGATGGAATATTAATAGCAACTTTTGGTGGATTGTTTTTAGGTCTGGGGATAGGGATGGCAATTCGTGGAGGTGCTATTATTGATGGTACTGAAGTTCTAGCTATATATTTAAGTAGAAAAACAAATTTAACGGTTGGGAATGTTATTTTAATATTTAATGTCCTCATTTTCTTGACTGCAGCCTATTTTCTATCTACTGAAATAGCATTATATGCCATATTAACCTACTTTGCAGCATCAAAAACAGTTGATTTTGTTATTGATGGTATTGAAGAGTTTATGGGAGTTACTATTGTTTCAGAAAAAAATGAAGAAATACGCCAAGCCATTATTAGTAAAATGGGAAGAGGATGTACTATTTATAAAGCACAAAACGGTTTTGCAAAAAGTGGCGAGCAGTTAAAAGATACAAATGTTATTTATACTGTAATTACACGTTTGGAAATGTCAAAACTTAAAACTGAAATTGATAAAATTGATCACGAAGCTTTTATAATAATGGCGTCTATAAAAGATGCTAAAGGCGGCATGATAAAGAAAAAGCCTTTAAAAAAGATTAAATAGAGCTGCTAAAGCATTTCCAAAACACGTTCTAGTGCCATTCCGCGAGAGCCTTTTATTAAAAAGAAACTACTGTTAATCTCACTTACATTAAAGTTTTTTTTGAAATCATCAAAAGTTTTATATTTCTGAATATGCACAGCTTCAGAATTTGTTCTGAAAAAATTTTCACCCAATAAATAAACGGTTGCAAATGGATTTTCCTTTAAAAAGGATGCTACGTGCTCGTGTTCCTTTTGGGCTTCTGCGCCCAACTCAAACATATCTCCAAGTATAAGAATTTTATCATCACCTTTGGTTTGTTTAAAATTCAATAAAGCAGCCATCATACTAGTAGGGTTTGCATTGTAAGCATCCATAATGATGTGATGACCATTTTTTTCAATGCGTTGTGATCTATTATTTTGTGGAATGTAGTTTTCTATACCATTTTTAATTTGTTGGGCCGAAACTTTAAAAAAATCACCTATTGCAATCGCTGCAGCAATATTGTTAAAGTTATAAAGGCCAACCAGATTACTTTGTATCTCATTGTTTTTGAAGAGCACTTTTACTTCGTTTGTAGCATCTATTAATTGAATTAAATGTTCGTCAAAAACTACTCGATTTAAGTCTTTGGTGAGCTCAAGCTGTTTGTTGTCAGTACCGTTTACAAAAACGGTTTTAGAATGTTTTTTAAGGTAGGTATACATTTCAGATTTACCTTTGATAACACCTTCAATACCCCCAAAACCTTCAAGGTGAGCTTTCCCAAAATTGGTTATATATCCATAATCTGGTTGTGCAATTTCACAAAGACTTTCAATTTCGTGTAAATGATTTGCGCCCATTTCTACAATTCCAATCTCTGTGGTTTTATCCATTGAAAGCAAGGTAAGAGGAACACCAATATGATTGTTTAGATTTCCTTGAGTTGCAGTTGTTTTAAACTTTTCTGAAAGTACTGCATTAATTAATTCTTTGGTCGTTGTTTTACCATTGCTTCCGGTGAGTGAAATAATAGGAATCTTTAAATATTCACGATGGAAACTAGCTAGTTTCTGAAGGGTTTGCAAACAGTCATCAACCAAAATGGTATGATTGTTTTGAAATGCTTCCTCGTCAATAATCACCTTGTAAGCTCCTTTTTTTAGGGCTTCATCTGCAAATGTATTTCCATTAAAGTTTTCGCCTTTTAAGGCTATAAAAAGACAATCTTTTTTAATTTTACGAGTATCTGTGCAAACGCCACTACTTTCTAAAAATTCTTTGTGAAGTTGTTCAATTATCATAAATTAAAAATACTGAATGCGTTTGTTAAAGCAGATTAAATTATGTTTTCTTAAGAAAAATTTAGTGAGTTGCTCTTTTATTTTTCTTTTTAAATTTTGAGCCAACTCGTGACATTGCGCACCTAAAACCTATATAGTTAGTTGCCATATATTCTGGTAAGTACCTTCGTTGCGCAGGGTCTAGCCAAAAGTCTCTATCTTTCCACGAGCCGCCTTTATAGACGCGAACTTGATCATTTATTAATGTATTTCTTTTTGATGAGTGGTCATAATCTTTGACTATGTTGCCCAAACTATCCGTTTGAACTTTATAAATAGGTGCGTTATACATTCGTCTAGGGTTTCCGTTGCTATCTACATCTGAAAAAGCAGGATTATATCGTAACGACTCTTTATCTCCATCTCTATAATTTCTGTTATCACTTTTTGAAAAATTGATGCGTAAATGGGTTTCTTTTTTGTCAACAGGAACTTGTAATAACTCACCAGGATATTTTCTTGCAATAACAGTTCCGTTGGGTAAAGTGTCGTATTTCATAGTTTCTGGGGTAATTACCTGTACGTTTCGATTGTCATCCAAAGCATTTTTTGTGTAAATATTTCCTCTGAAATAATTAAAATCATTGTAATCATCATCAACAATAGGGCGGTAAATGTCTGCTACCCATTCTGCAACATTACCGGCCATATCATATAAGCCATAGGCATTGGGTTGATATGATTTAATCTGTGCAGTCACATCGGCTCCGTCGTCACTCCAACCTGCAATACCGCCATAATCTCCGTCTGCTTGTTTAAAATTGGCGAGTTGATCCCCTCTGTTTTTTCGCTGTATAGAGCGTGTGTAGTTGCCACTCCAAGGATATTTTTTTCTTCCTTTGTACGCATTGTTTTTTCTAATTCCTACTAGACCTAACGCTGCGTATTCCCATTCTGCTTCGGTAGGTAAACGATAATCAGGTAATAATATTCCATCTTTTCTTCTTACAAAAATTTGCGTACTGTCCCCTTTTTTATTCAGTTTTTGAGAATGTTTACTTCCGGCTGTGATACTATCATTTCCTCCATAGGTTAGGGTTGGTGCTTTTAAATAGGTTTCGGTTGTAAAAACTGAAGTTGGGCTACTGTTGTATTTGGTATTTTCTTGTATAAAACCTTCTTCTTCTAAAATACGCTCATTCACCCTGTCTGTACGCCATTTTGAAAACTCAACGGCTTGAATCCAACTCACACCTACCACAGGATATTCTGCGTAAGCAGGGTGTCTTAAATATTGATTTACCATAGTTTCATTGTATCCTAATCTAGTTCTCCAAACAAGTGTGTCTGGCAAGGCTCCATTGTAAATTTTTCTAAAGTTTTTTTCTTCCGGCGGAAACACCTTTTTTAACCAATCGAGATATTCTAGGTACATAAGGTTGGTAACTTCGGTTTCATCCATATAAAAGGATTGAACATGTTGTTTGTTGGGAGTGTTATTCCAATCGCCCATAGGGTCATCTTGAACGCGGCCCATTGTGAATGTTCCGCCTTCTATAAAAACGAGTCCTGGACCTGTTTCTTGTTCTTTTGGCTTGATATTCCGTTTACCACTTCCATCTCTTCCAAAAGCACTCCAGCCGGTAGCTCTAGAGCTTTTAGTATAATCTCTTGAATTGTTACAACCTAGTAGTAATAAAATGAAAGAAAGCCCAATAAAATATTGAAAGAGAGTAGTGGTTTTAAGCATATGTTTTAAGCTGTTTTATGAAAGCAGCAAGTTAAAAAAAAATTGAATGTAATATGTTTTTAAAATAAAAAAGCCCTGAGAGTATCAGGGCTTTAAATTTTATATATTTTTTATTTAATTTCTTGGACGTTTTCCTTTCTTAGATTTTGATCCTACTCTAGACATTGCACATCTAAAGCCAATGTAGTCTGTAGCCATATCTTGAGGGAAATAGCGTCTTTGTGCAGGGTCTAACCAGTAGTCTCTATCTCTCCAAGAACCACCTTTATAAACGCGCACTTCGTTGTCTATTAAAGTTGTTCTTCGGCTAGATTCATCATATTGCATTTCTATACGTCCTGTACTGTCTGAATACACTCTGTGTTTTGGTGAATTGTACATGCGTTCTTCTTCATTTTCATCACCTGAGTTAAATTCATCTGCGAAAGACTGGTAGCGACGTGAAGAACGTCTGTCACCATCTCTAAAATCACGGTTATCGCTTTCTGAGAAATTGGTTCTTAAATAAGTTTGCTCTTCACCAACAGGAACTTGTAATATCTCACCTGGTAGGTTTCTTGCTACAATCTTACCGTTGCTTAATGTGTCATAAACGATAGAGTCTGATGTTACAATTTTTACTTTTCCGTCTTCTCCAATTGCGTTTTTGGTATATACGTTTCCGCGATAGTAGTTAAAATCGTTAAACTCATCATCAACTATTGGTCTGTATACATCTGCAACCCACTCGGCAACGTTTCCTGCCATATCATAAAGCCCGAAGTCATTAGCTTCATATGATTTTACTTCAGCAGTAATATCTGCTCCGTCATCGCTCCATCCTGCAATACCTCCATAGTCACCATCACCTTGCTTAAAGTTGGCTAATTGATCACCTCGGCTTCTTCTTTTGCCAGAACGTGTATATTGTCCATCCCAAGGGTATTTTTTTCTACCTCTATATACATTGTAGTTACGAAGTCCCACTAGGCCTAGAGCGGCATATTCCCACTCTGCTTCTGTAGGTAAACGATACCCAGGAAGTAGCAATCCATCTTTACGTTGTACGTATAGATTTGTACTATCTTCACTTCGTTCAACAATACGTTCAGAAGTTCTTCCTCCTCTTGTGATTGAATCTTTACCACCATACGTTTGGCTAGGTGCGTTCAAATAAGTTTGAGTGCTAAAGGTTTCGCCTGGCTCTACATCATATCGAGCTCCACGTGCTGTGTAGCCTTCTTCTTCTAGTATTAATTCATTAACACGGTCTGTTCTCCACTTGCTGAATTCAACAGCTTGAATCCAACTTACTCCTACCACAGGATAATTGGCATAAGCCGGGTGGCGCAAGTAATTGTTTGTCATTACTTCATTATATCCTAAGCGGTTTCTCCATACCAAGGTATCTGGTAATGCACCTTCGTAGATTTGACGGTAATTTTCTTCAGATGGTGGAAACACGCTTTTTAACCAATCTAAATATTCAAGATACATAAGGTTGGTTACCTCGGTTTCGTCCATGTAAAAAGACTGAACATGCTGCTGAGTAGGGGTGTTATTCCAGTCGTGCATAGGATCATCTTGTACTCTACCCATGGTAAAAGTACCTCCTTCAATAAAAATAAGTCCAGGACCGGTTTCTTGTTCTTTAGCTTTAGGGTTGTATTTAAAACCACCTTCTTTGGCGTTCATTTTCCAACCAGTTGCACGAGAACTGTCTTTATAGTCTCTAGAGTTGTTGCAACTTACAATAAGACCAGTTGCCATTAATGCTATAAATAGACGTAATGCTAAGGTTTTGTTTAAGTTCATAGTTAGATTTATGAATAAAATTGGGTTTGCAATATAATAATTAACGGTAAAATACCAATAATATTTTATTATTATTGATTTGTTAGTTTTTTGGAATGCTGCCTACTAACACGTTTACAAACGTAGTTTTTATTTAATTATTACATAAAATCTAAAAAGCAAAAACTTTCAAATAAAAACCATACTAAGTGTATATTTGATGCGTTATTGATTATGATGAAAAAAACAATACTATTTACCTTTTTAATTTTTTCACCTCTTTTGCTGGTGGCTCAAACTAAAGATGTTACTATTAACTGGGGAGAGGCTTCATCAAAGAGAGTTTCAACTTCGGGTAGTAAGCAAAATCCCAATACCACCAAAAGTGAGTATAATCCTCTTAAGCTAGCTATTAGTGAAGATGAACTTCTTTTTAAAGAACAATGGGTTGATGATGGATTTGCAGATGAAAACTCAATTGAAGTTACAAATGTATCGTATGGAAATTTAACTTCGCAGGAATTAAATACCATAAATAAAGACTTGGTTCCTAATAAGCTCACCTACAGCATTAGTAGTAGAACCGCTCGTGATGTTATTTATACAAGTGTTTCTATTTCTCCGGTTGTAAAAACTAATGGAGCGTTTAAAAAAGTAACATCTTTTTCGGTTTCATATAAAAAAGGAGTACAGCAAAATAGAGGTAACTCACAAATACCAATAACTAATTCTGTTTTGGCTACGGGCAATTGGTTTAAATTTAAAGTAGAAGAAACAGGAGTTCACAAAATAGACAAATCTTTCTTAGATGATCTAGGGATTAATACCAATACTATAAACCCTCGCAATCTTAAAATTTATGGTCACGGTGGTAAACCGTTACCATTATACAATGCTCTTAATACCGAGTTTGATATTCCTGAAACATCTATTAAGGTAGTTGGTGAAGAAGATGGATCTTTTGATGCCGGAGATTATATTCTATTCTACGGAACCAGTACTAAAGGTTTTGATCCCGAAAATGAAACCAATATAAACCCATACAGCGATGATTCATTTTATTACATCACTGCAGATGGCGGTCCAGGAAAAAGAGTACAAGATATGGTAGAACCTAGTGGTACGCCTTCTGAAATAATAACTACTTTTAAAGATTACCAGTTTCATGAACTAGATGAATTCTCACCTTCAAGATTAGGGAGACGCTGGTTTGGTAATCGTTTTGATATTGAAAGCGAGCAAACGTATGAGTTTGTATTTCCAAATATTGTAACCTCAGTACCTATGCAAGTATTTGTGAGAGGTGCAGCAGTTTCTGAAACAGCTACATCAATGGCTATTTCTGTTAATGGAACAAGTTTAACTCCTTTAAATTTCAGTGCAATTACGGGGTCAACCACTTCGTTATCGGTTAGTGAATTGTCTGATGCTAGTGGTCAAGTTTCGGCAGCTGGAGAAACAGTAACAATAGATCTTACTTATAACAATAGCGGAAACCCTTCAAGTGTAGGATATCTAGATTATGTGAGTGTAGAAGCTACGCGACAGCTATCTGTCACTGATAAACAGTTAAGGTTTGAGTATCACAGAGCAGGAATATCTAGAGGAATCGCAGAATATCAAATAAGCAACACTTCTCAAATAAGCGAAGTATGGAATGTAAGTAATCGAGGAGCTATTTCAGCAAAGATTAATGAGAACAACAGTTCAAATTTAAGCTTTAAGGCTAATTTAGGCATAAAGGAAGAGTATATAGCTGTACACACTAATGATTATTACAGTCCTGTGAAAATTTCAAACCCTAGAGTTTTTAATCAAAATTTAAAAGGATCTGTTTTTCAAGGTGAATCGGGTAATTTTCAAGATGTAGACTATCTTATCGTTACCGCACCTTTTTTATTGCAACCTGCGTTGCGTCTTGCAAACTACCACAAAACAAGAAACGGACTTAATGTAAAGGTTGCTACAACAGATAAAATTTATGAAGAGTTTAGCTCTGGAAAGCAAGATATTGGCGCAATAAGAAATTTTGTGCGATACATATATAACAATGCTTCTTCTTCAGATAAAAGAATTAAATATTTATGTCTTTTTGGTGATACTTCCATAGATTATAAAGACCGTTTATCTGGTAATAATAATGTAGTACCTACATTTAATAGGTTGTTGAGTACCAGTGAGACTTCGTCTTTTATGAGTGATGATTATTTTGGGAGTGTAGATGTTAACGAAGGTACTATAGGAGGAAACACCTTAAATGAATTTGGTGAAACTCTTACAGATGAGGATAGACTCGATATAGCTGTAGGAAGAATTATTGCCGATGAGGTAGGCTTGGCAAATTCATTAGTAGATAAAATAGTAGAGTATAACTCTAAAGAGTCTTACGGAAACTGGCGTAATAACTTTATTTTAATTTCAGATGATGTTGATAAAGCCGGGGAAGAAAGACTTGAAGTTGAACTTGACTCTCTAGGAGATCAAATTTCAGAAGAAAAACCATTTATCAATGTAAAGAAAATTCACATTGATGCTTTTCAGCAACAAACCTCCTCTGGTGGAGACCGTTATCCTCAAGTAAACGAAGAAATAAAAAATAATATAGAGGTAGGGGCTTTAATAGTGAACTATTTTGGTCATGGTGGTGAAGATGGGTTAGCGCATGAATTTATTTATACCAAGGGCCTAGCAACAGGTCTTAAAAATAAAAACCGATATACTTGCATTGTTACTATAACGTGTCAATTTACCAAGTTTGATAATCCGCAACGTATTACAGCAGGAGAGTTAACGTACTGGAATAGAGAAGGAGGGGCAATTTCTTTGGTTACTACTACTCGTTCAATAGGTTTATTTTTAGGAGTAGAGTTTAATCAAAAGCTTGCGCCACATTTATTTGGATATGATTTAAACGAACCGGTAACACCTGCAGAAGCGTTACGAATTGCAAAAAATAATATAGGCAGAGATTTACGTAGGGTAGTTTTTTACATTGGTGATCCTGCTATGCATTTGTCATTTCCTAAAAAGGATGTACGTTTAACTACAATTAATGATGTTCCTATTAATCAATCTCCGCCGGTTTTGAGAGCTCTGGATAAAGTAAAAATGGCTGGACAAGTTATTGATGAAAATGGTAATCCACTTCCTAACTACAGCGGTGTGCTTTCAGCAAAAGTATTTGATAAACGAGTACAACGACAAACCTTAAATAACGACGGATTAGGATTTATTCTAGATTTTACAACATTGGGTGAAAGTCTTTTTAACGGTCAAGCAACTGTTACCAACGGAAATTTTGAATTTGAGTTTGTAGTGCCAAGAGACATACAAGTGCCCGTTGGTAACGGACGTGTTAATTTTTATTCTGAAGAAGATAACTCTCTAGAAGACCAAGCCGGTGTAGATCTTTCGGTACAAATAGGCGGAATTAACGAAAACGCTCCAGAAGACAATCAAGGGCCCGAAATTAAATTGTTTATGAATGATGAAAGTTTTGTTTCGGGAGGTGTTACAAATGACTCTCCAATTCTATTAGCAAAACTAGAAGATGAAAATGGGATTAATACCGCCAGTGGTATTGGGCATGATATGATTGCAATTTTAGATGGTGACGAGGCCAATCCAATTGTAGTAAACGATTATTATCAAGCCGATGTGGATGATTTTACCAGCGGAACAACCAACTATCAATTAAGAGATCTCGAAAAAGGATTGCATACCTTAACATTTAAAGCTTGGGATGTATACAATAATTCATCAACGGCTGAAATACAATTTATAGTAGCCGGAGACGAAGAATTAAAAATTACAAAAGTATTAAATTACCCAAATCCATTTGTCAATTACACCGAGTTCTGGTTTAATCACAACCGCCCTTTTGAGCCTCTAGAAGTGCAAGTGCAGGTATTTACTGTAACCGGAAAAGTAGTATGGTCAAAAAACCAAATTATCAACACAGACGGTTTTTTATCACGAGATATTGTGTGGGATGGTCGTGATGATTTTGGAGACAAAATAGGAAAAGGTGTTTATGTATATAAGATTACTGTTAAATCTACGTTAACCAATAAGCAAACTGAAAAATTTGAAAAACTGGTCATCCTTTAAAAAATAAATATATATTTGACCAAAATTTAGAACCTCATGAAGAAACTATTTATACCCTTTTTAATCGTTTTATTGTCTTATAATGCTACTGCACAAGAGGCAGATGCAACTTCACAGCGTGTTATCACAACAGGTGTTCCATTTGTATTAATTGCAGCAGACGCTAGATCTGCCGGTATGGGTGATATAGGTGTAGCAACTTCAGCAGACGCTTTTTCACAACAGTGGAACCCTGCAAAATATGCTTTTGCAATCTCAAAGCAAGGTGTTGGGGTAACATATACTCCTTATTTAAGCCAATTGGTAAACGATATATTTTTAGGAAACTTAACGTATTACAATAGAATTAACGAGCGTAGTGCCGTAGCTGCTAGTTTTCGTTACTTCAGTTTAGGAGATATAGAATTAAGAGAAACTGCAGAGCAACAACCTTTAATCCAAAGTCCTAATGAACTTACATTTGATGTTTCATATGCACTGCGTCTTAGTGATCGTTTCTCTATGGCTGTAGCTGGTAGATATCTACGTTCAGATTTAAAACTACAAGCAGGTAATGCCGATGCAAGTGCCGGAAGCAGTTTTGCAGTTGATGTTGCCGGTTATTACCAGAGTGAAGAAATTCCTTACAATGATTTTGATGGTAGATGGAGAGCAGGATTTAATATTTCAAACGTAGGTCCAAAAATTAGTTATGATGATACGGGTCAAGAAAACAACTTACCTACCAACTTAGGTATTGGTGGTGGTTTTGATTTTATTCTAGATGAATACAACAAAATTGGTGTTAATGCTGAAATTAATAAGCTTTTAGTGCCAACGCCTAGTGATTCAAATAATGATGGAGTAATTGATCGTGAGGATGATTATTATAATGAAAGTTTCTTTAGCGGAATTTTCTCATCATTTGGTGATGCACCTGATGGGTTTTCAGAAGAGTTAAAAGAATTTACTTGGGCCTTAGGAGCTGAATATTGGTATCAAGATGTATTTGCATTTCGTGCAGGATATTTCAATGAAAGTGAAGAAAAAGGTTTTAGAAAGTTTCTTTCTTTAGGAGCCGGTTTCAAATACACAGCCATCAATATTGATGTTTCTTACTTATTCTCAACTTCAAAAGTTAGAAGTCCACTAGAAGGAACCCTTCGTTTTGGTCTTACTTTCAACTTTGGAGACGAATACGATGAATATTAATCGATACGTTTGAAAAAGCAAAAAATAGAAATACATCTTGATGTTTTTGATTCTGTTTCAGAATTACCTCAAGACATTCAAAAACTAATGAATAAGGCGCAAGAAGCTCGAGAAGATGCTTATGCGCCTTATTCGCATTTTAGGGTAGGTGCAGCTTTAATTCTAAATACTGGCGAAATAATTACCGGTAACAACCAAGAAAATGCTGCCTTTCCATCAGGTTTGTGTGCAGAGCGTGTTGCGATATTTTATGCAGGCGCAACAAATCCTAATGCTACTATTCACGCAATGGCAATAACTGCAAGGTCGTTAAAACAAAAAATCACCTCTCCTATCCCTTCTTGTGGTGCTTGCCGGCAAGCTATTGCAGAATATGAAATTAAACAAGACGCTCCTATCGCAATTTATTTTATGGGTGAAACAGGGAAAATAGTAAAAGCATCTTCCATAGCAGACCTGTTACCTTTACTCTTTGATAAGAATTATCTATAAAGTTTAGTACTATTTTAATGTTTCTGTGTTTTATAAAACTTCAGAATATAGTACTTTTGTTAATCGTGTTTAAAATTCCTCTTTGTGAGGGCAGTATAGCAATTCAATGAAAAAAATTACAAAGAAAACATATCTAGATTGGTACGAAAACATGTACTTCTGGCGCAAGTTTGAAGACAAGTTGGCTCAAGTTTATATCAAGCAAAAAGTTCGTGGGTTTTTACACCTTTATAATGGGCAAGAAGCTGTATTGGCAGGTGCTTTGCACGCAATGGACCTAGAAAAAGATCGTATGATTACTGCCTATAGAAACCACGTACAGCCCATTGGTATGGGAGTGGATCCTAAAAAAGTAATGGCAGAACTTTACGGAAAAAAAACCGGTACTTCTCAAGGTTTGGGAGGCTCAATGCATATTTTCTCAAAAGAACATCGTTTTTATGGAGGTCACGGTATTGTTGGTGGTCAAATTCCATTAGGAGCCGGGATTGCTTTTGCAGATAAATATTTTGAGCGAGATGCAGTAACTCTTACCTACATGGGTGATGGAGCTGTAAGACAAGGTTCACTTCACGAGGCATTCAACCTTGCAATGCTTTGGAATTTACCTGTAGTTTTTATTTGTGAAAATAACGGGTATGCTATGGGAACATCTGTAGCACGTACCGCAAATCATACAGATATTTGGAAACTTGGGTTAGGTTATGAGATGCCTTGCAAGCCTGTTGATGGTATGAAACCAGAGGTTGTTGCAAAAGAAATGGATGAGGCTATAGACCGAGCACGTCGCGGTGATGGCCCTACCTTTTTAGAGATACGCACCTACAGATATAGAGGACACTCAATGAGTGATGCACAACATTATCGTACCAAAGAAGAGGTAAAGAAAAAACAAGAAGAAGACCCAATTTCATATGTGTTGAATAAAATCTATGAAAAGAAATGGGCTACTGAGGACGATATTAAAAAAGTAAATAAACGAGTAAAAGACTTGGTGAAAGAATGTGAACAGTTTGCTGAAGAATCAGGTTATCCTGATAAAAATGTGATGTATGATACTGTTTATGAACAAGAAGATTATCCTTTTTTACCACATAAATTATAAACTATGGCAGAAGTAATCAACATGCCGCGCTTAAGCGACACTATGGAAGAAGGAACCGTAGCAAAGTGGCTTGTAAGCAAAGGTGATAAAGTAGAAGAAGGTGATATTTTAGCCGAAATTGAAACCGATAAAGCTACAATGGAGTTTGAGTCCTTTTATGAAGGAACCCTATTACACATTGGTATTGAAGAAGGCGAAACAGCTGAGGTTGATAAGCTTTTGGCAATTATTGGTGAAGAAGGTGAAGATATATCAGATTTGATAAATGGAGGAGAAAAATCTAAAGACGATGCTTCAGAAAAAGATGAAGATGAAAAAGAAGATAAGCCTGAAGAGTCAGATAAAAATGATTCTGAAGAAGACTCAGAAGAAGAATCTAAAGACACTTCAAGTACATCAAAAGCGCCTGAAGGTGTAGAAGTAATTACAATGCCTCGCCTAAGTGATACAATGGAGGAAGGTACTGTTGCAACTTGGCTCAAGCAAGAAGGCGATAGTGTTGAAGAAGGCGATATTTTGGCTGAAATAGAAACAGATAAAGCAACGATGGAGTTTGAGTCATTCTACTCAGGAACGTTGCTTAAAATAGGTATTGAAGAAGGCGAAACTGCAAAAGTTGATGCACTTCTGGCTGTAATTGGACCGGAAGAAACAGACGTTTCAGAAGTGATTGAAAACTTTAAAGAAGGAGGAAGTACTTCAAAAGAAAAGAAAAAGGAAGATAAAAAAGAAGACACTTCAAAGTCTAAAAAAGAATCTTCTGAAAAAGAATCTACAACTTCTTCAGATTCCAAAAAAGATTCAAAACCTTCAGATAACAAAGAGCAAAAACAAACTTCAAACGACGGTAGACGTATTTTTGCTTCCCCATTGGCTAAAAAACTAGCTGAAGAAAAAGGAATTAATCTTAGTCAAGTACAAGGAAGTGGCGACCACGGTCGTATTGTAAAAAAAGATATTGAAAATTATCAACCTGCTGCAGGAGCTCAAGCATACACTCCAGTAGGTCAAGAAGAATTTGAAGAGGTTAAAAACTCTCAAATGCGCAAAACAATTGCTAAACGTCTTGGTGAGTCAAAGTTCACTGCTCCACACTATTACTTAACAGTTGAACTTGATATGGATAATGCTATTTCGGCACGAACTGCGATAAATAGTGATCCAGATGTGAAAATATCATACAACGATATGATTATTAAAGCATGTGCAATGGCACTTCGCAAGCATCCACAAGTAAATACTCAATGGAATGGTGATACTACAAAAATTGCTAAGCACATTCATATAGGTGTTGCCGTTGCTGTTGATGAAGGATTGCTGGTTCCTGTGCTTAAGTTTGCAGACCAAATGAGCTTTTCTCAAATAGGAGCAAATGTAAAAGAATTGGCAGGCAAAGCGCGTAACAAAAAAATAAGCCCTGATGAAATGCAAGGTAGTACTTTTACAGTATCAAATTTGGGCATGTTTGGTATTAAAGAATTTACATCTATTATCAACCAACCTAATTCTGCTATTTTATCTGTAGGAGCTATTGTTGAAAAGCCGGTTGTGAAAAATGGTGCGATAGCTGTAGGCAATACAATGACAGTTACATTGGCTTGTGATCATAGAACAGTTGATGGTGCAACAGGAGCCAAATTCTTAGAAACAGTGCGAAAGTATATCGAGAATCCGGTGACTATGTTTGTGTAAAACAATATTAAAATGAATTGATAATCCCGCTGTTTTTAATTTTAGAAGACAGCGGGATTTGTTTATATTTAAAATTATGAAAAAAAATATTATCGTTACAGGAACCAGTAGAGGTATAGGGTATCAAATGGTGCCAATTTTGGCAGATGCGGGCCACAATGTTTTGGCTTTGTCTAGAGACAATGTTCCTATTTCGGGTCTGGAAATTACAAACTGTTATTGCTTTCCTTGTGATATTACAGATGCAGACGATATTAAAAAAGTTTCAGAATTTGTAAAAGATACATGGCAACAGGTAGATGTTTTAATTAATAATTCAGGATATATTGTTACTAAACCTTTTGAAAAACTAAAACAATCAGATTTTAAAGACTGTTTTGATGTTAATGTATTTGGGCTCGCTGCTATCACACAAGCAGTACTTCCTTATATGAAAAAAGATGGACACGTTGTTAATATAAGCAGTATGGGAGGTATTCAAGGAAGTATGAAATTTCCCGGCCTTGCTGCATACAGCAGTAGTAAAGGTGCTGTATTAACCCTTACTGAATTATTAGCTGAAGAATATAAAGAAAAAGGCCCTTCATTTAACGCATTAGCCTTAGGAGCTGTGCAAACTGAAATGCTAGAAGAAGCTTTTCCCGGGTATAAAGCACCCTTATCAGCCAAAGAAATGGCAGAATATATTGTGAATTTTGCATTAACTGGTCAACAATTTTACAACGGAAAAATTTTGCAGGTTTCCAATTCAACACCATAACCTATGGAGCAGGTTCTTTTAAAATACCTTCCCAAAGCTTCTGTACATCCAGTTTTTGAATTAATTAAAATTAATAATGTTCATTTAAAAATTGTTAATGAGCGACGCACACGCCATGGAGATTATCGTAAACTTCCTAACGGTCAACATCAAATTACAATTAATGCCAATTTGAATAAGTATCGTTTTTTAATGACACTTGTTCACGAAATCGCACACTTAGTAGCTTTTCAAAAATATGGCCGTTTTATCAAACCTCACGGAGTAGAGTGGAAGCGTACTTTTCAACAGTTAATGCTCCCTTTTATACGTCCAGAAATTTTTCCTAGTCAGTTACTGCCTTTATTAGCAACACACTTTAAAAACCCTAAAGCTAGTAGCGATACAGATGCAAAGTTATCGTTAGCTTTAAAACAATTTGACCCGCCAAACGATAAAAATTATATATTTGAAATACCCTTTGGAGGGAGATTTCGTTTGTATAACGGAAAAATTTTTAAACGAGGTAACAAACGCATAAAGCGGTATGAATGTTTAGAAGAAGCAACAGGAAGAGTCTATTTATTTAATCCTAATGCCGAAGTTGAATTTTTAAAATAATGAGCATGAATAAAGATTATTATGCAGTAATAATGGCTGGCGGAATTGGTTCAAGGTTTTGGCCAGTAAGTACAACCGAGTTTCCTAAGCAATTTCATGATATGTTAGGTACCGGACAAACCTTGCTACAAAAAACCTTTTCACGGCTCAATAAAATTATAGATTCAGATAAAATTTTAATTCTTACCAATGAGCGTTACCTTCAGTTAACACTAGAACAACTACCAGAAATAACCGAAAAACAAGTTATTCTAGAACCTGCAATGCGCAATACAGCACCTTGCATTTTATTAGCTGCTTTAAAAATACAAAAAGAGAACCCCAATGCATTAATGCTCGTTGCACCTAGTGATCATTGGATAGAAGATGAAGACGCTTTTACTCAAGATGTCCAAATATGTTTTGATGCTTGCCAGCGCAATTCATACTTAATGACACTAGGTATAAAACCAACTTTTCCTAATACCGGCTACGGTTATATTGAAGCTGAAAAAAAAGATGCTTCAGTTGTTAAGAAGGTAAAACAATTTAGAGAAAAACCTGATTATGATACCGCAAAACAATTTTTGGCTGCCGGAAATTTTATGTGGAATGCAGGTATATTTCTTTGGAGTGTGGCTAGTATAACCCAAGCCTTTGAAAAACACAACCCAGTGATGCATGCTCTTTTTTCTGAAGGGAATCCTGTGTACAATACTTCTGAAGAAAAAGAATTTATTTCAGAGAATTATGATAAAGCTGAAAATATTTCCATTGATTATGCCATTATGGAAAAAGCCGATAATGTCTATGTAAAGAAAGCAGCCTTTGATTGGAATGACCTAGGAACGTGGGGTGCTTTACACGAAAAAATGCAAAAAGACGCTTCAGAAAATGCTGTAGTGAGAGCAACCCCTCACTTTAAAAACTCAAAAGGCAATATGGTTTATTCAGCATCTGAAAAACTAGTGGTACTCGACGGAATTGAAGATTATATTGTAGTTGATAAAGAAGATGTACTGTTGATCTACCCAAAAGAAAAAGAACAACATATAAAAAAATTACTGTCTGAGGTTAATGAAAACTTTGGAGAAAAATATACCTAAATGAGCGAAAATCAAGATACTAATAACGTTCACGCTACCCCAAATGATCAAGAGTTTGAGCAAGTAAAACTAACAACTTGGGAAAGCTTAAAGAAGTTTTTTAAAGAACTTTTTGATATTCGGTCAGATAGTGATCGAGATGCTACTATTGAAGCTGTTAAAAAAGATATTCCTTTTAAGGGACACACTGCGTGGATTTTGATTTTTTCCATTTTTGTAGCCTCTATTGGTTTAAATGTTAGTAGCACAGCAGTTGTAATTGGAGCGATGTTAATTTCACCATTAATGGGGCCTATTGTCGGGATAGGGCTATCTGTTGCAATTAATGATGTAGAAACGCTAAGACGTTCTTTAATAAACCTTGGTATAATGGTTTTTTTAAGTGTTATTACAGCGTTTTTATACTTTAAACTCTCTCCTTTAACAGAAGAAACCCCCGAATTATTAGCAAGAACGTATCCTACAATTTTGGATGTACTGGTTGCTATTTTTGGCGGTCTTGGCTTAATCGTGGCCAAAACAAAAAGCGGAACCATTGCAAGTGTAATATTTGGTGTAGCTATTGCAACTGCACTTATGCCTCCATTATGTACAGTAGGATACGGTCTGGCAATTGGTAATTTTTCATATGCAGGAGGAGCTTTATACCTCTTCTCAATTAACGCAGTATTTATTGCACTTTCTACTTTTATTGTTTCAAAACTATTGCGTTTTCCACTAGTGAGATACGCAAACTCAAAAAGAAGAAAGCGTATTGCTCAAATTGCATCATTAATTGCCTTAATTGTAATGGTACCTAGTGTAATTTTATTTGTAAAATTACTAGATCAACAGTTATTTGAAAATAAAACAAAAGAGTTTGTAAAAGATACCATTACTTATGAAGGAGCAGAGGTAGTGAAGTTTACTCAAGACTACACAACCAAAGATATTGAAGTGTATCTTATAGGTAGGCCTGTACCACAACCAACAATCAATAACTGGCTTTCAGAAATGGAAAAAGTAGAAATGCTACAAGATGCCAACCTACGTATTTATCAAGGAACAGATCAAAGTGGTGAACTAGCAGAAAAACTTTCTAGTGACGTAAAAGCCGGAATTCTTGAAGATTTATATGTCAAGAATGAACAGATGATTAAGGACAAAAACAGTAGAATTGATTTTCTTGAAAATGAAATTGCAAAGCTTCGAGTAAAAGATATTCCTTTTGATGATTTAAGCAAAGAGGTTAAAGCTATTTATAAAGAAATGGAACAATTTTCATTTTCTAGTAGAATCACTACCAACTTTGCAAAAACCGATACGTTGCCTGTTATTTATGTTTCTTGGGAAAAAAGTTTGTCTTCCAAAGAAAGACAGCAAAAGAATGAAGCGTTGCGTAATTGGTTAAAAATTAAACTTAAAGTTGATACTTTACTAGTTCAACAAACTCCATAAAAAAAAGCGTTCGCAATGCATTGCGAACGCTTTAAAAACTTCTTATTAAATGTTATTTCTTTATAAACTTATAGCTAAGTTTCTGTTGGTCTACTTCTAGTTGTACAAAGTAAACACCACTCTGTAATGACTCAATATTTAAGGTATTTTCTGAAGAAATAGTTTGCTTCATAATTACTTTTCCTGAAATATCTACAATTTGAACCGGCGTGTCTCTAAGTATTTCTTGTGAAAAATGAATGACTGATGAAGCAGGGTTTGGGTACAACTTTATAAAGTCTGTACTATTTTCATTTATAGAAAGCTCTGCGCCTTCTTCTATTTCATGTAGGGTGTTAATGTCTGGGTTTATAATCTCATCAACAGTTCCTGAAGGCCAAGTAATGGTCATTTTGTCAATTTGAGTGCTGCTGCCTATCCCAAAATGAGCGGTAAGGCTATTCATATGGCTAAAACCTTGTCCAGAACGTACTTCGCGCATTTGTTTACCCCAATCACCATAGATGTCTATACGGGCTCCAATTCCGTTACTATTACTTTCGGTTCCTTTTAAAATTACTTTTACCCAGTTGTTGTTGCTGGTTCCTTGATTTATCCAAAGGTCACCATCATTCACAACGTCTAAAAACCCATCATTATTCATATCTGCTATGGCTCCTTCATCAAAAGGAAGGTCCATACCGGTAAATGTCATATCACCATTATTTATATATAACTCTTTTGACATTTCAGAAAAAATATCTACAAAACCATCGTTGTTAAAGTCTGCAGCTTGATTTTCCCAAGCTCCAAGGTCTGTAGGGTTGATACCTGAAGTTTCAATCACATCTGTGAAGTTTCCGTTGCCGTCATTAACCATAAGACGGTTTTGGAAATCGTGATTTACGATAAAAGCGTCAAAATCTCCATCGTTATCAAAATCTTCAAAAACAGTTGCCCAAGATTGAGCGTTGTCTTTCATACCTATAGCTTCGGCGTTTTCTGTGAAAGTTCCGTCGCCGTTATTGGTATACATCGCATTGTCGCGTTCTGGATCACCGGGAGTAGAACCACCGCGACACTTTGTTAAATACATATCTGTATCACCGTCATTATCATAATCAACCCAAATAGCTGCGTAGTTACCGGGTAAATCTATGGTTTCAATTAGGGTTTGATCTAAAGTCATATTACCATTTCCGTCATTTCTGTAGGGATGACTTAAATCTACATCGTGACACACAAATGAATCTAGATCTCCATCATTATCGATGTCTGCAAGTGTAGATCTTTGTGAGAAAATATATTCATTGTGTGAGTCGTCTTCGGTATAAAGGGTTCCGTCTTCATTTGCCATTACAAATGAAACTCTTGAGTTATTGCCTAAAACCAAATCATTAAAGCCGTTTCCGTCTAGGTCGCCTGCTGCTATACTCCAGTCTGGAACGTTTTCAATAGGCATACTGTACATTACAGATTCAAATGTTCCATCAGGCTGTTGGTAGTCAATACCTATTCCATTTCCTGAAACACGCACATAATCATCTAGGTTGTCACCATTCATATCTACGGCACACTCTGAACTGTCAAAAAAATCACCAATTAAGTCTGATTGGTTTACAAATGTTACTTGTGAGAACAAGGTTAAGCTACATAGAAATGCTATACTGCTTAGTGTAATTTTTTTCATAATGAATTTAAAATGAAGATTAAAGACACTAAAAGTATATAAAAATATTGATTTGTTACCTATAAGAATTAATTATTGTTCTTTTATTTGAACATCTCTAATTTTTTTAAACAAATCTGAAGAATAGACAAAATTTGTCACGTCTTCGTTATCGGTTTTGAAGATTTCTTGATTGGTACCTTGCCAAACTAGTTTCCCGTTTTTCAATAACACAACTTTTTCTCCTATTTCCATAACTGAATTCATATCATGAGTAACTACCACTGTTGTAATATCATACTCGTGTGTAAGCTCTTGAATTAAGTTGTCAATTAAAGTTGCTGTTTTAGGGTCTAGGCCTGAGTTAGGCTCATCACAAAAAAGGTATTTTGGTCTGTTTACAATTGCTCGAGCAATAGAAACTCGTTTTTGCATACCACCCGATATTTCTGAAGGATATTTTTTATTTACATTATCAAGGTTTACACGCGAGAGTACTTCGTTAACTCGCTCAAGCATTTCACTTTTTTTCTGCTTGGTAAACATACGTAGAGGAAACATCACATTTTCTTCAATATTCATAGAGTCAAACAAAGCACCTCCTTGAAATAACATGCCTATATCTTCTCTTAGCTCTCTTTGTTTTTCGTCATCCATATCTTGAATGGCTTCTTCTTCATAATAAATACGGCCTTTTTCAGGTTTAAAGAGACCCAAAAGACATTTAAGCATAACTGTTTTTCCACTACCACTTTGACCAATAATAAGATTGGTTTTTCCTTTATCAAATGTTGTGGAAATTCCTTTTAAAATTTCTTCGTCACCAAAGCTTTTATGGATGTCTTCAACTTTTATCATTAGCTTAAAAGGAGTTGAGTTATTACGTAATTTGCCAAAATAATTAATACACTCGTCCATACAAACGAATTGGTACTGGCTTTACCCACTTCAAGCGCACCGCCTTTCATATAATAACCTTGCCAAGAAGGAACAGTTGCTAGAATAAATGCAAATACAAAGGTTTTAAAGAAAGCATAAAACAAATGATAGGGTATAAAACTATCTTGTAGACCTTCAATAAATGCTGTAGAAGATGTAAACCCTCCATAAACTCCTGCTAGCCAACCTCCAAATATGCCTAAAAACATAGATATAGCTATTACAAAAGGATAAAATAGCAGGGCAATTATCTTCGGAAATACTAAGTAGTTTAATGAATTTATACCCATTACTTCTAGCGCGTCAATTTGTTCAGTAACACGCATAGAGCCAATACTAGATGTGATAAATGAACCTACCTTACCAGCCATAATGATTGAAATAAACGTAGGAGCAAATTCTAATATTACAGATTGTCTAGTGGCAAACCCTATCAAAGACTCAGGTATAAGCGGGTTGTCCATATTTAGGGCGGTTTGTATAGCTACCACACCACCCACAAAAAATGAAATAAATGAAACTATCCCAAGTGAGTTGATAATTAAATCATCAATCTCTTTAAAAATAAGTTCTCGTAGCACAGACCTTTTGGTAAAGCTGCCAAAAACTTTTTTTATCATTACAAAATAGGAACCAATATCTCGAAGGTACTTCATAAGCGATTAAGATATTGCTAAAGTAACAAAATTCAATGACTGTTGCTTGATAAAATATAAGTAAGAATACTTAAAATTTATTTTAACAGCAGTTGTTTCATTTTATGGTAAATTTCAGTGTTTTCATATATACCATTAAAAAGCTCTGCTCCAGGTCCTTTTGCAAAAACCGGAATCATGGTAGAAGAATGTCCTCCGGTTGAAAATGAAGGTTTTATTTTGTTATAATCACCACCTTCAGAAGCTAGTGTGAATCCTCCTGTTTCATGATCTGCCGTTACAATCACTAATGTTTCTTTATTGATATTTGCAAAATCTAATGCTATACCAATGGTTTTATCAAAGTCAATCATTTCACCAATTAAATAATCGGCTTCATTTGAGTGACCTCCCCAATCTATTTGAGAACCTTCAACCATTAAAAAAAAGCCGTCTTGACTTTTTGCAAGTTTTTGTAGCGCTAGTTGTGTCGCCTCGGGTAAAAAGTCACCGCGACCGTCTATTTTTTTTGGCATACCGTCTTCGGCTAATAAAATAGCTTCTTTCTTTTCTGAAATTGTAGCCGGTAATTTATCTGTATAAACCTGAAATCCATTTTGTTCCAATTCACTATATAAGTTACGACCGTCTTTTCTGTTGGTAAAAAACTTTGTGCCGCCACCTGCAAAAAAGTCTACGTCACTCGTTGGCATAAACGCAGCAATATCTTCATATTGACGACGGTATTTTACATGTGAAAAAAAGCTTGCAGGAGTTGCATGTACAATTGAAGAAGTAGCAATTAACCCTGTGCTTAATCCTTTTTTTGAAACCTCTTCAAGTAAGGTAGGTACAGGAATTGTGTCTGAATTTACCCCTATAGCTCCATTATAGGTTTTTATTCCCGAAGCAAAAGCCGTAGCTCCAGCTGCCGAATCTGTAATTAAATCACTAGATGATGAGGTTTTAATCAAACCTATTGTAGAAAAACGCTCAAAATTTGATGATTCATCATTGTAAAATAAACTGGAAGAAACTTGACTCAATCCCATTCCGTCTCCAATGAGCAGAATGATATTTTTTGGTTTTTGAGAATTTGTACTAGTTGTTAGGTTGTTGTCTTTTACTTGAACTGAAACACAACTTGTAAAAATTGTAAGAAATGTTATTAAAACGACTAGGGCTGTTTTTTTCATTTTAAATGCTATTGTTTGGCTTCAAAAATACATAGAAACACAGAGCTGAAGGTTATAGAAAGGTTATAAAAATTTATTTTTTATCCCTTTCCAGCGGAGATTTCTTATAAAGCGTCCTTCTTTTTCTGAAACTATAGGTTGTAGGTTTTTCTTTTTAGATTTTGTATAACCCTGTAGGCAATTAATAAAATAAGATAAATTCTTCTTTTTAACAGCAAGTTTGGCCGAAGCAATACATGTTAATACAAAACCATACCTAAGCTTGTAAAAAGCTTCTCCTTGCTTATAGCGTGCTTTTTTTGTGTAGTTTTTTCCGGTAGGCTTTAAGTGTTTAACTCGTAGCGTTTCATCTGTGCAAACTTTCCATCCATGATATTGAGCTAGCAACTCATCAACCGTGTCCCATCCCATAGTACTTTTTAAGCCTCCAATTTTATTAAAACATTCTTTTGTATAGGCTTTTAAAGCACCACGAACGTGATCCTTGTTTGTTAAACGCTCTAAAATCCATTCCTCCTTTTTCTGAACATAACAAAATCCGCCTGCTATGCCACATTTAGGATTGGTCTTAAATAATGAGGCTATCTCTTCAAGGTAATTGTTGGGGAAAATTAAATCTGCGTCAAATTTGCAAATAACATCATAGTCATTATCAAGCGTTGCCAAACCTTTATTAAAAGTGTTTACAACTTTACTTCCTGGCTTATGCGTAGCTTCTGAGGTACTTTTAATACCTGAAACAAATGAATAGGTGCTAGAAAACGTATCAATTATTGCTTGAGTGCCATCTGTAGAATGGTCATTTACTACTACAATTTTTTTTGGAAGAAGTGTTTGTGATACCAATGATTGAAGCGTTTTTTCAAGATAAGCTTCTTCATTATGCGCCGGTATTACAATGTAGAATTTCATCTAAGTGCGTTCTGCGTAAATCAAGTAATACCTTGGAGTAAAACGTCTAAGCATGGGTCTTAACCCAACTTTTTTTACAGGATTGGTGAATTTAACTCGTTTTTTAATGGTCCAACCCGCTTTTTCTAAAAGCCAATCAAATTGCCAATCTTCAAACTCGTGGAAATGGCGATCACGGGTATCGGTTTTACTTTTATAAGCTGAAGCAAACCACAACTTTAACGGTACTGAAGCGACTAGCTTTTTGGCTTGAATATCTTGCAAAACATTAAAAGGCGCTACTAGATGTTCAAATATTTCAAAAGCAGTAACAACATCGTACTTATTGGTTTTTACAGCTTCGGTTTCTAAATCTAAATCTTCACCTTGTGTGTTTGTGACGTTAAATCCTTCTTTTTTCATAATTTCAGAAAAAGGATTTGTTACGCCAAGATCTAGGATAGAATCATCTGTAGAAACTACTTCTTGTAAAAACTGTAAAGTGTGCTTGTAGCGTTTCTTCGGAAATTTCCCTTCGTACATAAGGAATTAAACTTTATAAAGAATTGCGTTGATATTCATTCCGGCACCTACACTCGCAAAAAGGATAATGTCGCCTTTTTCAAGTTTGTGATTTTTCATACTACCATTTTTAACCAAATCAAACAATGTAGGAATGGTGGCTACACTAGAGTTACCTAGTTTGTTGATGCTCATAGGCATGATGTTTTCTGGAGGTGTTTTATCATATAAACGATAAAAGCGTTTAATAATGGCTTCGTCCATTTTTTCATTTGCTTGATGGATAAACACCATTTTAAGGTCTTCTATAGGTGTGTTGCCTTTTTCTAAACATGCTTTCATTGCTTCGGGAACATGGTTTAGTGCAAACTCATATATTTTACGACCATACATCTTTATATATCTTCTAGCATCACTCACTTCTTGATTATTGCTTTCGCCAAAAAAGATAAAGTGTGCTTCATCAAGAGCATACGTTGCGCTACTGTGTGTGATAATGCCGCTATCTTCATTGGTTTCTTGAATAATGGTAGCACCTGCGCCGTCACTATAAATCATGGAGTCACGGTCGTGCTGGTCAACTACGCGAGAAAGTGCTTCTGCACCAATCACTAAACAGGTTTTGGCAATACCGCTTTTAATGAAAGCATTTGCTTGTATCACTCCTTCAATCCAACCGGGACAACCAAAGAGTACATCATATGCAACACACTTTGGGTTTTTAATTTTAAGAAGGTGTTTTACACGTGAGCCAATACTAGGTACTGTATCACTTTGGTGATCACCGTGTTTTACATCTCCATAATTATGTGCAACAATAATGTAATCAAGATCTTCTTTGTCAATGTTGGCATCTGCAATTGCTTTTTCTGCTGCATAAAAAGCAATATCTGAAGTGGTAAGATTTTCTTTAATATATCGTCTTTCTGATATACCAGTAATGGCTTCAAACTTTTTAATAATTTCAGTGTTTTCATATCCAAAACGTGAGCCATCTTCATTGTAGAAGCTATGATTTTCAAACTGATTGTTGGTTGCTATACCTTTAGGAATGTAGCTTCCAACGCCAATAATTCTTGTATTCATTACGGTTTTGTTTTGGTTAAAATCACTGTAAATAGTTAGTTAGCATTGGTTATAAAAGTATATAAAATCCTTAGCTGTTAAAGTACCAATTTTTTGTTAAACTATTACTATGCCTCTTCCATATAACTTTCAATTGGTTCACAAGTACAGATTAAATTACGGTCACCATAAGCTTCGTCAACACGTCTTACGGTAGGCCAAAATTTGTTTTCTGCTACATACTCTAGTGGATAAGCTGCTTGCTGCCTTGAATATGGAAAGTCCCAAGAATCGCTTGTTAACATTTTTAACGTATGCGGAGCATTTTTGAGAACGTTATTTGTGTTTTCTTTTGAAACAGAATCAATTTCCATTTTAATAGAAATCATGGCATCACAAAAACGATCCAATTCTTCTTTGCTTTCGCTCTCTGTAGGTTCAATCATCAACGTTCCTGCCACCGGAAATGATACCGTTGGGGAATGAAAACCATAGTCAATTAAACGTTTGGCAATATCAGTAACTTCAATGCCATTTTCTTTAAATGGGCGACAGTCTATAATCATTTCATGGGCTGCACGATTGCGTTCTCCGCTATATAAAGTTTCATAGTGACCTTTAAGGCGTTCTTTTATATAGTTTGCATTCAAAATTGCAAATTGCGTAGAGCGCTTTAATCCGCTTACACCAAGCATTCTTATGTAAGCATATGATATTAAGCATACTAATGAACTTCCGAAAGGTGCTGCTGAAATAGCCGAAATACCTTTATCACCACCTACTTTAATAATTGGATTTGTAGGTAAAAACGGAACAAGTTGTTTTGCAACACAAATTGGTCCTACACCAGGACCACCACCTCCGTGAGGAATAGAAAAGGTTTTATGAAGGTTTAAGTGACATACATCTGCGCCAATATTCCCTGGGTTTGTTAACCCTACTTGTGCGTTCATATTGGCACCGTCCATATAAACTTGCCCACCATATTCGTGAATAATTCCGGTTATTTCTTTAATGGCAGATTCATAAACTCCGTGAGTAGAAGGGTAGGTAACCATTAAAGCAGCAAGATTGTCCTTGTGTTTTTCTGCTTTTTCTCGAAGGTCATCTACATCAATATTTCCGTTATCACTAGCTTTTGTTACTACTACCTTCATTCCTGCCATAACAGCACTCGCAGGATTGGTTCCGTGAGCAGAAGACGGGATTAAACAAATGTTTCTATTTGATTCGCCACGAGATTCGTGATAGGCTCTAATAACCATTAAACCTGCGTATTCTCCTTGAGCACCAGAATTGGGTTGTAGAGAAGTTGCTGCAAATCCGGTTATTTCAGTTAATTGATCTTCTAATTTTTTTAGTACTTGTTGGTATCCTTCTGCTTGTTCAACAGGAACAAATGGATGAATATTGCCCCATTGCGGATCACTAAGTGGTAGCATTTCGGCAGCGGCATTGAGTTTCATAGTACAAGAACCTAACGGAATCATAGAGTGATTTAAAGAAAGGTCTTTTCTTTCTAAGCGTTTTATGTAGCGCATTAGTTCTGTTTCACTATGGTAGCTATTAAAAACTTCACTTGTAAGAAATTTGGTTTTTCTAGCAGCTTCAGAAGGGATGGCGTTTCCTTTAATAATTTCTGAAACTTTTATAGGCTGTTTGTTAATAGCTTCAGCAAAAACAGCTATAATTTTATTGATGTCTTTAAGTGTGGTTGTTTCATTAATAGCTATAGAAACTGTCTCATCATCTGGGTAGTAGAAGTTGATGTTTTTAGCTTCGGCTATATATTTAATCTTTGTAGCATCTGTTTTAATAGCTATAGTATCAAAATAGGTTTCGTTCATTTGGTATAAACCTAGTTCTTCTAAAGCGTTTGCTAAGGTTGCTGTGGTATTGTGTACTTTGTCTGCAATGTCTTGTAACCCTTCAGGGCCATTATAAACAGCATACATACCAGCCATTACCGCTAGTAGTACTTGAGCTGTACAGATGTTTGAAGTTGCGCGATCCCGTTTTATGTGTTGTTCACGAGTTTGAAGTGCCATTCGTAATGCACGATTGCCATCAAGATCTTTGGTGACACCTATGATACGTCCGGGAATATGTCGTTTAAACTCTTCGCGTGTAGCAAAATAAGCAGCGTGTGGACCTCCATAGCCTAGCGGAATACCAAAACGTTGTGTTGTACCAACAACAACATCTGCACCAAAATGCCCTGGCGATTCTAGTTTTACAAGGCTTAAAATATCTGCTGCAACAGCTACTTTTATGTCTGAATTGTTCGCTTGTTTTATAAAGTCTTTAAAGCTGTGAACGTTTCCGGTTCTTCCTGGGTATTGTAGCATAACGCCGTAAAAGTCTTCAGAAAAATCAAACTCTTTATGATTTCCTACAACAATCTCAACGCCTATAGGAATCGCTCTTGTTTGCAATACAGAAAGGGTTTGTGGTAAAATCTCTTCAGAAACAAAGAATTTTACTGCATTTTTTTTCTTTTGCTCTCTACTTCTTACAGCTAGCAGTAATGACATAGCTTCGGCAGCTGCAGTAGATTCATCTAGTAATGATGCATTTGCCAATTCCATACCGGTAAGATCGCTTACCATGGTTTGAAAGTTTAATAAAGCTTCTAGACGTCCTTGTGCAATTTCGGCTTGGTATGGTGTATAGGCTGTATACCATCCTGGGTTTTCCAGCACATTGCGTTGTATAACTGGAGGAATGTTTGTAGGGTAATAACCTAAACCAATATAGGTTTTAAATACTTTATTTTTTTCAGCCATTTCTGTGATGTGCTCCAAGTATTCTTGCTCGGTCATTGCTACATCTAGGTCAAGGCTTTTTTTCATTAAAATATCATCTGGAACCGTCTCAAACATAAGTTGGTCAATACTTTCAACACCAACAGTTTTAAGCATTTCAGGAAGGTCGCTACGTCTAGGGCCAATATGTCTTAAGGCAAAAGAATCTGTATTCATATTTTGCATTTGAAATTAGGTCGCAAAATTACGATTTTATACACGAATTAGTATGTTTTTTTTGAAGCTATCCTAACAATTTGTTAACCAATAATTCAACTTACTAACAGTTTGCTTACATTTGAGAAAATGAAAGCCCTGAAATCACTTTTTGAATTTTACATAAACAGTAGTATTCATGTAGCTTTAGCTGTTTTAGCACTGGTTCATATTACTGTTTTAGAATTTGATATTGAATTACCAAAAGCCTACAATTTTTTTGTTTTTTTTGGTACAATTACTGGTTATAATTTGGTGAAATATGCTCCGGTTGCCGGTCTTCATCATAGAAGCTTGACAAAATCCCTTAAAACCATTCAAGTTTTCTCACTTTTATGCTTTGTAGTATTGGTGTATTTTTCCTTTCAGCTTTCTTTACAAACACTACTTTATAGTGGTCTTTTTGGTTTGCTTACTCTTTTGTATGCCATTCCTGTTTTCAAATCAAAGAGCTTGCGAACTATAAAAGGATTAAAAATCTTTGTGGTTGCTTTGGTCTGGGCAGGTGTTACGGTTACTGTTCCTTTACTCGCAGCTCAAGAAAGCCTAAGTGGCGATAGCTGGGTTACATTTATTCAACGGTTTTTTTTAGTCATTGCGTTGATAGTACCTTTTGAAATTCGGGATTTACCATATGACAACTCTATACTAGGTACTATGCCACAGCTACTTGGGGTTGTAGCGACAAACGTTCTAGTGACAGGACTTACAGGAATCGCTTTTATTCTGGAAGCTTTTAAAGATGTTGTTTCTTATCCTTATGCGATAAGCTTGTTATTGATTTGCTTACTTACTGCATGTGCGACATTCTTTGCAGATAAAAACCAGCCTAAGTATTATGCGTCTTTTTGGGTAGAAGGTATTCCTATATTGTGGCTTGCAGTATTTGTATTATTGCGCGGTGTGTTGTTGTAGTTTGTTTTTTAATTCTTCTTTTTCTTGAGCTGAAAGAGTTTTTAAGTGAGAATCATTAATTTTTTTGGTCAGTTTTACATTCTTTGATGTGTGCTCTCTACATAACTTACAAAAGACATTATGTATTGTTAGTAGAAATTTATCCCAATAAGTAGCTTCTTTATATTGTGCTTTATCACACGTATGACCAGCCTCTTTACAATTGAGAAATAACTTAAACTTCATGTTAAAACCAGTTTTTTTCTAGACAATTTGCCATCGTTTTACGGGCACGATGAATTATAACCCATAGGTTAGACGGAGTGATGTCAAATTCATTACAAATTGCTTCAGTTTCAAAATTATCTATGGTTTTCATTTTAAAAATAGAAGCTTGTCGCTCGTCCAAAGTATCTAAACATTCCAAAATGGCCAAACCTAATTCGTTATTTTCCAAGTTTTCTTCGGCTGTTTTATACATAGTATCTTCGGCACGCTCTTCAAGCCAATCACCTTCCATCTCGTCATCATTGTAGTCTATATGTACTTCGGCTTGACCTTTTTTTGAATTCTTCTTTCGGTAAAAATCTATAATTTTTCGCTTCAAAATAGCAATAAGCCAAGTGCGTTCACTTGCATTGCCTTTAAAGTTTTTCTTAGATTTTAATCCAGCCAAAAAGGTTTCAGAAATTAAATCTTGTGCCATTACGTGATCATTAACACGAACAATCGTGTAATTATAAAGGTAGTCTGAATATCGATCCACCCAAGTCTCGGGGTGTAGGGTGTGTGTAGACATAATTTGGCTATACTAGTTTATTTCAAAAATAGTAAAGTTGGAGCAGGTATTATACATTTTCACATTTATATAAGATTTTAAACCAAAATATTGAGCCAGAAAAAACTAACTGTTAAATAAAGATTGATTAATCGCCATAATAACTAATTTTATACAAACATTTTTAGAACACATTTAATGATGAAAAAAATTACTTCCCTCTTATTATTTTTACTTTTTTCAGGAATTCTTTTTGCTCAAGAAGGTCCGTTTTATGCAACGATGGATGCTACAGATGCTAACAATCTTAAAAAAGAAATGCCTCAAGAAATTCAGATTATAGCAATTAAACAAAATCAAGCCGCTGTTTATATTTCAGAAGAAGCTGCTCATGCTATGCACCGTAATGTGGTTACGCATGGACCTGGATATGTTTTTAAAGCTTCAGAAGAACTTGCGCTTAAAGCAATAGAACCTAAGCCTGCCAAAAAACAACGAAGAGTTCTGGATTTTACAATTAATCAAGACGCCGCAGTTGCCGAAGCAATTGAAATGGTCAATGCACAAAATATTGAAGATCAAATTATTGAATTACAAGATTATGGCACTCGCTTTCATACCAAGCCTGAAGCAGAACAAGCGGTTTTAGACCTAAAAGATAAGTGGGAAGCGATGGCTCAAGCTGCCGGAAGAACGGATGTTTCCGTGCGTATTGTAAATCACGTAAATACAGGAATGCCCTCTGCTGTGATGACTATTGAGGGAGCCGAAACACCAGATGAGTTTGTGATCATTGGAGGTCATATAGACTCTACTGCTCCGGGTTCAAACAATAACGTAGCTCCAGGTGCAGATGATGATGCTTCGGGTATTTCAACAATCACCGAAGTAGCACGTGTATTGTTTGATATGGAGTTTGTTCCTAACCGAACTGTTGAGTTTATGGCGTTTGCTGCCGAGGAAATAGGTCTTGTAGGTTCTGCTGAAATTGCTGAAGAGTATAAGAATAATAATGTGAATGTTGTAGCTTATGTACAATTTGATATGACCAACTTTGCGGGTTCTTTAAACGATGTTTACATTACAACAGATAGCTATAACAGTAACGACTTAAACGCTTTTTTAATTGAATTAATGGAATATTACAACGCTTCTGGTCCGCATCAAATTACCTACGGAAACACAGCATGTAATTACGGTTGTTCAGATCATTTCAGTTGGGCAGATCAAGGGTATGAAGCTGCTTTTCCTTTTGAGGCAAGTTTTTCTGAAAGTAACCCAAATATTCATACTCCTAATGATACATATGATATAACCGGAGATGCTTTTAAAGCTGCAAAGTTTGCCAAACTAGGCTTAGAGTTTGTTATTGAAACAGCCAAAAGTAACACGCTTTCTGTTTCTGAAATTGCTGGACTTGATTTTGATTTTATCGTAAATAATAAACAAGTAATTTATACTCTAAAAAACGTTTCTGAAACATTACAAACATTAAGTATTATAGACGTTGCCGGAAAAAAAGTATTTAGTGCAAATGACCTTGGTCAACAAGGTGCGTTAAGTATTGAAAACCTATCACAAGGTTTTTATGTGGCAGTATTTACTACTCAAACAAATAAAGTGATTACCAAGAAGTTTGTGCTTAATTAAAGCTAAAGAGATACTAAAAAAAAGCTGCTATACACATAGCAGCTTTTTTTGTTTTTAAATTAAACCAGCTCTTTTTAAAAGTGCATCAGGGTTTGGTTTTTTTCCTCGAAATCTAATATACAATTCCATTGGGTCTTCGGTTCCTCCTTGAGATAAAATGTAGTTTTTAAACTTATCGGCAACTGTTTTATTAAAGATGCCTTCTTGTTTAAAATACGCAAAAGCATCGGCGTCTAATACTTCGGCCCATTTATAACTATAATATCCTGCAGAATATCCTCCTTGAAAAATATGTGAAAAAGATGTGCTCATACAGTTTGAAGCTACATCAGGATATAAAGTGGTTGGTTCAAAAGCTTCTTTTTCATGAGCTTTTACATTGGTTATACTGGTTGGGTTACCACCGTGCCAAGCCATATCTAGCATTCCAAAACTCAATTGTCTTACGGTTTTCATTCCTTCGTGAAATGCAGCAGACTCTTTAATCTTCTCAACATATTCCATAGGAATTACTTCACCGGTTTTGTAATGCGTAGCAAATAGCTCTAGTGTTTCTTTTTCGTAACACCAGTTTTCCAAAATTTGACTAGGTAATTCTACAAAATCCCAATACACATTTGCTCCAGATAAACTAGCATACTTTGTGTTTGCCAACATACCGTGTAAGGCATGGCCAAACTCGTGAAATAAGGTAGTAACTTCATTAAATGTTAATAAAGATGGTTTGCTAGCCGTAGGCTTTGTAAAATTACAAACTATAGATATGTGAGGTCTTTCATTAACTCCTTTAATGATTTCTTGTTGTTTGTAAACAGTCATCCAAGCACCATTTCGTTTTCCGGCTCTGGGGTGAAAGTCTGCATAAAAAATAGCCACTAAAGAATCTTCGGAATCTGTGACGCGGTAGGTTTTTACTTCAGGATGGTATTTATCAATATTGTTTACTTCTTCAAATGAAAGTCCGTATAGTTTTTCAGCTACTGTGAAAACACCATTAATAACATTTTTTAATTCAAAATAGGGTTTTAGTTTTTCGTCATCTAGATTGAATTTTTTCTGCTTAAGTTTTTCTGCATAATATGCGCCATCCCATTTTTGTAATTGATCAATTCCGTCTAGTTCTTTTGCAAAGGCTTCTAGTTCTGCAAATTCTTTTTCGGCAGCAGGTTTTGCTTTTTGTAATAATTCATCTAAAAATGAAGTTACTTTTTCAGGTGTTTCTGCCATGCGTTCTTCTAGTACAAAGTGCGCGTGACTATCATAACCTAATAATTGAGCACGTTGGTAGCGTAAATTGACAATTTGTAGCACATGTTCTTGGTTGTCTAACTTGTCGTTATGAAACGCTTTACTGCCAAATGCCAATGAAAGCTCCTTACGCAGTTCTCGATTGTCTGCATAGGTCATAAACGGAATATAACTAGGATAGGCTAGTGTGAAAATCCATCCGTCTTTCCCTTTTTCTTTGGCGGTATCTGCAGCTTCTTCTTTTGCACCTTCTGGTAATCCTGAAAGTTGATCTTCATTGGTTATGTGTAACTCATAGTTATTAGTTTCGGCCAAAACATTTTCGCCAAAGCTTAGGCTCAACCTAGAAAGATCTTGATCTATTTTACGTAGTTTTTCTTTTTTATCTTCTGAAAGATTAGCACCATTACGCGAAAAACCTTTGTATTGCTTTTCTAGCAACATGCTTTCTTCAGAAGTAAGTGTCAATGATTTTTTACGATTGTAAACGCTTTTTACACGTTCAAATAAAGCTTCATTAAGTAATAAGTCATTTTTAAAATCTGACAACAATGGCGAAACCTCTTGTGCTATTTTTTGGATTTCTTCATTCGTTTCGGCACTGTTAAGGTTAAAGAAAATACCTGTCACACGATTTAACTGTTCGCCAGTGCGTTCTAGTGCCTCGACGGTATTGGTAAATGAAGGCTCTTCAGTATTGCTGGTGATAGTATCTATTTCATTTTTTGTATCTTCAATCAACTGCTTTATGGCAGGTAAAAAATGCTCGTTTTTTATTTTGGAAAACGGGGCTGTATTAAAGGGTTGTAATAGTCGGTTTGTTTCTGTCATAGTCGTATCTGTCAATTCTTATTTTCCTGAAAAAGTGTGTTAGTGTTTTTCATTTCGCACTTTTTTTGCTCCTTCTTCCACTTTAAGTTTTAAACCTTCTTTGTAGGCGATTACTTTATCAAGAACACATTTGTCTGAACTACCAATAATTTGTGCAGCTAATATTCCGGCATTTTTGGCTCCGTTTAAGGCTACTGTAGCCACAGGAACCCCGCCAGGCATTTGTAAAATAGATAGTACCGAGTCCCAACCATCAATTGAGTTGCTTGACTTTACAGGAACACCTACCACAGGAAGGGGTGATAAAGAAGCTATCATACCTGGTAAATGTGCTGCTCCGCCGGCACCGGCAATTATTACCTTGATGCCTCGCGTGTGTGCGTTTTTACCATAATCAAATAATTTATCGGGTGTGCGGTGTGCAGATACAATATCGACTTCTACTTCTATATCAAAGCCTTTAAGTATATCTATAGCTTCTTGCATAACCGGCAAGTCACTCGTACTGCCCATTATAATTCCTACTTTACTCATAATTTTTATGTTATTTGCTAATTACTCGTATGGTTTTTTTTACTTCTTCGGCAACTTTACGGGCTTGAGCTATGTCTTCGTCTACAATTGTCACGTGTCCCATTTTTCTGAAAGGACGCGTTTGTTTTTTTCCGTAAATGTGAGGTGTAACACCATCCATTGCCATGATGGTTTCTATTTTCTCATATTTTACATCACCGGTATGGTTTTCATCACCTACCAAGTTTACCATTATTCCGCCTACTTTACTGTCGGTTTTTCCTAAAGGTAAATCTAAAATGGCTCGCAAGTGTTGCTCAAACTGATTGGTGTAACTGGCTTCAATACTGTAATGACCGCTGTTGTGAGGTCTGGGTGCAACTTCGTTAACCAAAATGTCATCATCTTCTGTTTGAAATAACTCTACAGCCAAAAGACCTACATGTTTGAAAGCTTCAGAGACTTGTTTGGCAACGGCTCTTGCTTTTTTTGCTACCTCCGGTTCTATTCTTGCCGGGCAAATCACATATTCAACTTGATTGGCTTCTGGATGAAACTCCATTTCAACAACAGGGTAGGTCTTTACTTCTCCACTAGCGTTACGAGCTACAATTACTGCTAGCTCATTTTTAAACGGAATTAACTTTTCTGCAATACAGGGCCCTTCAGGAAGTGGAATGACATCTTCTGCATCTCTAATAATACTAACGCCTTTCCCGTCATAACCTCCTGTGCAGCTCTTCCATACAAATGGGTAGTGCAACTCTTTGCGCACAATGGCTTCGTTTAATGTATACTTATCTTCATAGCGCTTAAAGGGAGATGTAGGTATTTTATTTTCTTTATAAAATTGTTTTTGAACGCCTTTATCTTGAATTTTACGAAGTGTGTCTGAAGAAGGATATACGGTAACGCCTTCTTTTTCTAGTTGTTCAAGCGCTTCAACATTTACACCTTCAATCTCAAACGTAAGTACATCTGCTTTTTTTCCGAAGGTATAAACCGTGTTATAATCCATTAAATCACCTTGTTCAAAATGGTCACAAGCAATGCGACATGGTGCTTCGGGACTAGGATCTAGTACGTTTGTTTTAATATCGTATTTGCGGGTTTCATACAGTAGCATTTTGCCCAATTGGCCGCCACCGAGTATCCCTAAAGTGAATGAGGACGAAAAGTAATTCATACGCACAAAGATAACAAAAGGTGTTGGGAGTTTTTTACTTTTTAAAGGAGAGTTTTTTAAATAGGATTTTCAAAGCTTTAGAAAATTACGTTTATATTTTTAGGATAGATTCATTCTACCTACAATGGTTTGAGAATTGTTCGAGTTTTGTACGTAAAATAAAGGATTTCTTGTAGCATTGTCGAAGGAGTCTCGAACAAAACTCGAGTAAAACTGCTTAAAACCTGTAAAATAACAACTTCTATTTTTTTTATATGTTTACAGATTTTAATTACAACCAACCATACTTTATGGAAAATGAGTTTACAGATGTGATGTCTCAACGCACTGATAGAGATTTAATACAAATTGTTACTTCAGATAGGGAGAAATATCAACCTGAAGCACTAGAAGCCGCAGATGCAGAGATTAAATCTAGAAATATTGATACGAGTACCTTTAACGACTTACGAGAACAATCAATTATTGAACGCCAAAAAAGGGATGCGGTTATAAGTGATTTGGCACCCGGTCACTTACGTTTAGTAAACCACATAATAGATTTGCTAGTTTCTTATATACTTTCAATGTTTGTATTTTCAATATGTAGTTTGTTTTTACCAGAGATAGAAAGCCCCTTGGTTACCATAGTAGTTATATTGTTAGTGTTTGGTACCTTCATATCATATTATGTTATTATGGAGGTTGCTTGGCAAAAGACACTAGGGAATTTGCTACAAAGACCAAGGTAGTTTTAAACAATGGAGAGAGGCCAAGAGAAAAGGATATTGTAATACGCACGCTGTGTCGGTTAATTCCTTTTGATCGAATTTCGTTTCTATTTATGAAACAAGGTTTTCATGATGTGCTTTCAAAAACAAAAGTGATTAAAGATTAATTATTTATATAAAACACTTTCTCTATATGCGTCTTTCAAATGCTTTTCAATTAGTATCTTTGCATCTTCGTTATGTGGCGATTTATAAAAAATATATTCAGTAAGAACAAAAAAGTAATGACAAACATAGTATTATTTGGTCCTCCGGGCGCCGGAAAAGGAACACAAGCAGACGTGTTAAAGAAAAAATATAAGTTAGTGCATATATCAACCGGTGATGTATTTAGGTATAATATTAAAAACAATACAGAGTTGGGTGATTTAGCAAAAAGCTATATGGACAAAGGTCATCTTGTGCCAGATGAGGTTACTATTAATATGTTGAAAGCTGAAGTTGAAAAAAACGAAGATGCCAACGGGTTTATATTTGATGGTTTTCCACGTACAGAGGCACAAGCCGAAGCATTGTCAAACTTAATGACAGAAAAAAACACGCAGATTAATGCAATGGTAGCTTTGGAAGTAGATGATGAGGTATTGGTAAAACGTTTGCTGGAGCGCGGAAAAGTTAGCGGAAGAGCAGACGATGCAAATGAAGATGTGATACGAGAGCGTATAGCTGAATATTATCGCAAAACTGATATATTAAAAAATTACTATCAAAACCAAGACAAATACTACGGCGTAGACGGAGTAGGTAGTATTCAAGAAATTACCGAACGTTTAAGCAAAGTAATAGACACTTTATAATACGAAAGGCTGAAAATTTATGACTGAAGGGAATTTTGTTGATTATGTAAAAATTCATGTTACTTCCGGAAAAGGAGGCAAAGGAAGTACGCACCTGCGTAGGGAAAAATACATCCCAAAAGGAGGTCCCGATGGAGGTGACGGAGGTCGTGGAGGTCATATAATCGTTAAGGCCAATAAAAATATGTGGACGCTATATCACTTAAAATTTAAGCGTCACTTTAGAGCTGGTCACGGAGGCGCAGGTGGTAAACAAACCAGCACCGGTGCTGATGGTGATGATGTAATTATTGAAGTACCTTTAGGAACTGTAATTAAAAACACAGACACCGGCAAAACCCTCTTTGAAATGACCGAACATGATGAAGAGCGCATTGTAGCCGAAGGCGGAAAAGGAGGAAAAGGAAATGCTCATTTCAAGTCGGCAACTAGACAAACACCGCGTTTTGCTCAACCAGGTTTAGAAGGAGAAGAAGTAAATATTACTGTAGAACTTAAAGTGTTGGCAGATGTAGGTTTGGTAGGGTTTCCTAATGCAGGAAAATCAACTTTACTCTCGGTAGTAACCGCTGCTAAACCAAAAATTGCCAATTATGAGTTTACTACTTTAAAACCAAACCTTGGTATTGTAACTCATAGAGAACATAACACCTTTGTAATGGCAGATATTCCTGGGATTATAGAAGGTGCTGCCGAAGGAAAAGGTCTAGGGCATTACTTTTTACGTCATATAGAACGTAACTCAACGTTGCTGTTTTTAATTCCTGCAGATGCAGATGATATAAAAAAACAATACGATATTTTACTAGATGAATTAAAACGCTATAATCCTGAATTGCTAGATAAGGAACGGTTAATTGCCATATCAAAAAGCGATATGCTTGATGAAGAGTTAAAAGGTGAAATGAAAGCCCAGCTCGATGATGATTTTAAAAACTTGGATTATCTATTTATTTCTTCTGTAGCGCAACAAGGTTTGGTAGAGCTTAAAGACAAACTTTGGCAGATGCTTAATAAAGATGTAGAAGAAGTTTAACCATCTTTTACAATCTAATGGCGTACTTTTTGCGTAGTTTTAATGTAAGAATATAACTCGCTTAAAACTATGAAGTATTTTTCTATTGTATTGATTGCCCTGCTATTCGTTTCTTGCGGAACAAGTGTTGGAGTTGACTATGACAAAGAAGTTAATTTTGCACAATACACTACCTATAATTTTTTCCCTACAATTGATTCGGGGTTGAATGACCTGGATGACAAGCGCATTATGAACGTAACCGATAGCTTGTTGCAAGCTCGAGGTTTTAAAAAATCTGAAACACCACAGGTATACATAAATTTTTATGCTAAAGAACGTTTAACCAATTCTAGAAACACTATCGGAATTGGTATTGGCGGTGGTGGAGGCAATGTAGGAGTAGGTGTTGGCGGCGGTATTCCCATAGGAGGTCGTGTAGTTGAACAAGTTATAACAATGGATTTTATTGACGTATCAAATGACGATTTGGTATGGCAAGCAATTGCAGAAACCGAACTTAAAGAGAAAGCTAAACCCTTACAAAAGAAAAAACACTATGAAGAAGTGGTTTCAAAAATCTTAAAAAAATACCCGCCTTCAAAGTAATGAAATATGTAATTGTTTGCTGTTTTGCGTTTTTGTTTACATCGTGTATTGCTACAATGGATGTGCAGTATGATGAAACCCTTGATGTAAAAAAATATAAAACCTACAGTTTTTATCCGGTTATCGATTCAAACCTTCCCGAAACCGAAACAAAGCAAATTATGCAGCTTATAACATTTCAGCTTTTTAAATTAAATTATAAAAAAGCCGACAATCCAGATTTTTACATCAATTTTTTTGTTGAAGAAAATAATATGTACATCCCAAAGTCTTCAGAAGAAGAACCTGAAACCGAAACACCTTCAGATGATAAAACAAAAAGTAATACCTTACGTTTAAAAACTGTGGCAATAGACCAAGTAATGTATTTGGATGTAGTAGATGTAAAAAACGACCAATTGGCTTGGAGTGCTATAATTGAAGGTTCAATTGAAGAACCCATAACAGAAGAAAAAATGTTTCAGTATTATTCTGAAAAAATTGAAAAAGCTTTTATAAAATTTCAAGAAGTCTCAAATTGATAGTTCATAAATATGAAAAAAATACTTTTCTTACTTGTATTGATTCCTTGTTTTGCTTTTGCTCAAAACACCTTTGAGCAGGCCGAGTCTTATTACAAAAAAGAACAATTCAGCAAAGCAAAACCATTATTCAAACAGTATTTAAAACAACATCCTAATCATAAAAAAACACGTGAGTATCTAGGAGATATTGCTAGCTATGCTAAGGATTGGGATACCGCTATTGATTACTACGAAGCTTTGGTAGAAGAGAATGAAAAAAGCGCAAATTATCATTTTAAGTATGGTGGGGCAATGGGGATGAAAGCGCTAGAAATAAGTAAAATAAGAGCGCTAACGTATATTGATGATATTAAAGAGCATTTTGAGATCGCAGCACGATTAGACCCTAACCATATAGAGGTGCGTTGGGCACTGGTAGAGTTTTATATTCAACTACCCGGGATTATTGGAGGTAGTGAAAAGAAAGCAATGAGTTATGCTAATGAATTATTGCAAATTTCACCGGTAGATGGTTTTTTGGCAAATGGATATATTGCAGAATATAACGATCGTCCTGAGGAGGCAGAAAGCTACTACAAAAGGGCGATAGAAGTAGGTGGGTCACCCCATACCTATGAAAAGCTTACAAACCTTTACGAGAAAAATAATAAACCAAAAGAAGCAATAGAGACAGCATCTATCTCTCTACAAAAGCATAAACGTAATAGTTTAAACTATCAAATTGGTAAAATTGCTGCACAGTATGATTTGAGTCCGCAGTTGGGAATTGCTTGTTTACAGGCTTACATAAAAAATCATTCAGTGCGAGATGGTGTTCCAAAAGATTGGGCTTATTATCGATTGGCACAGATTTATAAAAACTTAGGAAATAAAGATGATGCTTTAAGCTGGATTAATAAAGCACTCTCTAGTCGGTCAGATTTTGAGGAAGCTCAAGAAGAAAAGCAGCAAATTCTTGCTATGTAAGCAACTTTTTAATAATCTCTTTTTCTGAATTTATAATTCTGAAATCTTAGCAGTATCTTTACAAAAAACTCGTTATGCGCGTACATTTTATAGCTATAGGCGGTAGTGCCATGCACAATCTGGCTTTGGCACTTCATGAAAAAGGATATCAAGTAACCGGTAGTGACGATGAGATATTTGATCCCTCAAAAAGTAGGCTTGAAGCCAAAGGATTATTGCCGGTAGAATATGGCTGGTTTCCTGAAAAAATCACTTCAGAAATTGATGCTGTCATCCTAGGTATGCACGCAAAAGAAGATAATACTGAATTAAAAAAAGCTGAATCATTAGGACTAAAAATTTATTCTTACCCCGAGTTTTTATACGAACAATCAAAACATAAAACACGTGTTGTCATTGGAGGTTCACACGGAAAAACCACAATTACCTCCATGATTTTACACGTGATGCACTACCATAATAAAGAAGTTGATTATATGGTTGGGGCGCAACTAGAGGGTTTTGATACTATGGTTCACCTTACAGAAGAAAACGACTTTATCGTTTTGGAAGGTGACGAATATCTATCGTCTCCTATAGATCGTAGGCCAAAATTTCACCTGTATAAACCTAATATTGCTCTGTTAAGTGGTATCGCTTGGGATCATATCAATGTATTTCCTACCTATGAAAATTATGTTGAGCAGTTTAAAATATTTTTAAACGAGATTACAGACGGCGGAGCCATTATTTATAATGAAGAAGATGCTGAAGTAAAACAAATCGTTGAGGCAACTCAAAACCCTATAAAAAAATATCCATACAAAACCCCTGCACATACTGTTGAAGATGGTGAAACACTCTTAGAAACATCAGAAGGCCCTATGCCTATTGAAATCTTTGGAAAACATAACTTAAGTAATCTAGAAGGTGCTCGATGGATTTGCCAGTTAATGGGCATAGATGCAGATGATTTTTATGAAGCTATTGCTACCTTTAAAGGAGCTAGCAAGCGATTAGAAAAAATTGCTGAAACAAAAACAGCATTGGCTTTTAAAGATTATGCACATTCACCAAGCAAAGTAAAGGCAACTACTCAAGCTGTAAAAAATCAATATCCAGAAAAAAAACTATTGGCGTGCCTAGAATTGCACACATATAGCAGCTTAAACCCTGAATTTTTAACCCAATATAAAGGAGCGCTTGATGCAGCAGATGTAGCTGCAGTGTTTTACTCTCCTCACGCAGTAATGATTAAACAACTGGCAGAAGTAAAAGCCGAACAAATTGAAGAAGCTTTTCAGCGTGATGATTTAATTATATTTACCAATCCTGCAGATTTCAAAACCTTCTTATATTCTGAAGATTATCAAAACACCGTTCTATTATTAATGAGTAGTGGTAATTATGGAGGGTTAGACTTTGACGAGGTAACAGCGTACTTAGAATAAATTAGTTTCTATAAATAGAGTTTATAAATTCTGAAAGAGATCTTTCGGTTTTGGCTTTAAGAGCACTTCTAGTGTTTTCTTGATCAGCTTTACTTTTATCTTGTGATAATTTAAACTTACCTTCCCACTTGGTAATTTCAATTTCAAAAGTTTGAATATAATTTACAAAGCGATCCATTTTAGGATTATCTTTTTGTAATACAAAACGCTGTTCGCTTCCTTCCAAAAACTTTGTCATAGCAATCATACTGTTTTTTGCTATTTCAGCATCATTAATTAAATGAATTTTCCCTGTGATATGAACGGCGATATAATTCCATGTAGGGAGTTGGTCTTTAGATTCATAAATAGATGGTGAAATATAACAATCGGGACCTTTAAAAATTACTGTAGCTTCGGTTCCTTCCTGTAAGGTGTTATACTGCGGATTGTTTTTGTCAATATGAGCAACTAGTGTTTTAGTTTCGGTGTTATAAATAAAAGGAATGTGCGTTATAAGTGGCTTGTTGTCATAAACTGTCACTAGCATACCTAACGGAAATTTTTGTATTACAGAAATCAATTTTTTTCTGTCTAGCTCTTGATAGTGAGGCGAAGGATACATAGTTTATTTTGAGTTGATATGATGTCTATGAATTGAATTGCTTTAAATGGTGGTCTAAGTGTTTATATTGCATTTGCCCCCATTGTTGGCTGGTAAATGTCCCAAAAATAGGATGTTTAGGCCAATTGTGTTGCTCTCCTTTTGCTTTAAGCTCATCGATTAATAGTACAAGGCTATTTTTTTCTTTATCAAAGTCTTTCTGTTCACTTACAATAAATTCTTTTGCGGTAGGTAAGTTTTGTTTCCATGGTTTATCATTATACAAGGTTGATTTAAAACTTTTGATGAGCAACCTCATAAAAATGTTGGGCTTTTTTACCGTTGTTTTTTTGTAATGCAATTTCAATAGTTTTTTGGCAATGATGCATCATTTGAGCTGCATTCATTTTGCCCCATTTAGGTGTTTGATGTGCGTTTACCTGTTCAATGCGCTGTTTAATTTCTGAATAGGTGTCTTGAGAAAATATAGATTTCATACACTTGAAATTTTCAGTTTAAAGATACATTATTATCTTTAAAGGATTAACCGTATTGCTTGAAAGAAAACACAACATCTTTTTCTATAAAAAACTGGAGTGAAGACGATCGTCCTCGTGAAAAATTACTTCAGAAAGGACGTACAGCCTTAAGTGATGCCGAATTGATTGCAATTTTAATTGGTTCAGGAAGCAGAGAGGAGAGTGCCGTATCGTTAAGTCAACGTATACTAGCTTCTGCTGAAAATAATTTGAATCAATTAGGGAAGCTCTCAATTAAAGATTTAATGCAGTTTAAAGGAATAGGTGAAGCTAAAGCAGTTACCATAGCAGCTGCCTTAGAACTAGGAAGAAGACGAAGAGCCGGTGAAGCTTTACAGCGTAAAAGAATCACTTCTAGTCAATCTGTTTTTGAGTTAATGCAGCCTATTATTGGTGAGTTGCCTCATGAAGAATTTTGGATTGTTTATTTAAACAATTCAAACAAAGTTTTACAAACTTCACAACTGAGTAAAGGTGGTATTACCGGGACATTGGTTGATGTGCGTTTGGCTTTTAAAAATGCATTACAACTGGGTGCTGTAGCTGTAATTCTTGCTCATAACCATCCTTCTGGAACGTTAAAACCCAGTCAGCCAGATATTAAGATTACACAAAAACTTAAAACTGCGGGAGAAAGTCTAGATATTAAAGTGCTAGACCACCTTATAATAACTGAAAAAGCTTACTTTAGCTTTGCTGATGAATCTATGATGTAATTTTATATGCTTTTAATTTACACGCAAAAAATCACTCCCAGAATAACGTATATATTTAAACACATTTGTATGCGAATTTTAGGGATTGAAGTTAGTTTTACCTCAGTAATTGAAGAGTTAATTGCTCACAATGGTCCCAAATTATCTTACGGAAAACAACCTATGGGAAATGAGCTTTTTCTTCAAAGTCATGGCTTATTAACAGAGCAAGGTGTTGAGAGTATAGATATAAGTGTAAAGCAATGGCAAGAGACTATTGGTTTTTTTCCGGTTTCAGAAAAAAGTGCGTTACCTTTTGATATTTTTTCGGCAGGTTTCTATCTGCTAAGCCGTTATGAAGAATATTTGCCTCACGTAAAAGACGAGCGTGGCAGGTATCCGGTTTCAGAAAGTTTGGGATATAAAGAAAAATTTTTACAAGAGCCTGTTGTCGATATTTGGGCTTATAAGTTTAAGCAAGTATTGCAAAAACACTTTCCCGATATTGATTTTCCCAATAAAAAAATGCAGATTCACCCCGTGATAAAAGCTGTAGAACCTTTTGCTTATCAACAGAAAGGTATTTTTAGGTCTTTTATTGGTTATACAAGTGATTTTTTAAAATTTAAAATACGACAACTTACACGCAGAACGCAAGTTATATTAGGTTTTAGAAGAGATCCACATAATACATTCAAATGGATTATTAACCGTGCAAAACGAAGTAAAAACAAACTGTCTGTTTTCTTTTTACTTGGCGAAGCTGCTACTTTTAAGGAGAGTTTAAATACACATAGGCAAAAGTTTAAAATGCTTATTAAGTATGTAAATGATTATAAAGAGGTAGGGTTGCTTTTTTCATATAGTTCATTACATGAATATGAAATTCTTAAAACTGAAAAAAAACGCCTTGAAGAAATAACCAATAGAAGTCTGTTAAGCTCAATGGGATCTCATTACTTAGTAAACCTGCCAGATTTTTATAGACATCTTGTAGAACTTGAAATAAAAAAAGATTTTACCATGGTGTATAAAAATGATATTGGTTTTAGAGCCGGAACCTGCACACCTTTCTTGTTTTATGATCTTGATTATGAAATTAAAACACCATTGGTTGTACATCCGTTGGCTATGACAACTGCAGCTTTTAACGATAAAAGCGAAATGGAGGTTAACAAAATTATTGAATCTATGATGTATTCTGTGCATAAGGTAAATGGTACCTTTTCTATAATATTTAGCAACACAGATTTTTCACCAAATACCAGTAAAGTTTGGAAAAAGGTATTTTCAGAAAAAATGTTTCAGAATGATTAAACTTACCGATGTCTTTTTTGATCTAGATCATACGCTTTGGGATTTTGATAAAAACTCTTCATTAGCATTTGAGCGAGTATTTAAAACCCATAATATTAAACTCAATATTAAAGATTTTCTAGAGGTGTATGAACCCATCAACCTTGAATATTGGAGGCTTTTTAGAAGCGATACAGTTACCAAGCAAGAATTACGCAGAGGAAGGCTAATAGATGCATTTAAAACGTTTAAGGTTTCATATTCTATTACTGAAATTGATGCTATGGCTGCATCATATATTGATGAATTGCCGGTAGATAACTATCTTTTTAATGACGCACTTGATATATTACAGTACCTTTCAAAAAAGTATACACTTCATATCATTACAAATGGTTTTCACGAAGTACAGCATCTTAAACTGAAAAATAGTGGTATTGAGTCGTTTTTTAAAACAGTAACCACTTCAGAAGAAGTAGGGTTAAAGAAACCCAATCCAATTATTTTTGAAACAGCTCTTGAAAAAGCTCTGGTAACACCAGAAAAAAGCATGATGATAGGTGACTCTTTTGAAGCTGATATTCTAGGAGCCAAAGCCATAGGTATGCAAACACTTTTTTATAATTACAGAAAAATTGAAACACCTGAAAATCAAATGGTTGTTAAAAACCTTGTAGAAATTAAAAAATATATTTAATAAAATAATTTATCTTTAAAAACGTTAGTTACTAAAATCCCCCAATGAAAAAAACAAACCTATATGTACCAGCACTCTTGGTGTTGGTGTTCACGTTTTTTACCGCTTGCGTAAGGGACACAGACTTTGATCAAGCAGAAGACATAACTCTCACTCCCGTTGTTGAGCTAGATTTAATTTACTTCAATCTTGAAGCAAATGATTTTTTTGATTCTAGCACATCAAATCCTAGATTAACGGTAACAGATACTACAGAACTCCCTTTTTTAGATGATGGTTTTGTGCAAGATGATTTAAGAAAGGCAGACTTTCTATTTAAGTTTACCAATAGTATTCCCAGAAATTTTGATGTTAATTTTCAATTTTTAAATCCTGAAAATGTAGAAACCTATAGCACACAAACCAGTATAGCACCAGGCAGTACAAATAATCCGCAACCAACAGATTTTACAGAAACCGTAGAAGGGCAGGAACTTATTGATTTAACTCAAGCATCAAAAGTTGTGGTTTCAGTAACCATTGAGTCGTCAAATGAAAACCTTGAAGGCGAACTTAATTTGAAATCAAAAACCACGTACCATCTGGAACTATAACTACCTATGAAAAAGTTTATATTTTGTCTTTTGGCCTTATGGGCAACAGAGTTACTTTCGCAAAATAAGCAAGTTTTATATGGTCTAGAAGAAGTACCACAAAGCTTATTACTTAACCCCGGAGGTAACGTTTCTCAAAAGTATCATTTCGGGATTCCCTTTCTATCTCAAATTCATATTAATGGAGGAGCTTCCGGAGTTTCTGCTTTTGATATCTTCGGAAATTCAAACACAGATATTAATACCCGAATTAGAAATAAAATCTTTGAAATGGACGACAAAGATTTCTTTACAGTCAATCAGCAACTTACTATTATAGATTTTGGTTGGCGAAATAAGAAAGATATTTATTTTTCAGGAGGAATGTATCAAGAGCTTGATTTTATTACCTATTTTCCTAGAGATCTTGCTATTCTAGCTTGGGAAGGAAATCAGCAGTACTTAGATTATGATTTTGACTTGGGTGAGCTAAGCTTGACCGGAGAGATGTTAACTGTTTTTCATTTTGGAGCAAACAAAAAAGTAAATGACAATTTAACTTTGGGCGTACGCGCAAAGATATATTCTAGTTTAATACACTTTCAAAGTATTAACAATACCGGAACTTTTACAACAACCGAATCTACCAATGGTATAAACATCTACGAGCACATATTGAGAGATATTGACGTATCGGTACAAACGTCGGGATACGCTTCATTACGAGATGCAGATGGTAGCTCTGAAGTAGTAAGTGACATCCTTGGCAGAACATTTTTTGGCGGTAATTTGGGATTAGGCTTTGATTTTGGTGCAACTTATGATATTGGTAGAAATTGGACCGTAAGTGGAAGTGTTTTAGATCTTGGAGCTGTTTTTCATACGAAAGACGTCGAAAACTATGAGTCAAAAGGAGATTACACCATAAACGGAATTGAATTAATATTTCCTCCCTTAGCAGAAGGAGAACCGACCATTCCTTATTTTTCAAATCTAGAAGATGATTTTGAAAGAGAAGTAGGAGTAGATACTGTAAACACAAGCTATACACAATGGAGACCTTTAAAAGTAAATGGAGCTGTTGAGTATCGTTTTGGTAGAGGCATGGGTGATGCTTGTGATTGCTACAATATGGGAGGTGCAATAAAAACAGGTCAATCTATCGGGTTGCAAATGTTTAGTGTGTTTAGGCCAAAGGGACCACAAGTAGCAGGAACCCTTTTTTACTACCGTAGGTTATGGGATTTTCTGGCAGCAAAAGCAACTTACACGGTTGATCCTTATTCATATTCAAATGTGGGTCTAGGGATGGTTGCAGATGTAGGTAAGTTTAATTTTTATCTTGCTGCAGATAATCTCTTGCGATATGGAAATATCGCTAAAGCAAAAAGCGTATCTTTACAGCTAGGCTTCAATATAAAAATTGACGAACCATGAGAAAAAGCATTTTAATCTTATTTTTACTAGCAAGCATTTCAACATTTGCTCAAAAAACACTTAGTGATTACAGTTACGTAATTGTACCAGATCAATTTGAATTTCTTGAAGGAAAAGATAAGTATCAACTCAATTCACTCACAAAATATTTGTTTAACAAATATGGTTTTCATGCATTTTTAAATTCTGAAGCTCCCAATGCAAAACGTTGTGAAGGTTTGTATGCTGATATCACAGAAGAAAACACAATTTTTAGAACCAAATTAAAAGTAGTACTTAAAGATTGCAATGGCGATATCGTTTACACGGGTAACGAAGGAAATAGCAGGTTTAAAGAATTCAGAAAAGCATATCAAGATGCAACTCGAAAAGCTTTTGAAAGCATAAGTCATTTAAACGTAAATCAAAAAGAAGTTAGCTTGCTAGAAGAGAATGTAAAGGAAGAAAACGTTACCAATAATGTCTCGCAAAGTAATTCAACAACCAAACCTGCCCCTTCAAAAACAACTAGTGTAGCTGAAAATGCAGCATTAGCCAATTTGCCAAAAGCTAAGTTTTTAAATTACAAAAAAGATAATACATCGTTTTTACTTCGGAAAACTAACTCGGGATATTCATTGTATGAAGAGTTTGCAGCTTCAGACACCGGTTTGGTATTAAAAGGAACCATTTCAGTTACTAAAAATGAAGTGATTTTTACTAATGAAAATGGCAAAAAAATGGATGCATATTTTGATGAAAATCAAAATCTTTCCCTTTTTGAAGGAGAGCAAGTGATGGTTTACACTTTGATGCAGTAAATCAAAAATTATATTTGTCTTTCCACAGTGATTTAAGGTAGTTTTTTAGACTCTCTTCCCGTTTGTTATTTCCGGGTTTATAAAAAGTGGTGTTTTTAATTTCATCGGGTAAAAATTCGTGCCTTACAAAGTTACCTTCATAATTATGAGCATATTGATAATCTTTGCCGTATCCTAGCTCTTTCATTAGCTTAGTAGGAGCATTGCGTATTGATAGCGGCACCGACAAATCACCCGTTTGTTTAACAAGTTGCTGTGCCTTATTTATAGCTTCATATGAAGCGTTACTCTTTGCTGAAGTAGCCAAATACAGGGTGCATTGACTTAAAATAAGACGCGCCTCAGGATACCCAATAGTTGTAACTGCCTGAAAGGTGTTATTTGCCATAACTAGGGCAGTGGGGTTTGCCAGTCCAATATCTTCTGAAGCCAGAATAACCAATCTACGAGCTATAAACTTAAGATCTTCGCCACCTTCAATCATTCTTGCCAACCAGTACACAGCCGCATTGGGATCACTACCCCGAATACTTTTAATAAAAGCCGAAATAATATCATAATGTTGTTCTCCGGTCTTATCATATAAAACTGTGTTTTTCTGAACTTTCTTCTGAACCATTTCATTGGTTACTATTACTTTTTCTGAATTTTCAGAAGTAATAATAAGCTCTAGAATATTTAGTAATTTTCTTCCATCACCACCAGATAACCTTATTAAGGCTTCAGTTTCTTTTAATTCAATTTTTTTCTTCTGTAATACTTCATCTTTTTCAATCGCCCGTTTCATTAAGGCTTCTAGATCTTCTCGGCTGAACGGTTTTAAAACATATACTTGACACCGTGACAATAGGGCAGGGATAACTTCAAAACTCGGGTTTTCAGTTGTTGCGCCAATTAATGTAACCCATCCTTTTTCAACGGCTCCTAATAGAGAATCTTGTTGTGATTTGCTAAAACGGTGGATTTCATCAATAAATAATATGGGGTTTTTTGCCGAAAAAAGTGAATCGCTCTTTTTTGCTTTATTTATTATTTCTCGTACAGCTGCCACGCCACTATCTACTGCGCTGAGGGTGTAAAAAGGCCTATCAGATTGATTGGCAATAATAGAAGCTAAGGTAGTTTTACCAATTCCTGGAGGTCCCCATAATATTATTGAAGACAAAACACCAGAAGATAATTGAGTAGTTAAAGAACCGTTTGGCCCTACAAGGTGCTGTTGACTTATATATTCTTCAAGAGTTTTGGGACGTATTCGTTCAGCTAAAGGTGTATTCATACTGCAAAATTACAATTTTAAAAACCGCCTTGCACTGACAAATTATCATTAATTTAAAAAGAGGATTACTTTTTGTTATCTTCAAATTACCATGACAAAAAAAGCAGGTGTATCTTTTTATTCAGGAATCATTTATGGTCCTTTACTATTTGTGCTGAGTATATGGGTAGTATATTGGGTAGAAATACGTTTTGGGTTACGATTTACTAGCTTTGGCATATATCCGCAAAAAATTGAAGGATTAAGAGGAATTCTTTTAAGTCCTTTTATTCACGGAGGGCTGCAACATCTATTTAATAATTCTGTGCCATTATTTGTACTGAGCGCTGCATTGTTTTATTTCTATAGAAATGTTAAATGGAAATTATTGCTTACCGGTCTTTTATTAACAGGTTTACTTACGTGGATTATTGGTAGGCCGTCTTATCACATTGGGGCTAGTGGTATTGTTTATTTACTTGCTTCTTTTTTGTTTTTCAGAGGTATTTTTTCAAAACAATATCAATTAACAGCCTTGTCTTTAACGGTTGTTTTTCTTTACGGTAGTTTATTGTGGTATGTATTTCCTATTGATGCGACTATATCTTGGGAAGGTCATTTATCTGGTTTTTTAGTTGGCTTTGTTTTTTCATTCTTTTTTAAAGAAAATACAATTCCTACGAAAAAATATGAATGGCAACGCGAAGACTATAACCCAGAAGAAGATGAATTTTTAAAGCATTTTGATGAACATGGTAATTTTATAGAATCAATACCTGATACAGATTCTATTGAAGAAGAGAAAACAAACGCTTCTAGAATAGTGTATCATTTTAAAAAGATTAAAAAAGAGAAACCGAGTGATTAAAGGTTACGCTGCCTAACGACCTCATATAAAAAAGCCCCACAAGCTACAGAAACGTTAAGTGAATTAATTTCCCCGTGTAATGGTAATGAAGCTTGTGCATCAACAAGTTTTAATACCGAGGCTGAAACACCCTTTCCTTCAGAACCCATTATTAATGCCAGTGGCTCATTAAGTGATGTATCATATATTGATGAATTGGTTTTCTCTGTTGCTGCAATAGTTTTTATACCTGACCCTTGTAGGTAAAAGATGGCATCTTTAATATGATCTACTTTGCAAATAGGTATTTTAAATATTGCCCCTGCTGAAGTTTTTACGGTGTCTCCAGAAACTGGTGCTCCTCCTTTTTTTTGTATGATAATTGCATCAACGCCAGTACATTCAGCAGTTCTAATAATAGCGCCAAAATTGCGCACATCACTTATTTGATCAAGCACTAAAAATAATGGAGTTTTTGTTGAACTTAGAGTTTTTTCAACTATATCTTCAAGACTTACGAATGAAATAGGGGAGGTTACAGCCACAACTCCTTGATGATTACCATTTGTTAGTCTGTTTAATTTTTCAACAGGAACATGGTTTATAGTAACGTTAAGTTGCTCTAATTTTTCTACTATAGTTGCAATTTTATCGTTTTCAGAATCCTTTTGAATGTAGACTTTGTCAATCTCTGTTTCAGACTTTATCGCTTCTAGTACTGGATATATTCCGAAGATGTTATTTTTTTTGCTCATAAAGCAAATGTAAATAATAAAGGCTATACAATTTGTATAGCCTTTATCAAATATTTGATTATAACCTAAATTTAGTAACCAGGATTCTGGTCTGCTTGACTAATTAAAGCATTTCGGTTAATTTCGTCTTGAGGTATAGGCCACAATAATTGACGGTTAGTAAAAGTAATACCTTTGCTGCTTATTACTTGTTGAGCTAAGCCAAGTCTTTTAACTGTTTCCCATCTGTCAATTTCACCATAAAATTCTACACGTCTCTCTTGAGCGATTACAGAAGCAACATTTGATGCGTTAAATGCTCCAATAGGACCTAGTCCTGCTCTTTCTCTTATTAAGTTTAAGTACGTTGCTGCTTCAGGACTATTTCTCCTTGCTAATACTTCAGCGTACATAAATAATACATCTTCATATCTATAAATATATGGGAAGAACGAAGTATTTGAACGGAACTTATTAATAAATGATGTGGTAGGATCATCTGGGTTACTAATTAACTCTAATCTGCTGTCGTTAGGCTCAAAGGCGTTAACTAAAGATTGAGAAGGAGATACTTCTCTTCTTCCAGAAGATGTAAAGAATAATTGTAAATCACCACCATCAGCTGCGTTTAAGTTTAATCTCATAATTGCTGTTGAATTTTCAAGAGCATTAAGATCAAAAACTTCAGCATACGTTTCTGTTAAACTATAATCACCAATAAGAGGTGTTAATGTGTTTTCTACTGCAGTGTAATTTTCTTGAAACAAATAAGCTTCAGCTTTCATTACTTGAACAGCGTCATTGGTGAATTGCGTTACAGGGTTATTAGGGTTTAACTTTCCTTCAGCTAATTGTATTTCACTTAAAATGTAAGCATATACATCAGCTTCAGAAGATCTAGGTGTATCATTTGCAGCATCTCCGTCTAGAGGATAAGTTAGTTCAGTAATTGGTAAACCACCAAAGATTTTAACTAACTGTAAATATCCGTAAGCTCTCATAGCATGACATTCAGCAATGATTTGACTCTGAAGTTCAGGATCAATTTCAGTCTCAGGATCCAACTCTTGAGTTAATCTCATTACTTCAGTACCAGTGTTTATTAAATCATAGTGTTGATTAAATAATCTAGATACATTGATGTTATTTGCTTGAAAATTATTTACTAAAGCCTCGTCTAACGTAGGGAAAGAACCAGGGTGAAGTAAATCATCTGAATAAAGACCTTGCATCATTCTTGGATAAGCACCGGTAACATAAGCACCTGTTGCGTCACCTTGCATGTCATTATAACCGTCAAGCATTGCACTTAGGGCAGACTCTCCATCAAAAATAAAGTTGTCAGTTCCTAATGCAGAAGGATCTTTTAAATTTAATTGATCTTCACAGCTAATAAAACCGTGAGCGACAATTGTTATTATAAATAGAACTATTAATTTTTTCATGATTTTTTATTTAAAATGATAAGTTTACACCAAGTTTCCATACTTTGCTGTTTCCTTGTGTAAGGAAATCAGTTCCTTGAGAAGCATTTGTGTTACCAAATGTATTAACCTCAGGGTCAACACCTGAATAATCTGTAATTAGTGCTAAGTTGTCACCAGATACATATACTCTTACTTTATCAAAACCTTTAATTTCTGGTAAAGTATATCCTAAAGTTACATTTCTCAACTTAATATAAGAACCGTCTTCAACAAATCTAGTTGATTCTTGGTTGTTGTATGTTGCTGTTTGTTGGTTTGGTCGAGGAATATTAGTGTCTGTGTTGTTTGGTGTCCACCAGTCTAACTGGTTTTTGAACTTACCAAAAGCTGGGTTACCAGATATTCCTGCAAACGAAAGGTTATTGTTAAACAAGTCGTTTCCTTCAGAAAGGTTCCATAAGAAGCTTAAGTCAAAATTCTTATAACGGACGTTTCCAGACCAGTTAATAGTGTAATCTGCAAATGGATCACCACCGTTAATTCTATCATCATCGTTTATGATACCATCACCGTTTTGGTCAATATACTTTACGTCACCAGGGGCAACACCTTGATCTTGTAATTCTTGAGGAATTTCACTAAGATTTTGATAAAGACCATCAGCTTCAAGTACATAGAAGAAACCTAATGGTTCTCCTTCGTCAACACGGCTTACAAAACCTAAGTCAAGAGGAGCTGTTTCTCCAAGAGCATCTTTTGGTAAGAAAGTTACTTCGTTATCTAATGTACTTAAGTTAAAGTTATTGGTCCATGAAAAATCTTCTGTGTCAAAAACAGTAATTCCTAAGTCAATTTCGTGACCTTTATTCTCAACAGCTGCTAAGTTTTGTACTGCATTTCTAGCTCCCTGACTTGGTGCAGTTGGGTCATTAAACACTAATGAGTTGTCATAGGTTCTTTTTACGTAGTAAGAATAGTTTAATGTAATTCTACTGTCAAAGAAACGTGCGTTAAATCCACCGTCAAATTGCTCTGTTTCTTCCCATCTAGCAGTTGCAGAACCGATAGTTAAAAATGATGTTACAACATCTGCATATTGACCTTGCGCTGCTACTGGAGCATTGTATCTTCCAAATGGACTATCATTACCTGTAATACCATAAGATCCACGCAGTTTTAAATAATTAACAATATTGTTCTCAAACCACCCTTCGTTAGATACTGTATAGGCAATAGCAGCTCCTGGGAAATAAGCAGTTCTAAATGACTTGTCAAACTTAGAGTTATCATCACGTCTTATCGATCCTTCTAGAATTAACTTGTCCCATAATGTGAAACCAAGTGTACTAATTAAAGCAGTTCGACGCTCTTCAGAAAAAGAAGATGCTGTTGTAATAGGAGTTAAACCTTGGCTTACATATGTTAAGTCACTATTTGCAAAACCTTCTGAAATAGCAGCTACAAACCTTGTAGTTCTTCTTTCATATTCCCCACCTAAGTAAAGTCTCATTTTTACATCACCCCAAGTGTTGTTATAATTCATAGATGGTCTTACTAACCAAATTCTATTTGTAGTGTGTCTCTCATCAGAGATACCAGGGTTTTCAGCATCAGCAATTCCAAAGTTACCTTGTGCAGTTTCTTTAGGATTGTAAATACGTTGTCTAAATTCTGATTGGTCTAAACCAAATTTAACGTTGGCAGATAAATTATCTGTTACGTTATAATTTAACGCACCGTTTCCAATTACACGGAAAGTTCTACCTCTACCAAAATCAGAAATCGCATTTTGAAGTGGATTTGAAAATGTAAACTGAGTGTAAGGAGTAAACTCACCATTTTCATCTCTTAAGTCTAAACCAGGTCTTTCTAATATACCTGTTGATAAAACACCAAAAATGTTGTTATCATTTACAATAATGTTTTGAACCTCATCAGTTATACCTACACCACCATCAAAGGTTAAATCATCTGTAATTTCTTGAGTTACGTTCAATCGAACATTCTTTCTTTCGAAATCTTGAGTAAGTATAGTACCATCTTGCTTAAATCTAGATGCACTTAAGTAAAATTTAGTCTTTTCAGATCCACCACTCACAGAAACGTTGTTTTCAATTACAACTGCATCATCAACATATAATGCATCTAGGTATGAGTCACCAACATCTGCTTGTGAACGATAAAATGCTTCTAATACTTGGTTTGAAGCACCTAAAAGTTCTGGCATGTCTGCATCACTTGCAGAGAAACTACCTGACTCAGCTCCAGAGTTTTGAGCATATGTATCACGGTATTTTAACCACTCACCATAGTTCATTTTTTCATATTCATTGATTGCGTTTTGAAAACCTACACTATTGTTAATGTTAATTTTCAATTTACCCTCACGCCCTTTCTTAGTAATGATTTCAACAACACCATTAGAACCTCTTTGTCCATAAATAGCTGTTGCAGCTGCATCTTTTAAGATTTGAATAGACTCAATATCAGCTGGGTTTAAGTTTGAAAGAGCACTGTTTTGCTGCCCTCCAAAACTATTTGATACTGTAACACCAGAGAACATTGGTATACCATCAATAACAAAAAGTGGGTTACTGTTACCATTAATCGTAGATGAACCACGAATACGGATAGAAACTTCACCACCTGGTGCTCCAGAAAGAGTTTTAATTTGTGTTCCAGAAGTAGTACCTTGAAGTGCACTTGCTACGTTTGAAGAGGTAATCCCTTGAACTGTTTCAATGTCTGGACTAGAAACACTAGTAGCTAAATCTCTTTGCGAAACGTTCCCTCCATAAGTAGTTATAACTACTTCATCTAATTGAGATCCTGCTTTCATTGTTACATTTATAGAATTAGAAGCGCCAACAGCTATCTCTTGAGTTTCAAATCCTACATAACTAAAAGTTAATGTCTGTCCTACAGATGCTGAAATTGAATAATTTCCATCAAAATCAGATTGTGTACCTGTATTTGTACCTTTAACTATAATGTTAACCCCAGGTAAAGGTAGTCCTGAATTATCAGTAACATTACCAGAGATTGTTTTTTGTTGTGCAAACGAAAGTTGCACTACTAACGCCAGTAAAAGCGTTAAAAATCCACTAAACTTTGTTTTCATTTTTATTATTTATTTGAATTAGCCAAAGCCAAAAATCATAATAAAAAGTTAATTACACAACTTTTTGCCTTAAAATTTAACTCAAATTGATTTTAAATTTAAAGTATGGTAAGGTTTTCTTAAAATCTTGATGTTAATGATATGTGTATTTTTGTGTTTGAAAAACCGAATTCTTGATCTTCAGAAATACCATTTGCGATATTTAATTTTAGAACTCCAGCTTTGGTCTGCAACCCAAAGCCTATACCAGCACTATAAAGATTTTGTTCTAGGTCTAACACTTCATTCTGAAAGTAAGCAAAGTCTAAAATACTGTGAATGTATAAACCTTGATTAAATCGATAACGGTATTCAGTATTTAATGTAGAAAATAAAGAAGCGTCAATACTATTTTCGTTAAAACCTCGAATGCTATTTATACCTCCAAATCTGAATAATTCATTTGTTAAATAACTTTCGCTAAAAAGAACATTTGTGTTGTTTCGTATAAATATTGAATTGTTATAGTTTAAATTAAAAATAGTACTTGCGGTCACTATAAGTTTAAATTGGTCATCTGTAATTGTTTCTCTTTCTCTACTTCCTATTTCGGTATCTACCGTAAATTCAGTTTTTACCGGAAACAGAACATCATCTTCAAGTTTTAAAAAAGAGGCGCCAGCTGTAAAGAAAGTTGAGTTATAATCCTCTACACTGCTACCTGTTACTATATTGTCTAATAAATTGCTTGATTCATAACCTTTGTACCCTGCATAAGCTGAAGAAACAGGGTTAATCTGGTAATTTACTCTTGCTTGTTGTTCGGTTGTGACAAAAGTGCTGTCTCGTTTAAAAATTTTTAGTTCTCCGCTTATTCCAAAAGGCGTTTTGAATAAATAAGGTAGAGTGGCTTTTACTCTAAAGTTTTGTTGATCGCTTCCATCGGCTTTATAGTTGAGTAAAAGTTGCTCGCCAAAATTTAAATTATTGTTTAATTCAAGATTAATATATCCATTAAATTGAAGTTGTTGTGTTTCTTCGTCTGTCGCAAACCCTAAAATACCGTCAAACAAATTGTTGTTTTGCTTTTCAATATAAAAGTAGGCAGTTGTAGTTTCTTTTCTGAATAGGACTTCAGGAGCTTTTATTGTTTTTGCAAAACCTAACGTGTTTATAGATGTGTTTTGTTTTTTTAATTTCTCTTTACTGAATGCTTTTCCTGTTTTAACACCCGCATAATATTTTAAAAAAGACTTCGGAAATTTTTCATATCCTTTTACTACTATTGAGTCGAGTGTTCTTTTCTTACCAATATTGGTTTCTAAGTATGCTGAAAGAAATGAACCTTCGGTTTGTAAGTCTGCTAGTCGTAAACTTGCAAAAGCATTTCCTTTTTCTGTTTTAAGAGTGTTTAATTTTTGGAGAGAAATTTCTGCGGTTTCAAAAGGAAGTATAAAATATGTGTCTGTAACATTGGTAGCGATGCGTTCAATTTCATCTTTATTAAAAACCGAAGTGTCATAGTAAACTTTAATGTATTTAAGTTTTTTTCCTAAGAAGTAAGTGGCAAGATATGTGCTATCATTTTTCTGGCTTAAGTTTTCAAGTTTACTTTCAATAAAACCAAGTCGTTCAATTTTTTTTTGAATGGAATTAACTTCAACCTGTAGAGAGCTGTAGTCTCTAAAATTGGTTTTGTAATCAAGGCTGTCTTTTAAATTTTCTGAAATAGCTTTTTCTGCTCTAATCTCTAGATAGATTGTTTGAGAAAAAACCACATTTGAAAATATAGTATATATATTAAGGTATAAAAATATGTATAGAATGTTTTTCAAGAATAGATATGGTTTTTTTAATGTTGTAAAGCTAACGCTAGAAGTAGGGTTTTACTATACATATCTCAAAATAATAAAAAAGTATTGAAAATTAAGTGACTAAGGTTTGATTAATTCATTTTAATTTTTACCTTTGCAAACCCTTAAAAAAGGGTATTTATATTTAAATAAGTGTAATACATATTTTATATGCCAACAATTTCACAATTAGTACGAAAAGGAAGAGCCAAAATAACCAAGAAGAGTAAATCGGCTGCTTTGGATTCGTGTCCTCAAAGAAGAGGGGTTTGTACGCGTGTTTATACTACTACGCCAAAAAAACCTAACTCTGCTATGCGTAAAGTAGCAAGGGTAAGGTTGACTAACGGTAAAGAGGTAAACGCATACATCCCAGGAGAAGGTCACAATTTACAAGAGCACTCGATAGTATTGGTTAGAGGTGGAAGGGTAAAAGATTTACCGGGAGTTAGATATCATATCGTTCGTGGAGCTTTAGACACCGCTGGTGTTGAAGGTCGTACGCAGCGTAGATCTAAGTACGGAGCAAAACGCCCTAAGAAGTAATTAAAAACTTTTAAAAAGAAGACATGAGAAAAAGACAGGCCAAAAAAAGACCACTTTTACCAGATCCAAGGTTTAACGATCAGTTGGTAACACGTTTTGTGAATAACATGATGTGGGATGGTAAAAAGTCGGTGGCTTTTAAAGTTTTTTACGATGCTATTGATATCGTAGAAGAAAAGAAAACAGACGACGAAAAAACAGGTTTAGAGCTTTGGAAAGATGCTTTGTCTAACGTTATGCCACACGTAGAGGTGCGTAGCCGAAGAGTAGGAGGAGCAACTTTTCAAATTCCTATGCAAATACGTGCAGACCGTAAAATATCAACTGCAATGAAGTGGTTGATTCTTTTTGCGCGAAAAAGAAACGAAAAGTCAATGCCGCAAAAATTAGCAGCGGAGATATTGGCAGCTGCAAAAGAAGAAGGTGCGGCGGTTAAAAAGCGTACCGACACGCATAAAATGGCCGAAGCAAATAAAGCATTCTCACATTTCAGATTCTAAAAAAAAATGGCACAAAGAGATTTAAAATTTACAAGAAATATTGGAATTGCAGCACACATTGATGCTGGTAAAACAACCACTACAGAGCGTGTTTTATTCTATACGGGTAAAACTCACAAAATAGGGGAGGTGCACGATGGTGCTTCTACTATGGACTGGATGGAGCAAGAAGCTGAAAGAGGTATTACAATTACTTCTGCAGCTACAACTTGTACCTGGAAGTTCCCTATGGAGAATGCAAAACCACTACCTGAAACTAAAGATTATCACTTTAATATCATTGATACTCCTGGTCACGTTGACTTTACTGTAGAGGTAAACCGTTCACTTCGTGTATTAGATGGTTTGGTTTTCTTATTTAGTGCGGTAGATGGAGTAGAGCCGCAGTCTGAAACTAACTGGAGACTTGCAGATAACTATAAAGTACCTCGTATTGGTTTCGTTAACAAGATGGACCGTCAAGGATCAAACTTTATTGGTGTTTGTCAACAAGTAAAAGATATGTTGAAGTCTAATGCTGTGCCAATTGTATTAAATATTGGTGATGAAGCAGACTTCAAAGGAATTATTGACCTTGTTAAAAACCGTGCTATTGTATGGCATGATGAAACGCAAGGGGCTACATTTGATGTAGTTGATATTCCTGAAGATATGAAAGAAGAAGCTCGTAAGTATAGAGCGCTTCTTATTGAAGAGGTAGCAACCTATGATGAAGAACTTCTTGAGAAGTTTATGGAAGATGAAGATTCTATCACAGAAGAAGAAGTTCATGCTGCATTAAGAGCTGCTGTTATGGATATGGCAATTATCCCAATGATTTGTGGGTCTGCCTTTAAAAATAAAGGAGTTCAGTTTTTATTAGATGCTGTATGTCGTTATTTACCATCACCGGTAGATAAAGAAGGTATCGTAGGTATCAACCCTGATACTCAAAAAGAAGAAGTTCGTAAACCTGACGTAACAGCACCATTTGCTGCGTTAGCATTTAAAATTGCTACAGATCCTTTTGTAGGGCGTTTAGCATTCTTCCGTGCATATTCAGGAAGATTAGATGCAGGGTCTTACGTTTTAAATAACCGTTCACAAAAGAAAGAGCGTATCTCTCGTATCTATCAAATGCACTCAAACAAGCAGAATGCACTTGAGTACATTGAAGCTGGAGATATTGGTGCGGCAGTTGGTTTTAAAGACATTAAAACTGGTGATACCCTTTCTGACGAAAAGCACCCAATTATACTAGAATCTATGGATTTCCCTGATCCTGTAATTGGTATCGCTGTTGAGCCTAAAACTAAGGCAGATGTTGATAAATTAGGTATGGCATTGGCTAAGTTGGCAGAAGAAGATCCAACTTTCCAGGTTCGTACAGATGAAGCTTCAGGACAAACAGTAATTTCTGGAATGGGTGAGCTTCACTTAGATATTATTGTAGATCGTTTAAAGCGTGAATTCAAAGTTGAAGTAAGTCAAGGTCAACCACAAGTTGAGTACAAAGAAGCAGTTACTAGAAAAGCTGAGCACAGAGAGACGTATAAAAAGCAATCTGGTGGTCGTGGTAAATTTGCTGATATTGTATTTACACTTGAGCCTGCTGAAGAAGGTAAAGATGGATTGGAATTTGTTTCTGAAATTAAAGGAGGAAACGTTCCTAAAGAATTTATCCCATCGGTAGAAAAAGGATTTAAGATGGCTATGCAGAATGGACCTTTAGCCGGGTATGAAGTTGAAGCAATGAAAGTGACGCTTACTGATGGTTCGTATCACGATGTGGATTCTGACCAGCTATCATTTGAGCTTGCAGCAAAATTAGGATTTAAAAATGCTGCAAAAGCTGCAAAAGCTGTAATTATGGAGCCAATAATGAAGCTGGAAGTATTAACTCCAGAAGAAAATATGGGTGATATAGTTGGAGATCTTAACCGTCGTAGAGGACAAGTAAACAGTATGGGAGACCGTGCGGGTGCAAAAGTTGTAAAAGCTGAAGTGCCACTTTCAGAAATGTTTGGTTATGTAACCACATTAAGAACATTGTCTTCAGGACGTGCAACTTCTACAATGGAATTTTCACATTACGCTGAAACTCCTTCAAATATTGCTGAAGAAGTTATTGCAGCAGCAAAAGGAACCGCTAACGTATAACAGATTAGGATGAGTCAAAAAATCAGAATAAAGCTAAAATCTTACGATCATAATTTAGTGGATAAATCTGCTGAAAAAATCGTAAAGACAGTAAAAAGCACAGGTGCAGTAGTAACAGGTCCAATCCCGTTACCAACTCACAAAAAGATATTTACCGTTCTACGTTCACCACACGTTAACAAGAAGAGTAGAGAGCAATTCCAGTTAAGTTCATATAAGAGACTTATGGATATCTACAGTTCTTCTTCAAAAACAATTGACGCTCTTATGAAACTAGAGTTGCCAAGTGGTGTAGAAGTAGAGATTAAAGTGTAAGTAAATTAAACTGAAGCAAAATAGTTTCAGAGACATGTCCGGAGCTGCGAGCAAAGGAAAAACGGAAAACAAAATAAAATTCAGGGCTGAATTTATTTTGGCCCTGTTTTTTTGCGAAGAAGTTTCGGAATAAAAAGAAAAAAATTAATAATCAATAAATAATAATTATGTCTGGGTTAATTGGAAAAAAGATAGGGATGACCAGCCTTTTTGACGAGAACGGAAAAAATATTCCGTGTACCGTTATAGAAGCAGGCCCCTGTATTGTTACCCAAGTCAGAACCAAAGAGGTTGACGGGTACAGAGCTCTTCAACTTGGTTTCGATGACAAAAAGACTGCTAACAAAGCTGCTGAAGGCCACGCCAAAAAAGCAGGAACTGTTGCTAAGCGTCGCGTCGTTGAATTCCAAGGATTTGAAGATGATTTTAAATTAGGTGACAGTGTCACTGTAGAGCACTTTGCTGAAGGCGAGTTCGTTGATGTTTCAGGAACAAGTAAAGGTAAAGGATTTCAAGGAGTTGTAAAGCGTCACGGTTTTGGTGGTGTAGGTCAAGCTACTCACGGTCAACATAACCGTTTAAGAGCTCCTGGATCAATTGGTGCAGCATCATATCCTGCGAGAGTATTCAAAGGAATGCGTATGGGCGGCCAAATGGGAAGTGAAAAAGTGAAAGTACAAAACTTAAAAGTGTTGAAGGTAGTTCCTGAAAAGAACCTACTTGTAGTGAAAGGCTGTGTGCCAGGTCACAAAAACGCTTATGTAACGATTCAGAAATAATGAAGGTAGCAGTATTAGATAAAACCGGAAAAGACACAGGTAGAAAGGTAGAACTTTCTAAAGATGTGTTTGGAATAGAGCCTAATGATCACGCTGTGTATCTTGATGTTAAGCAGTACCTTGCAAATCAAAGACAAGGAACGCATAAAGCTAAAGAGCGTGCAGAAATTGTGGGAAGTACTCGCAAGATCAAAAAGCAAAAAGGTACGGGTACAGCTCGTGCTGGTAGTATAAAATCACCAATCTTTAAAGGTGGTGGTAGAGTATTTGGACCAAGACCAAGAAGTTATTCTTTTAAATTGAACAAAAGCTTAAAGCGTTTAGCGCGTAAATCGGCTTTAACAATGAAGGCGAATAACAAGTCAATTGTTGTGTTAGAAGACCTGCAAATGGATGCTCCAAAAACAAAAGACTTTACCGCAGTTTTAAAGAGTTTAGGACTAGAGAATAAAAAATCTTTGTTTGTGTTGGGAGAGTCAAATAATAATGTATATTTGTCGTCTCGCAATTTGAAAGGTACTGAAGTTGTAAGTAACTCACAATTAAGCACTTATCAAATTATGAATGCAAACAGTGTTGTGCTGTTTGAAGGTTCTTTGGAAGAAATTGAACAAAACTTAAGTAAATAGAAGCAAGATGAATATCTTAATAAAACCTATTATTACGGAAAAAGCTACAAAAGATGCGGAGGATAATAACCGTTACGGATTTGTAGTGAACCCAAAGGCGAACAAGGTAGAAATCAAAAAAGCAGTAGAAGCTGCTTATGAAGTTTCTGTTGAAAAAGTTCGCACAATGAATGTCCGCCCAGATCGCCGTACTCGTTATACGAAAACCGGCATCCAAACTGGTAAAACAAATGCTTATAAGAAAGCAATTGTACAGGTGGCGGAAGGTGATACAATAGATTTTTACAATAATATTTAAGTTCAGCTTAAATTAAATTAGACAAACCATGTCAGTAAGAAAATTAAAACCTATCACTCCTGGACAGCGATTTAGAGTTGTTAATGGGTATGACGCCATTACAACTGATAAGCCGGAGAAAAGTTTACTTGCTCCGATAAAAAAGTCCGGAGGTAGAAACAGTCAAGGAAAAATGACCATGCGCTATTTAGGTGGTGGTCATAAAAAAAGATATCGAGTTATCGATTTTAAACGCGACAAGCAAGGAATCCCAGCTACTGTTGCGACTATAGAATATGATCCTAACCGTACTGCATTTATTGCATTAGTTAATTACCAAGACGGTGAAAAACGATATGTGATTGCGCAAAACGGTCTTCAAGTAGGTCAAAATATCGTTTCAGGTGACAAAACTTCACCAGACATCGGTAATGCAATGACTCTTGCAAACATTCCTTTAGGTACTATTATTTCTTGTATAGAATTACGACCAGGTCAAGGAGCTGTTATGGCTCGTAGTGCTGGTGCTTTTGCTCAGTTAGTGGCAAGAGAAGGAAAATACGCTACCGTTAAATTACCTTCTGGAGAGGTACGAATGATTTTAACAACTTGTATGGCAACCATCGGTGCTGTTTCAAACAGTGATCATCAATTGATGGTGGGTGGTAAAGCCGGTAGAACAAGATGGTTAGGAAGAAGACCTCGTACAAGACCAGTAGTTATGAACCCTGTAGATCACCCAATGGGTGGTGGTGAAGGCCGTGCCTCTGGAGGTCATCCACGTTCAAGAAAAGGTCTTCCTGCAAAAGGGTTTAAAACTCGTAAGAGAACAAAGGCAAGTAATAAATACATTTTAGAACGTAGAAAGAAATAAGTTATGGCAAGATCGTTAAAAAAGGGACCTTTCGTTCATTATAAATTAGAACAAAAAGTAGAACAAAATGTGGCTTCAAATAAGAAGACTGTGATCAAAACTTGGTCTCGTGCTTCAATGATTACTCCAGATTTTGTTGGTCAAACTATCGCAGTACATAATGGACGTCAATTCGTTCCTGTGTATGTTACTGAGAATATGGTAGGACATAAATTAGGCGAATTTTCACCTACAAGATCATTCCGTGGTCACGCAGGTGCAAAAAACAAAGGAAAAAAATAATAAGCCATGGGAGTTCGTAAAAGAGAAAGAGCAGAGCAGATCAAGGAAGCAAAGAAAACACAGTACTTTGCTAAATTGAATAATTGCCCTACATCACCAAGAAAGATGCGTTTAGTAGCAGATTTAATCCGTGGTGAAAAGGTAAATAAAGCACTTAATATATTAAGATTTAGCAAGAAAGAAGCTTCAGGACGTTTAGAAAAACTATTGCTTTCAGCCATTGCAAATTGGCAAGCAAAAAACGAAGATACTTCAATTGAAGATGCAGATCTGTTTATAAAAGAAATACGCGTAGATGGCGGGACTATGTTAAAAAGACTTAGACCAGCACCACAAGGACGCGCACACAGAATTAGAAAACGTTCCAACCACGTAACACTGGTTTTAGGAGCTAACGATAACACACAAAGTTAATATTTAAATGGGACAGAAAACAAATCCAATCGGTAACCGCTTAGGTATCATTAGAGGATGGGAATCCAACTGGTACGGAGGCAATGACTATGGCGATAAATTAGCCGAAGACGATAAGATTAGAAAGTATATTCACGCTCGTTTAAGTAAAGCTAGTGTGGCTAGGGTAATCATTGAGCGTACCCTTAAGCTTGTAACCGTTACTATCACTACAGCTCGTCCAGGTATCATTATTGGTAAAGGAGGGCAAGAGGTAGACAAGCTTAAAGAAGAGCTTAAGAAAATTACCGGCAAAGAGGTACAGATCAATATCCACGAGATTAAAAGACCTGAGCTTGATGCACATTTAGTAGGAGCAAGTATCGCAAGACAAATTGAAAATAGAATTTCATACCGTCGAGCAATAAAAATGGCTATCGCTGCTGCAATGCGTATGAATGCTGAAGGAATTAAAATTCAGATCTCTGGGCGTTTAAACGGTGCTGAAATGGCACGTTCAGAAGCGTATAAAGAAGGTCGTATCCCACTTTCAACCTTTAGAGCAGACATTGATTATGCTTTAGTTGAAGCTCAAACTACCTATGGTAAATTGGGTGTTAAAGTATGGATCATGAAAGGTGAAGTTTATGGTAAAAGAGAACTTTCACCATTAGTTGGACTATCTAAAAAAGGCGGTAAAGGAGCCGGACGAGGTGGTAATAAATCACGTCGTAGAAAGTAATTTTTTAAAAAGAAAAAAATGTTACAACCTAAGAGAACAAAATACCGTAAACAACAAAAGGGTCGAATGAAAGGCAATGCCAATCGTGGACACCGCTTATCTAACGGTACCTTTGGTATTAAGTCTTTAGATGCAAAATTTGTGACAGCTCGTCAAATAGAAGCTGCCCGTATTGCTGCAACTCGTTATATGAAAAGAGAGGGTTCTATCTGGATTATGATTTTCCCAGATAAACCAATTACTAAAAAGCCTCTTGAAGTACGTATGGGTAAAGGTAAAGGTGCAGTAGAATATTATGCAGCTGTAGTAAAACCAGGTAGAATTATGTTTGAAGTTTCTGGAGTGCCTTTGGCAACAGCAAAAGAAGCGTTACGTTTGGCAGCTCAAAAGCTACCCGTAAGAACAAAATTCGTTATGTCTAGAGATTATCAAGAATAATTTTTGAAATTGTCATTATGAAACAATCAGAAATCAAAGAAGCATCAACAGCAGAGTTACAAGAACAACTTGCTGAATCGACAAAGGCATATACAGACCTTAAAATGGCTCACGCCATTTCACCGTTGGAAAATCCAATTCAATTAAGAGCGCAGCGCAGAAGCATTGCAAGAATTGCGACCGAACTAACTAAAAGAGAAGTGCAATAACAGTACGAAATTGAAAGATGGAAATAAAAAGAAATTTAAGAAAAGAACGTATCGGTGTAGTAACCAGTAACAAAATGGAAAAATCCATTGTAGTTGCTGAAACTAAAAAAATGAAGCACCCTATGTACGGAAAATTCGTGCTGAAAACGAAAAAATACGTAGCGCACGATGAAAAAAACGACTGCAACGAAGGTGATACAGTAAAGATCATGGAAACAAGGCCTTTAAGTAAAACCAAGTGTTGGAGATTAGTAGAAATAATTGAAAGAGCGAAGTAATCATGATACAGCAAGAATCAAGACTTAGAGTAGCAGATAACACCGGAGCTAAGGAAGTCCTTACCATCCGTGTGTTAGGCGGTACAAAAAAACGATATGCTTCAATTGGGGATAAAATTGTAGTTTCAGTAAAAGAAGCTACCCCAAACGGAAACATTAAAAAAGGTGCCGTTTCTACAGCAGTAGTGGTACGTACCGTGAAAGAAGTAAGACGACCTGACGGATCTTATATCCGTTTTGACGACAACGCTTGTGTACTTTTAGGACCTCAAGGGGAAATGAGAGGAACTCGTGTTTTCGGTCCTGTAGCACGTGAGCTTCGTGACAAACAATTTATGAAAATAGTATCATTAGCACCAGAAGTGCTTTAATAGATAATAAGATGGCAAAGCTTAAAATAAAATCAGGCGATACAGTAGTAGTTACTGCCGGAGAGCACAAAGGCTCAGAAGGTAAAGTAATGAAAGTGATGCTTGACAAAAACAAAGCAATAGTAGAAGGAGTAAATACAGTAAAAAAACATGAGAAACCTAGCGCAGCTAGCCCTCAAGGTGGAATTACTGAAAAAGAAGCTCCAATTCATATTTCTAACCTAGCGTTGATTGACCCTAAAAGTGGTAAAGCAACTCGCGTAGGATATAGAATGGAAGATGGAAAAAAAGTACGATTTGCTAAAAAATCGAATCAAGTATTATAGTTATGGCATATACACCAAGACTTAAAGAAGAATACAAGAGCAAAGTAATAAACGCTCTTACAGATGAATTTGGTTACCAAAACGTAATGCAAGTTCCAAAACTTACACGCATCGTTGTGTCAAGAGGAATTGGAGCTGCCGTAGCCGATAAAAAATTGATCGAATATTCCGTAGAAGAATTATCAAAAATCACTGGGCAAAAAGCCGTAGCGACAATCTCTAAGAAAGACGTTGCGAGTTTTAAACTTAGAAAAGGAATGCCTATTGGTGCAAAAGTGACCTTACGTGGTGAGCGTATGTATGAGTTTTTAGATAGACTTATTACAAGTGCATTGCCAAACGTACGTGATTTTAACGGAATTAACGCAACTGGTTTTGACGGAAGAGGAAACTACTCATTAGGTATTACTGAGCAAATTATCTTCCCAGAAATCAATATCGATAAGATAAAGAAGATTGAAGGTATGAACATTACCTTTGTAACTTCTGCCGAAACCGATAAAGAAGCGAAATCATTACTAACAGAATTAGGATTACCTTTTAAAAAGAACTAAGACATGGCTAAAGAATCAATGAAAGCCCGTGAGGTTAAGAGACAAAAAATGGTAAAAAAGTATGCTGAAAAACGCCAAGCTTTAAAAGAAGCAGGCGATTGGGAAGCATTACAAAAATTACCAAAAAACTCTTCACCAGTACGTTTACACAATCGTTGTAAATTAACTGGAAGACCAAAAGGGTATATGAGACAATTTGGAATTTCGCGTGTTATGTTCCGTGAAATGGCAAACAAAGGTTTAATCCCAGGAGTTAGAAAAGCAAGTTGGTAACAACAATATAAACAGGCAGTAGGTTTGATGCTATACATCAAAAACCACTATCGTAAATAACTAGAAATGAATATAGATCCAATATCAGATTTTCTAACAAGAGTTAGAAACGCCGTAAAGGCAGGACACCGTGTTGTAGAGATACCCGCGTCAAATCTAAAAAAGGAGATAACAAAAATCCTATTTGACCAAGGGTACATTTTAAGCTACAAATTTGAAGACGATAAAGGACCGCAAGGAACTATCAAGATCGCTTTAAAGTATGACAAGCTTACAAAAGATCCGGTAATTAAAAAGATTCAAAGAATTAGTAAACCAGGTTTACGTAAATATGCAAGTTCTTCAAACATTCCACGTATATTAAATGGATTGGGTATTGCAATAGTGTCAACTTCTCACGGAGTAATGACAGGAAAACAAGCTCAAGAAAAGAATGTAGGTGGTGAAGTATTGTGCTACGTATACTAAAATAAAGACTAAGAAATGTCAAGAATAGGTAAAAGCCCGGTAGCCATTCCAGATGGTGTAACAGTAGAAATTAAAGATAACGTAGTTACCGTAAAAGGTAAACTAGGCGAATTAACTCAAGAGTTTTCTGAAATCACAGTAAAAGAAGAAGAAGGCAAAATAGTACTTGAGCGCCCTACTGAAGGAAAAGATCATAGAGCAAAACACGGTTTGTATAGAGCTTTAATCAATAACATGATTGAAGGTGTAACAAACGGATGGACAAAACAATTAGAACTAGTAGGGGTAGGATACCGTGCTAGTAATCAAGGACAAAAATTGGATTTAGCAATCGGTTTTTCTCACAACATCGTTATGGAAATCGCTCCAGAGGTAAAAGTAGAGACTCAAACCGAAAAAGGTAAAAACCCAATAGTAAAATTAACATCACACGACAAACAATTGGTAGGTCAGGTAGCAGCAAAAATAAGAAGCTTCCGCAAGCCAGAACCTTACAAAGGAAAAGGTATTAAGTTTGTAGGTGAACAAATAAGAAGAAAAGCAGGTAAATCTGCATAAGAAATAACGTTATGGCATTATCAAAATTAGATAGAAGAACTCGTTTGCGTAACAGAATACGCAAAACAATAACGGGAACTGCTGAGCGACCACGTTTAGCTGTATTCCGAAGTAATAAAGAGATCTATGCGCAACTTATTGACGATGTAAATGGAGTTACCATTACTGCTGCATCTTCAAGAGATAAAGATATTGACACTTCAAAAGTAAACAAAAGTGAAGTTGCAAAATTAGTAGGAAAGGCAATCGCTGATAAAGCTCAAAAAGCTGGTGTAGAAACTGTAGCATTTGATCGAGGCGGATACCTATATCACGGAAGAGTAAAATCATTAGCTGAAGGCGCTCGCGAAAGCGGTCTTAAATTTTAAGAAATATGTATCAAGATTATAAAAACGTAGAAACAGTAAAACCTGGAGGTCTTGACCTTAAAGACCGTCTAGTAGGTGTACAACGTGTAACTAAAGTAACTAAAGGTGGTAGAGCTTTTGGATTCTCAGCTATTGTTGTAGTAGGAGATGAAAATGGTGTTGTAGGACAAGGCCTTGGTAAATCAAAAGATGTTGCCAGTGCTATTGCAAAAGCCATTGAAGATGCTAAGAAAAACCTGGTACGTATTCCTTTAAATAAAGCAACTTTACCACACGAGCAAAAAGGTAAGTATGGTGGAGCACGAGTTAATTTATTACCAGCAGCTCCTGGTACCGGTTTGATCGCTGGTGGTGCTGTACGTGCAGTATTGGAAGCAGTGGGAGTGCACGACGTATTGTCAAAATCTCAAGGATCTTCCAACCCACACAACGTTGTTAAAGCAACTTTTGATGCATTATTGCAATTACGTAGTGCAGAAACTGTAGCAAAGCAACGCGGTATTACTTTGGAAAAATTGTATAAAGGATAAATACTGAAGAACATGGCAAAAATAAAAGTAACAAAGGTACGCAGCGAGATTAACCGCACGCAAAACCAAAAGAGAACGCTTGAAGCTTTAGGCCTTCGTAAAATGGGGCAGACTGTAGAGCATGAAGACACGCCAAACATTCTTGGTATGGTTAATAAAGTAAAACATTTAGTTTCTGTAGAAACTGTTTAAGATATACAACATGGAATTAAATAATTTAAAACCTGCAAAAGGTTCAACACACAAAGAAGGCAAACGCGTAGGCCGTGGGCAAGCTTCCGGTAAAGGAGGAACTGCTACACGTGGTCACAAAGGAGCTAAGTCTCGTTCTGGATACTCCAAGAAAATTGGTTTTGAAGGAGGGCAAATGCCTATTCAACGTCGTGTGCCTAAGTTTGGGTTTACAAATATCAACCGTAAAGAATATCAAGGAATTAACATTGATACTTTACAACAATTAGTTGATGAAAAGAAAATTAAAGATACTGTAGACTTTGAAACCCTAATGAGTTTAGGTCTTGCTGGCAAAAACGAAATGGTGAAGATTTTAGGTAGAGGAGAGTTAAAAGCAAAATTAAAAGTATCTGCTCATAAGTTTACTGCCTCAGCAAAAGAAGCTATTGAAGCTGCTGGAGGTGAAGTAGTAACCCTATAATTATAAGATAAGGATGAAATTTATTGATACCATAAAAAACATTTGGAAGATAGAAGAACTTCGTAACAGAATTATGCTTACGTTAGGGCTTCTTCTAGTGTATCGTTTTGGTGCACAAGTAGTATTGCCAGGTATAGATGCGTCACAACTTGCAAATTTTGCAGGAAAATTTGACACAGGTCTTGGTGGTTTATTAAACGCATTTACTGGAGGAGCATTTGCAAACGCCTCTGTATTTGCATTAGGTATTATGCCTTATATTTCGGCTTCCATTGTGGTACAATTAATGCAAATTGCTGTTCCTTATCTTCAGAAGTTACAGAAAGAAGGTGAAAGTGGAAGAAAGAAAATTACTCAAATTACTCGTTGGTTAACTATAGGTATCTGTTTGGTTCAGGCCCCTAGTTATTTAGCGGGATTACCTGCCTTAGGTGTACCAACTGAAGCATTTATATTAGGTCAAACACCTATGTTTTATATTTCTTCAGTAATTATTCTAGTAACAGGTACAATTTTTGCAATGTGGTTAGGTGAAAAAATCACCGATAAAGGTGTAGGTAATGGTATTTCAATACTTATTATGGTAGGTATTATTGCTACCTTACCGCAATCTTTTGCACAAGAATTTGCTTCTCGTGTATTAGAATCAAACGGTGGTTTAATTATGATTTTAATTGAACTAGTAATTTGGTTTGTGATTATCTTGGCTTCTGTAATGCTAGTTATGGCTGTACGTAAAATACCTGTACAGTATGCTAGAAGAACAGCAAGTGGTGGTTATGAAAAGAATATCTTTGGTGCAAGACAGTTTATTCCTTTAAAGCTTAACGCTTCTGGGGTAATGCCAATAATCTTTGCACAGGCTATTATGTTTGTGCCTTCTGCTATTGCAAGCATCTCGATGTTTTCAGATAGTGAAGTAGCGCAGTCTATACAAGCAGCCTTTAGTGATATTTTTGGATTATGGTATAATCTTGTTTTTGCAGCATTGATTATTATCTTTACATATTTTTATACGGCTATCACAGTGCCAACAAATAAAATGGCAGATGATCTTAAACGTAGTGGAGGTTTTATCCCGGGTATCAAACCTGGAAGCGAAACCGGAGAATATTTAGATAGAATTATGTCTCAAATTACCTTGCCAGGTTCAATTTTCTTAGCATTAATTGCTGTATTTCCAGCTTTTGTTGTTAAGTTAATGGGAATTCAACAAGGATGGGCTTTATTTTACGGTGGTACATCACTATTAATTATGGTAGGTGTAGCTATCGATACAATGCAACAAATTAATTCATATCTATTAAATCGTCACTACGATGGTTTAATGAAAACAGGAAAAAATAGAAAAGCAGTAGCGTAAATTATGGCAAAACAACCCCCAATAGAACAAGACGGAACAATTGTAGAAGCATTGTCTAATGCAATGTTTAGAGTGGAATTGGAAAACGGTCATATTGTAACTGCGCATATTTCGGGCAAAATGCGTATGCACTATATTAAACTATTGCCCGGCGATAAAGTAAAATTAGAAATGAGTCCTTATGATTTAACTAAGGCTCGTATAACCTATAGATACTAATACATCTTTTTGTATTAATCTATCAAAAAACTAAACAGATGAAAGTAAGAGCATCCGTTAAAAAAAGAAGTGCCGACTGCAAGATTGTACGCAGAAAGGGCAGATTATATGTTATTAACAAAAAGAACCCAAAGTTCAAACAAAGACAAGGATAAGTTATGGCAAGAATCGCAGGTGTAGATATCCCAAAGCATAAAAGGGGTGTAATCGCGTTAACGTATATCTTTGGTGTTGGTAAAAGCCGCGCTCAAGAAATACTAGAAAAAGCCGGAGTTAGCGAAGACAAAAAAGTTAACGAATGGAACGATGATGAAATCGGAAAAATTCGTGACGCTGTAGGGTCTTTCACAATCGAAGGTGAATTACGTAGTGAAGTTCAATTAAGCATTAAGCGCTTGATGGATATTGGTTGTTACAGAGGTGTACGTCACAGAGCGGGTCTTCCGTTACGTGGTCAACGTACTAAGAACAACTCAAGAACGAGAAAAGGAAAACGTAAAACAGTTGCAAACAAGAAAAAAGCAACTAAATAATACCTAGAGATATGGCAAAGTCTAACTCAAAAAGTACAAAGAAAGTTGTTAAAAAACGTAAAGTAAACGTTGAGTCTGTAGGTGAAGCACACATTACAGCTTCTTTTAACAACATTATTATTTCTTTAACCAATAAAAATGGAGATGTAATTTCTTGGTCTTCTGCCGGTAAAATGGGCTTCAGAGGATCTAAGAAAAACACACCTTACGCAGCTCAATTAGCATCAGAAGATGCATCAAAAGTTGCACACGATGCTGGTTTACGTAAAGTAAAAGTGTACGTAAAAGGTCCTGGAAACGGAAGAGAATCTGCAATACGATCTATTCACAATTCAGGAATTGAAGTTACTGAAATCATTGATGTAACACCAATGCCGCATAATGGATGTCGTCCTCCAAAAAGAAGAAGAGTATAATTAAATTAATATCAACTGAAGGAAAACGAAAACTAGAGGATTAATACAATAACAATAGACCTTAATTTAGTTTTCCCTTCAAAAACACTTAGAAATGGCAAGATATACTGGTCCAAAAACTAAAATAGCCCGTAAATTTGGTGAGGCTATCTTCGGAGATGATAAATCTTTCGAAAAAAGAAATTACCCTCCAGGACAGCACGGTAACAACCGTCGTCGTGGAAAAAAATCTGAATACGCAATTCAATTAGCTGAAAAGCAAAAAGCTAAATATACATATGGTATTTTAGAGCGTCAATTCAGAAATATGTTTAAAAAAGCAACTGCTGCTCCTGGAATTACAGGTGAAGTATTGCTTCAATTATGTGAATCTCGTTTAGATAACGTAGTATTCCGTATGGGGATCGCCCCTAGCCGCCGTGCTGCAAGACAATTAGTGTCTCACCGTCACATTACTGTAAATGGAGAGAAGGTAAACATACCTTCTTACCAAGTACAAACAGGTGATGTTGTTGCTGTAAGAGAAAAATCTAAAACCTTAGATGCTATCCAAGATTCTTTGGCAAATGCCAACCACGTTTATGAGTGGATTACTTGGAACAACGAAACAAAAGAAGGTACGTTTGTGAATATTCCTCAACGTATCCAGATTCCAGAGAACATTAACGAGCAGTTCATCGTCGAATTATATTCTAAATAATAAAAACACACGAGTCACACTATGGCAGTATTTAGTTTTCAGAAGCCTGATAAAGTTATCATGATCAATTCAACTGATTTTGAGGGGAAATTTGAATTTCGTCCCTTAGAGCCAGGTTATGGATTGACAGTTGGTAACGCATTAAGACGAGTATTACTTTCTTCACTAGAAGGATTTGCAATTACTTCGGTACGTATTGAAGGGGTTGATCACGAATTTTCAACCATAGCCGGAGTTGTAGAAGACGTAACCGAAATCATTCTTAACTTAAAACAAGTTCGTTTTAAGAGACAGATAGATGAGATTGATAATGAAACTGTAACCGTTTCAGTAAATGGAGGAGAGCAATTAACCGCTGGAGATTTTCAGAAGTTCATTTCAGGATTTCAAGTATTAAACCCAGACTTGGTTATCTGTAATATGGACAAAAAAGTGAATCTTAATTTTGAGATCACTATTGAGAAAGGTAGAGGATATGTTCCTGCTGAAGAAAATAAAAAAGCAAACGCACCTCTAGGTACCATTTTTACAGATTCTATCTACACACCAATAAAAAATGTGAAGTACAGTATTGAAAACTTCCGTGTAGAGCAGAAAACAGATTATGAAAAATTAGTTTTCGAAATCCAAACAGATGGTTCAATTCATCCTAAAGATGCCTTAACCGAAGCTGCAAAAACATTGATTCACCACTTTATGTTATTTAGTGATGAGCGTATCACCCTTGAGGCTGATGAAATTGCTCAAACTGAAACATATGATGAAGAATCATTGCATATGCGACAGTTGCTTAAAACAAAATTAGTTGATATGGACCTTTCAGTTCGTGCACTTAATTGTTTAAAAGCTGCTGAAGTTGATACCTTAGGAGATTTGGTTTCTTACAATAAAAATGATTTAATGAAATTCAGAAACTTTGGTAAAAAATCACTTACCGAGCTTGAAGAATTAGTTAATGTGAAAGGGTTAAACTTCGGAATGGACCTTTCAAAATATAAATTAGATAAAGATTAATACGTCATATTTTGCTCCTCATAAAAGTGAGTTTGGTAGCAAGATGATGATTAAAACAAAATGTCATGAGACACGGAAAGAAATTTAACCATTTAGGGAGAAAAACAGCGCACAGAAGAGCGATGTTAGCAAATATGGCTTGTTCCCTAATTGAGCACAAAAGAATCAACACTACAGTTGCAAAAGCTAAAGCATTAAAGCAATTTGTAGAACCAATGATTACAAAATCTAAAGAAGATACCACGCACAACCGTCGTATTGTATTTAGAAAATTACGTCAAAAAGAAGCAGTTAGCGAACTTTTTAGAGATGTTGCAGTAAAAGTAGGAGATAGGCCTGGAGGATATACTCGAATTATCAAATTGGGTAGTCGTCTAGGAGACTCTGCAGATATGGCAATGATTGAGTTAGTAGATTATAACGAGATTTATAACCCTAACAAAACTAAAAAGAAGAAATCTACTAGAAGAAGCCGTCGAGGTGGTAGTGGAAAATCTAAAGGAGCTGCTGCAGCGACTAAGACTAAAGCAAATAAAGAAGAAGAATAAATGATTTTTCATTTGTAAATAACAAAGGGATAAGTATTAAAGACTTATCCCTTTTTTTATATTATTTTTGCAAAAGATTTTGAAAAGATGAAATACCAAAAAAGAAAAAAAGCAATTGTACTATTAGCAGACGGAACCGTTTTTCATGGAAAAGTTGTAGGCGGTAAAGAAGGTTCGGCCTTTGGTGAAGTTTGTTTTAATACCGGAATGACCGGTTATCAAGAAATTTTTACAGACCCATCCTATTTTGGTCAATTAATGGTAACTACCAATGCTCATATTGGTAACTATGGGACTTCTGAAAAAGAAATGGAATCTGACAGTGTTAAAATTTCAGGGTTAATTTGTCGTAATTTTAGCTACAATCATTCACGTCCAGCAGCAGATGCTTCTCTTGAAGAGTTTTTAAATAACAACAACCTATTAGCAATAAGTGATGTTGACACACGAGCTCTCGTAAGTTACATTCGTGATAATGGCGCTATGAATGCTGTAATTTCTACTGAAGTTGATAATATTGAAGGTTTGAAAAAACAATTGGCAGATGTGCCTGATATGAAAGGACTAGAGCTTGCATCAAAAGTTTCAGTAAAAGAACCTTATTACTTTGGGAAAGAAGATGCTACTTTCAAAATAGCTGCCTTAGACAACGGAATTAAAACAAATATTCTTCGTAACCTAGCTGCTAGAGATTGTTATATAAAAGTATTTCCGTACGATACCTCATTAAGTGAAATGGAAGCCTTTAATCCAGATGGTTATTTTTTATCAAATGGACCAGGTGACCCAGAACCTCTTGAGAATGCTATACAAATTACCAAACAAATAATTGAAAAAGGAGATCCTTTATTTGGTATTTGTGGAGGACATCAAGTAATTGCATTGGCAAATGGTGTTTCAACCTATAAAATGCACCACGGACACCGCGGTATCAATCACCCAATTATTAATCTTGAAACGGGAAAAGGAGAAATCACTTCACAAAATCACGGTTTTGCTATTAATAGAGAAGAAGCAGAAGCAAACCCAGACCTTAAAGTTACTCATCTGCATCTTAATGATAAAACAGCTGCTGGGATTAAAATGGTAAATAAGCCCGTATTTTCTGTTCAATACCATCCTGAGGCAAGCCCTGGACCACACGATGCATCTTATTTATTTGATCAATTTATTTCAAACATTCAAAACCATAAAAAAACAACTGCATGAGTATAATTATAGACATTCGCGCTCGACAAATTTTTGACTCCCGTGGTAACCCAACCGTAGAAGTTGACGTGATTACTGAAAATAATTTTTTAGGTCGTGCAGCAGTTCCATCTGGTGCTTCTACCGGAGAGCACGAAGCTGTAGAATTGCGTGACGGAGGTGATGACTATATGGGTAAAGGCGTTTTAAATGCTGTTGAAAATGTCAATGGAAAAATAGCAGGAACATTGTTGGGTGTATCAGTTTTTGAACAAGAAGCGATTGATAAAATTATGATAGACCTAGACGGAACATCAAATAAATCAAAGCTTGGAGCCAATGCAATTTTGGGTGTTTCATTAGCAGTAGCAAAAGCGGCTGCGGCAGAACTTGGTTTACCTTTATATAGATATATAGGGGGCGTAAGTGCCAAAACACTTCCTGTACCTATGATGAATATTATTAATGGCGGTTCGCATAGTGATGCTCCTATTGCTTTTCAAGAGTTTATGATTATGCCAGTAAAGGCATCCACTTTCTCTCATGCTATGCAAATAGGAAGTGAGATTTTTCATAATCTTAAAAAAGTTTTACACGAACGCAAGTTGAGTACTGCAGTAGGAGATGAAGGTGGTTTTGCACCTACCCTTAATGGAACCGAAGATGCAATCGATACCATTGCAAAAGCAACTGAAAACGCCGGATATAAACTAGGAGATGAAGTAATGATTGCATTAGATTGTGCTTCAGCTGAGTTTTATAAAAACGGAAAGTATGATTATTCGGTTTTTGAAGGTGAAAAAGGAAAAGTACGTACTTCAGAAGAACAAGCTTCTTACCTTGCTGAATTGTGTGAAAAATACCCGATAATCTCAATAGAAGATGGAATGGATGAAAATGATTGGGATGGCTGGAGTATGTTAACTGAAAAAGTAGGAGATAAAGTTCAATTGGTGGGAGATGATTTATTTGTAACAAATGTAGAGCGTTTATCAAAAGGAATTTCAGAAAATATTGCCAATTCTATTTTGATTAAGGTGAACCAAATAGGAACCTTAACTGAAACTATTGCAGCTGTAAATATGGCTCATAATGCGGGTTACACTTCGGTAATGTCACATAGAAGTGGAGAGACAGAAGATGATACCATTGCAGATTTGGCTGTTGCTTTAAATTGTGGTCAAATAAAAACAGGTTCGGCTTCTAGAAGTGATAGGATGGCAAAGTATAATCAATTATTACGAATTGAAGAGCAACTATGTGATGTGGCGTATTATCCGCAACGCAACGCATTTAAAATATAGAAAGTAATACAATCCATTTTTTTGAAAACTTCCTTCAACCTTTTTGGAGGAAGTTTTTTATTTAAATAACGTCAAACCCTTGAAATTTAAGGATTTTTTAACCTAACAAGTGTTCGTATATGTTAAAAAAATCGGTCAATATTTTGTATCTTTACATTTCGAAATAATCAAAAAAAAACCTTTATAATATATGTCAAAGACAGCAATCCTTGAAATTGATGGTAAAAATTATGAATTCCCAATTATAACAGGGAGTGAAAATGAAAAAGCCATTGATATAAAAAAGCTTAGAAGTGTAACAAATGGAATAACCACAATAGATCCAGGATATAAAAATACAGGATCTTGCGAAAGTGCAATCACTTTTTTAAATGGTGAGGCAGGTGTCTTGAGGTATAGAGGATATGCTATCGAAGATTTAGCTGAAAAGGCTGAGTTTTTAGAAGTGGCTTATCTTTTAATTTTTGGAGAGCTTCCTTCAAAAGAACAAATTAAAAAGTTTCACGACGATATTAGAGAACATTCGCACGTAGACGAAGACTTAAAGAAGATTCTTGATGGATTTCCAAAATCTGCACACCCAATGGGAGTGTTATCTTCTTTGACTTCAGCACTAGTGGCTTTTAACCCTTCTTCGGTAAATGTTGACAGTGAAGAAGATATGTATAATGCGATTGTACGTATTCTTGCAAAATTCCCTGTGTTAACAGCTTGGGCTTATAGAAAACGTGTAGGAAGACCTTTGGATTATGGAGATGACACATTGGGTTATGTAGATAACTTCCTTAAAATGATGTTTAAAAAACCTAATGGTGAGTATAATTCAAATAAAACAGTAGTTGATGCTCTAGATAAGTTATTAATCCTACACGCAGATCACGAGCAAAACTGTTCTACTTCAACAGTACGTATGGTAGGCTCTGCACACACTGGTTTATTTGCTTCTTTATCAGCTGGTATTAATGCACTTTGGGGGCCGCTTCACGGTGGAGCCAATCAAGCAGTAATTGAAATGCTTGAGGCAATTAAAGAAGATGGAGGCGATACGCATAAATTTATGCAGAAAGCAAAAGATAAAAATGATCCATTCCGTTTAATGGGCTTTGGACACCGTGTGTATAAGAATTTTGACCCAAGAGCCAAGATTATTAAAAAATCTGCAGATGAAGTATTAGGTGATTTGGGTGTTCAAGATCCAGTTCTAGATATTGCAAAAGGATTAGAAAAAGAAGCTCTTGAAGATTCATACTTTGTTGATAGAAAGTTGTATCCAAATGTAGACTTCTATTCAGGAATTATTTACCGAGCATTAGGCATTCCTACAGAAATGTTTACAGCTATGTTTGCATTAGGTCGTTTACCAGGTTGGATTGCTCAGTGGAGAGAAATGCGCTTACGCAAAGAGCCAATTGGACGCCCAAGACAAATTTATATAGGAGAAACACACCGTGATTTCATTCCTCTTGATAAAAGATAAATTTTAAAACAGAAAAATATAGCATCCTCATATTCTGAGGATGCTTTTTTATATTTGTACTATGATAAATTTAAATATTAAAGACGAAGTAGCACGCCTTCGGGCAGTTGTATTAGGTTCAGCAAATAGTAATGGTCCGGCTCCAACATTAGATGAAGCGTATGACCCGAAATCAAAAGAGCATATTCAAGCAGGTACATACCCTACTGAAGAAGATATGATTCAAGAAATTGAAGCAGTAGCAAAAGTTTTTGAAAAATATGATGTAAAGGTATATCGTCCCAAAGAGATTACAGATTACAATCAAATATTTACTAGAGATATAGCATTTGTAATTGATAATAAATTTATCAAAGCCAATATATTACCCGATCGTGATCAAGAAATAGAAGCCATTGAGCACGTTATTAATCAAATTCCGAAAGAGAATATTATAAAATTCCCTGAGGGCGCTCATATTGAAGGAGGTGATGTGATGCCTTGGAACGACCACATTTTTGTGGGTACCTATCGAGGCGATGATTATTCAAAATATATTACTGCACGCACCAATATGAAAGCTGTAAACTATCTACAGGATTTATTTCCGGATAAAAAAGTAAAATCATTTAATCTCAAAAAATCAAATACCGAAGCAAAAGATAATGCCCTGCATCTTGATTGTTGCTTTCAACCCTTAGGAAAAGGTAAAGCAATTATTCACAAAGAAGGATTTCTTGAAGAAGAAGAATATCAATGGTTGGTAAATTTCTTCGGAAAAGAAAACTGTTTTCATATTACCAAAGAAGAAATGTATAATATGAATAGTAATGTATTTTCTATATCTCCGGAAGTGATTATTTCAGAAAAAAACTTTACTCGCCTTAACACCTGGCTACGTGAACAAGGCTTTACTGTAGAAGAAGTGCCTTACGCTGAAATAGCAAAACAAGAAGGACTGCTGCGATGCAGTACAATGCCATTAATACGAGACTAGTGTAATTTTTAAAGTATTATCTCGACCAACTTTTGATTGTTAATACACCAAAAGATGAGATTAATACTAAGTTTTCTACTTATACTTCCTATTTATGAAGTCTTTTCACAAGGCAAGATAGACGCTTTTTACCGTGGTAAAGACAACGTTACTATTACGGTAGGTGCCGGTTTTGAAAATAATATTGATTATTTAGCCGGAACGAATGAAACAGAAATATCTAGAGAGCTTTATTATATAAATCTCTTTGCAGCCTACGGAATTACAGAAAACCTGGACATACAAATTTCATTACCTTATATTGAAATTGATAAAAACAAAAACCTGCAAGATGCCACGTTATTTTTGAAGTATAGATTGTTTCAAAAACAGACTTCAAGCGGCATTTTTGAACTAGGTGTAGCAGCTGGTTTTTCTACAAATATATCAGATTATACTATTGGAGGGCTTAATGATATTGGTCAACAAGCAACTATTATAGATAGCAGAGCAATGGCTCATTATCAATGGCGTTCGGGTTGGTTTACTACATTGCAAAGTGGTTTCTCATTTAAGCTAGAAGAGGTGCCTAATAGTTTGCCTATTACATTTAAAGCCGGTCAAGCGCTAGAAAAATGGTATTATGATGTTTATTATGATTATCAACATAGTTTTGGCGGAATTGATTATCTAGAAACACCACCACCTCAAAACTTTCGTCGCTTTGGCGTAAATTATCATAAATTAGGCGGTACTGTATATCGATCATTAACCAAAAACTTTGGAATGTATGTAAGTGGTTCCTATGTTTTTGATGGTCGCAATATTTTTCAAGGACCGGGATATGGTTTAGGTCTTGTAGCAAACTTTTGACATTTCAACTGAGTTAAATTACGTTGCTTAAAAATAAAAATTCCATATAAAAATCTTAATTTTGCAGCCAAAATACTACGCTATGCAACAAATCACCAATACAATTTTAATGATACGCCCGGTAGCTTTTAGAATGAATGAGCAAACGGCTATAAATAATTATTTTCAAGAAGAAATTGAACTTAAAAACGCAGAAGTAAATGAAAAAGCACAACAAGAGTTTGATGCTTTTGTAGAAAAGCTACGTGCTGTTGGTGTGAACGTTATAGTTGAAGATGATAAAAAAGAGTTAGACACTCCAGATTCTATATTTCCTAATAATTGGGTTTCTTTTCATGAAAATGGTGATATGGCCCTGTATCCTTTATTCGCTGAAAATAGACGTAAGGAAAGACGTGGGGATGTTATAGAGCGTATTGAAAAAGAAGGTTTTGAAATTAAAAATGTAATTGATTATACCGAAGCTGAAAATGAAGGTGTATATCTTGAGTCTACCGGAAGCCTCATTCTAGATCGTGTTAATCAAAAAGCATATTGTGCGCTATCGCCAAGAGCAGATGAGCAATTGCTAATCGAGTTTTGTGAAGATTTTGAGTTTACTCCTGTAATTTTTACTGCCAATCAAACCGTGGATGGCAAAAGAGTGCCAATCTATCATACCAATGTGATGATGTGTTTGGGCGAAAATTTTTCTGTGATTTGCCTAGATACCATAGATGATGCCAAAGAAAAGAAGAATGTAGTCAAGCATTTAAAAGATGATGGAAAAGAAATTATAGCCATATCTGAAGCGCAAATGCACGATTTTGCCGGTAATATGCTACAGGTGCGTGGCGCCGATGATAAAAAATATTTGGTAATGAGCGCTGCTGCACATAAAAGCTTAACTCAAGAACAGATTTCAGCAATTGAAAAGCATTGCGAGATTTTAAGTGCAGATTTAACCACAATTGAAACCTGTGGCGGTGGAAGTGCTCGTTGTATGATGGCTGAAATATTTCTTCCGAAAAAATAAATTACTTTTTAGTATGTAAGGCTAACTCTCTTAGCCATTGAAAAATCATAACTACCATAAATAAACTAAGTGGTAATGACGTTATGATAAGCAGTTTTTGCATAGCTGTAAGTACATCGCTATCTGTTTTTGCGTGGCCTAAAAGTACAATACCTACCGAAAAAATAATTAATAAAATTCCCCATAAAAAACGTTGTTTTTTGGAAGGGTTTTGGTTTCCACCATCAGTAAACATACTTAATACATAAATTGCAGAATCAACCGATGTAACTAAGAAACTAACTAGTAAAATTATAACTATAGAGTTTACTAATGAGGTAAAAGGATAGGTTTCAAAAAAAACAAAAATAGATGTAAATACATTATCAAATTCTCCTGAATAATTACCCCATTCTGTAATCATTTCAAAAGCTGATTGACCAAAAGTTGTAAACCAAAAAAATGTTCCTAAAGCGGGTACAAGCAATACACCAATAATTGTTTCCCGTATTGTTCTTCCTTTTGAAATACGAGCAATAAAAATTCCTGTGAATGGAGCCCAAGCCAACCAAAATGCCCAATAATAATAGGTCCAGTCTGTCAAAAATTGAACCCCCGGATTGTAATCACCTAGAGCCAAACTCATAGGAATAAAGTCTATAATATAGTTATAAAACGCTACAAAAAATTGTTCTAAAATATGAAGCATGTCACTTTGAAAAAAAACAAAGACCAACAAAGTAATAGTTACGTAAATGTTTAATGTTGATATACGCTTGATTCCTTTTTCAACACCGCTTAAAGCTGAAATTAAGGCAAGAATTCCTATTCCTATAACCAAGCAAATTATTAATTGATAATTAAATTCTGCCTCAAATAAGTGGTTGAGACCACCTTTAATTTGGGATGCACCAAGACCTACTGCTGCTACCAACCCAAAGATGGTTGTTAATATAGTCAAGATGTCTATGCCTAATAATATATAGTTTTCTTTGTGTTTAAAAACCGAAGAAAATGTACTGCTGGTGCGTACTGTTTTATTTTTATGAAAGATTGCATATCCTATAGCCAAGGCAAATACAGCATAAAACGCCCAAGCGGTAAAACCCCATTGATAAAAAGTGAACTCTAATGCTATAATTTCAGACGAAGAGGAGGTAGAGATTGGTGGGTTTTGTTGCATAAAAACCGGTTCTTGCACGGCACGTAATAAAATTCCGGCACCCATACCGGCACTGTATAACATAGCAATCCAAGGAAGTTTTTTAAAGGCTGGTTTTTCATGTTCTTTCCCCAACCGGTAAGCACCCCAAGGAGATATTGAAATCCCTAAAAGAAGTAAAACACACCCCAAACCTAGGTACAAGTAAAAAGAACCAAAGTAATTACGTACCCAAATAGATAGATTTTCAATGGTGTTGTAGGTTTCAACTGTTTTCCAGTATAAGAAAAAGGAAAAAACCAGTAATATCCCCATTGAGAAACAGAGTAACTTATGTTTTCTGAAAAAATGTGTACTATTCAAAATAGATTGCTGCTTATACAATAGTACAAAATCATTTCTGAAATTTTGTATTTCTTAATTTCTTGCAATATTGGTAATCATACCCTTAAAAATAAAATAGTGAAATGGTAACATAGCGTACCAATACAGTCTTCCGAAAAGCCCTTTTGGTCTAAAGGTAGCCGTTTGGTGCAAAACGTTATTCTCATCAATACAGAAATCTAGCCAAGCTTCACCTGGTACTTTCATTTCAGCAAAAAGTAGCAACCGCTTTTCTTCTTTGTCTGCATACAATACTCTCCAAAAGTCTAACGAGTCTCCTGCAGAAATTTTATTGGCGTGAGTGCGCCCTCTTCTTAGTCCTACACCGCCTACAAGTTGATCCATAAAACCTCTTACTTTCCAAAGCCAATTACCATAGTACCATCCCTTTGATCCACCAATAGACCAAACATTTTCTAATGCTCTTTCTGGATTATCTAAGTTAATAGATTGTTCATCTTTTAAACATCCGTATTTAGGTACTTGAATGTAACCTTTTAAGTTGGATAACCGTCCGGCAACTAATGAATCTTTCCAGCTTGATATAACTAGGTTTTGTTCAATTTTTATGAATGCCTTTTTAATGGCTTCTTCATAAGTAATAGGTTGAATATTTAAAATATCTTGAAGTTTATTGTCTCGTGCCACAACCTCATGACGCATGCTGTCAACAAGATTTACAGCCAATTTATAGGTGGTTGACGTTACAAAATACAACCAATAGGATGATAGTCTAGGAGACATAACGGGTACAGAAATAATCCAAAGGCGTAATTTTCTAACTTTCGCATATTTTAAAAGCATTTGTTTGTAGGTCAATATATCTGGTCCGCCAATATCAAATGATTGATTATAACAATTTTTGTTGCCTAGTACTTCAGATAAAAAAATGATCACATCTCTTATGGCTATAGGTTGAATTTTTATTTTTAACCATTTGGGAGCAACCATCACAGGTAGTTTTTCACAGAGGTCGCGTATGATCTCAAATGATGAACTTCCGCTGCCTACAACAATGCCGGCTCTTAAGACGGTAAGGTTATAAGAGCCTTCATATAAAATTTCTTCTACTTTTTTACGTGATGAAAGATGTTTTGAAAGGTTGTCTTCATTTACAATTCCGCTTAAATATACCACGTGTTGTACATCGCTTTCTTCTACATATTTATTGAAGTTTTTAGCCGCTTTTGCTTCAAGTTCATCAAAATCTCTGGTTGAAGCGCTCATCGAGTGAATGAGATAATACGCTGCATCAATATCTTTGGGAAAACCAAAAGTGTCAACCTCTTTTAAGAAGTCAACTTCATACAGGGTTACGCGTTTACTAGTTTCTGGATCTAAAGAAATTCGGTTTTTATCCCGCACACAACAAATTACCTCATGACCTTTTTCTAATAAGGCGGGCAAAAGTCTCAATCCTATATAACCGTTTGCGCCGGTAAGTAAAATTTTCAAACCTTTTTTGTTTAAAGATATGTATTAAGTATTAAACATACTTGTAATGCTTCGTTAAATAATAATTTACTACTATCTTTAGATTGTAAAATATAGCTTTATGAAAGTATTAAAATTGATACTTATTTTGGTTGGTGTGGCACTAATTATTTTTGGATTATACAATGCTTTTGTGCCCCAAGAAGTTGTAGGAATAGGTAACTTGGAGGTTTCTGCAAAAGAAGGTTTAAGTAATCAAACACTTGCAATGATTGCTTTGGGAGTACTAGCTTTATTAGCAGGAGCTTTTATTAAAAAAAGAAATTAAGTTATAAATCTTCAAGCCGGGTAGGAGTGGCTTTTGCTTTGGCTTTCATTACTTTATTCATAAATTGGTGTGTGGCTTTATCTTTGGTTTTTGCTTCAATTTTTATAAAATAATTATCTCTATAGATGGAGTATTCTTCAGCTTTTCCTTTGTATAAGGATAATTTGTAATAAGGTATTACTAGTACATATGATTCTAGTAACGAACGAAAACCAACCAAAATTCCTTTTGGTCGCATTTCTATATTGCAAATATTTCGGTTATTGTCTAGAATAAGCAAATTATGTATTTGAATACTTGCTTCGGTGATAATCAGCTTTGAAGAGCCAATGCCGCCAC